>JBEKOX010000072.1:0-13874 GCA_049521335.1 Chitinispirillaceae bacterium
GCCGTCCGAACACAGCACCCGCACGCCGAGGCCGGGCCCGGGGAACGGGTGACGCCAGACCAGTCTCCCCGGCAGGCCGAGCGCCTCTCCGAGTTCCCGCACTTCGTCTTTGTATAGTTCGGCGAGCGGCTCGATGATGAGCCCGCGTTCGATGAGCTCCAGGATGGCGTCCACGCGATTGTGGTGGGTCTTGATGCGATCGGCGTGCCTGGTGCCGGCGCTTTCGATAGTATCCGGATAGATCGTTCCCTGCGCAAGGAGCCACTCCTCCGGATCAAGGGCGAGACCGGCAAACACCCGGTCCTTGACCTCGATAAACATCCTGCCGATCACGCGGCGTTTCTCTTCGGGGTCCACCACGCCCCGCAGCGCGGCGAGAAAGTCGCCGGTCGCGTCCTCGATCTTCAGGTTGTCAAACCCGTGCTTCCCGAGATACTCCAGAATGTCGGCCGACTCGTTGTGCCGCATGAGGCCGTTGTCGATATGGAGGCCCATGACCCGCTCCGGGCCGATCGCCCTGGTGAGGAGAGCAAACGCCACCGAGGAGTCCACGCCGCCTGACACGAGCAGGAACACCTTTCGGTTGCCGCACTGCCGGCGGATCGATGCAATGAGCGCCTCAACATAGGTCCTGGGATGCCAGCTCCGCGCGCACTTGCAGATAATCAGGAAATTATCGAGGATTTTCATCCCGTGCGGTGTGTCGGTCACCTCGGGATGGAACTGCAGACCGTACACATGGCGGCTGATGTCCCCCACCGCTGCGGCCGGGCAATCGTCGGTGCTCGCGAGAATCTCGAATGAGGGCGCCGGCGTCTCAACCGTATCGCCGTGACTCATCCATACCTGTTCTATCGGATCAAGACCCGCAAAGAGGGGCGATTTTTTGACAATGCGGAGCTGGGCCCGGCCGTACTCGCGCACGTTTCCCTTTGCAACCGCGCCGCCGAGCAACCGCGCGATCAATTGGTGACCGTAACAGAGGCCCAGGATCGGAATGCCGAGAGTCACTATCGCCGGATCGAGGAGCGGGCTTCCCTGTTCGAGAACGCTGTACGGGCTTCCCGAGAGGATGATGCCCCGATAGCGCTTGAAACTTTCGAGGGAGGCATCGGGCGGGGCGATCTCGGAATAAACGCCCAGACGCCGGATGCGATTGGCGATGAGGTGGGCGTACTGTCCGCCGAAATCAATGACGACTATGGTATCCATCGGCTCACGTGAGCGCCTTTTCAAAGTCCCTCTTTTGCCAGTTTCTCCAGAAGATCCTTTGACGCCCGGCTGAGCTTTTCCGGCGTCCGTACATGCACGCACACAAGCTGGTCTCCGTTCTCCCGCCGCTGCAGCACGGGAAGCCCCTTGCCCTTAAGCCGGAAGATCTTTTCCGACTGCGTTCCCGGCGGGATCTTGAGGCTCACCTTGCCATCGATGGTTTCCACCTCCCGCGACGTTCCGAGTGCTGCTTGCGAGAAGGTAATATCTATTTCGCACAGGAGATCCGTGCCGTGACGCTGAAAGAAATGATGCGGCGTCTCGTGGATGAGGACGATCAGGTCGCCCGCCGGGCCGCCGTTGAGCCCCGCGTCGCCCTGGTCCGGAATCGTGATGTAGTTGCCTTCCGAGACTCCCGCGGGAATGGTGACGTTCACGGTATTCTCGGTTGAATGGAGCCCTTCGCCGCCGCAGGCAGGGCAGGGGTCGGAAATGATAAATCCGCTGCCGCCGCAGGTCGGGCAGGCGCTCTCCTGAATCACCTGCCCGAAAAACGACGAAGCCACTCGCCGTACCCGACCTTTGCCGTTGCAGGAAGAGCAATTTTTTTTCTTTCCCTCGCGGGAACCGCTGCCGCCGCAGGTCGGGCACCTGTCCTTGCGTTTGATCTTGATGGTTTTCTGGACCCCCTTGGCGATCTCCTCCAGGGTAAGGGGCAGGCGGATCTGAAGATCATTGCCGCGCGATGCCCGGCTGCCGCCGCCCGACCGGCGCGCTCGACCCCCGCCGAACCCGAACAGGTCGCCGAATGAGGAGTCTCCGCCGAAATCCGACATGAAGGCGCGAAGCGCATCTGAGATATCGAAGCCGCCAAAGCCGCCGAAACCGCCCGGACCGGCGCCCTGCTGCTGAAACGCCGCATGCCCGAACTGATCGTATTGCGACCGGCGCTGTGGGTCCTTCAGCACCTCGTACGCCTCGGTCGCCTGCCGGAATTTCTCTTCCGCAGACTTGTCGCCCGGATTCTTATCCGGGTGGTATTTCATCGCCAGCCTCCGGTAGGCTGTCTTGATCTCATCATCGGAGGCGTTTTTTTGTACGCCAAGAACTTCGTAATAGTCGGCTTTATCGGTCATGTGGTTTGAGGTTCCAGGTTAACAGGTAATAGTCATCCCGCTCTCGCCGCTGCCGTGCGGGTAGAAGGGCGTCATGGGTGGGTTTACAACCCGGTCCTACTGAGAGTCCCCTTCGGGTGCTCCGCTTGATACGATCACCTTCGCATGACGCAGCACGCGTTTCTTGAGATAGTACCCTTTTTCGAATACTTCGACGATATGGTCCTCGGGAATTGTGGCATCCGGTACCTTCAGGAGCGCGTCGTGCAGTTGAGGATCGAACGGTTCGCCGGCCGCGGCGAACGATTCAAGGCCGTTCCCGGTCAGCACATCGTTGAACTTTGCGAAAATCAATTTCATGCCGTCGAAAATGCTCTTCGGGTCCGTGCATTTTTCGTCGCTTCGGATCGCCCGCTCGAAGTTCTCGCGCACCTCGAGCAGTTCGCGTATCAATTTCTCGCTTGCCAATTCAACCAGCCGTTCATAATCGCGACTGACCCGCTTTTTGAAATTATCAAACTCCGCCATGAGCCGCAGGTAGCGGTCGCTCTGCTCTTCGAGCTGCTGTTTCAGATCTTCGAGCGAGTCGATCGGTTCCTCTCCCTCGCCTGCAGGGGCGCTCTTCAGACCGGGCTCAAGCGTTTCGGTCGGCCCTTCGCCGGTATTTGGCTCTCCGGCATTTTCCGGCTCTCCGGCGGGGGCGGCCTGCTCTTTTTTTTCCCGTTCTTCTTTCATGCGGTTTTTATGATTATTCATTAGGAAACCTCCCTGAAGACAGTCTGCTTCGGTCGTTAGGGATAAAAAGCTTGAAAATGCATTCAAAAATACACTATAATACACGAGGCTTGCCGTAAGATCACACCTGCCCGCGTCTGCTCGGACATTGTTGCCGCCGGTCTGCCTCGATGCGGGGTCCGTCATCGAAAAACTCATGTTGCAACCGCTGAAAAGCGACTTCGGATCGACGGCCTCCAAAGACGACGGGTTCCTCGGCTGGTTCGATGCACCTTCTCGCGCCATCGATTTATGATATTTTAAGACTATGGCGATATGGCGCAGGAACTGCAAGCGACAGGCTGAAGGGGATCTTACGTTCACGATGATCGACGCGGAACGGTTCGACTTCGGCGTTCCAGACGATTTTGCCGCGAGTCCCGGGGCGTATCGAAAGGGGAGTGCATGAGTAAATCCGTGGTTGCGGTTCTGCGAACCTCGCCTGAAACGGTGCTCGAGGACTATCACCGCCTCATGAACCTTGCCGGCTACCAGGAATATATCGCCAAAGACGCGGATACCGGGCTTAAAATCAACATATCATGGCATTTTTTCTATCCCGGCAGTTCAACCACGCCCTGGCAGCTCGAAGGGGTCATCCGCGCCATGAAACGCGACGGCTACGATCCCGCGCTCATGCATGCGTGTCACAACCGCACGGTCGTCATTGACGCCCGTCTCGGCGAACGAGAGAACAAGCAACTCCAGGTTATACAGGCCCACGGTCTCCGCAACGTGCACCTCTACGAAAGCGAAGAGTGGATCGATGTCCGCGAAGCGGTCGGCGACCTTACGAATGACTTTCTCTGCCTTGACCGGGTATACCCGCAGGGATTCATGATACCGAAGCGGTTCATCGGCGAAAACATCATGCACCTGCCGACGATCAAAACCCATATCTTTACGACAACGACCGGGGCCATGAAAAACGCCTTCGGCGGACTTCTTAACGAACATCGCCATTGGACTCACCCGGTGATCCACGAAACGCTCGTCGACCTGCTCATGATCCAGAAAAAGATCCACCGGGGCGTCTTCGCGGTCATGGACGGCGCCTTTGCGGGCGACGGTCCGGGGCCGCGGTGCATGGTGCCCTATATCAAAAATATCCTGCTGGCGTCCTCCGACCAGGTGGCCATCGATGCCGTTGCCGCAAAGCTCATGGGGTTCGATCCGCTGAACGATATCAGGTTCGTGCGGCTCGCCCACGAACGCGGACTCGGGTGCGGCGACCCGCGCGAGATCGAAATCGTCGGCGACCTCGATGCGGCACAAGAAAACTGGCGCTTCGCGGGCCCGTTCAAAAACATGACCTTTGCAAGCCGCATGCAGCACCTCATCTACTGGGGGCCGCTCAAGGTGCCTCTCGAGTGGTCGCTCAAAACCATTCTGGCGCCATGGGCGTACATCGCGAGCGTTTTATATCACGACTGGTACTGGTATCCCATCCACCGGAAAAAGGCGGATGCCATTGCATCGAGCTCATGGGGAAGGCTGTTCCAGAATTGGGAGAAAGTTGTGCTGCCGCCGGGTGATCTCGGGGCGAAAGGCTGGGATAACGTGGGAAGCGAGCCTTTACAGTTGCATAAAAATACCGTGCGACTTATGGGCAAGGCGATCAGGATTCTGGGGGAGTGCATCAGGGAGGCGCCGGAGTTTAAGAAACGGGCGCGGAAACATGGGGAGTTTCAACCGAAGAGCCAATAATAATTTAACAAATATGAAGAAGAACAAAACAGAGCAGAAAAGCGCATCCGCCCGGCGGTTACGCGGGCAAGCAGAGGAAAATCTCGCCTCAAAGTCCATCCCTGGTGAAGGTTCACGGAAAAAGTTCTCCGATTTTTTTTACTTTGCGCCGATAGGATACCTTTCCTGTAACGAAGAAGGACTTATCACCGAAGTCAATCTGACTGCCGGCGAACTTCTGGAAACCACGAGGAGTCTTCTGGTCGGCACACCGTTCCATCGTTTCATTGAGCCAGAAGACAAGGACATTTTTTATCGGCATTGGCAAGATCTTCATTTATCGGCGCGGCGGCAAATTTGTGAGATCAGGCTTAAAAAGAAAAGTGGCAATGTATTCTATGCACAATTGATAAGCATTCTCTCTGCCGGCGACAACGAACCGGACAGGGAATTTCTGATTACGATATTCGACATATCCGAACGCCGGCGGGCGGAAGAGAATACTAAGCGCAACGAGGCAAGGCTGGCAAGCCTTCTCAAGATATCCCAGCACCCGGCTGAATCCATCCGGGACCTTCTTGATTTCGCTCTCGATGAGGCCATTGCCCTTACGGGAAGCAAGATCGGTTACATTTACCATTACGATGAAACAAAAAAAGAGTTTACGCTTAACAACTGGTCAAAAGGTGTGATGAATGAATGTACCATTATCGAGCCAGAGACCGTGTACCAGCTCGAAAAAACCGGCATCTGGGGCGAGGCGGTACGGCAGGCAAAAGCGATCATTATCAATGATTTTCATGCGTCGCACCTGTTAAAAAGAGGATATCCCGAAGGACACGCTCCGCTGCATAAGTTCATGACGGTTCCCATTGTAGTTGAAAACCATATTGCCGGCGTCGTCGGAGTGGCAAACAAGGAAACGGACTATGACGATGCGGATGTACGTCAGCTTACCCTTCTTATGGCCTTTGCCTGGAAAATCATTGATCGCAGGCGGTACGAGGATGCTCTGCGCGAAAGTGAAGAGTTATATCGTTCCCTTTTTGAAAATATGCTGAACGGATTTGCCTATTGCAGGATGCTCTTTGAAAAGGAAGTGCCGCGTGATTTCATCTATTTGAGCGTTAATAAGACTTTTGAATCGTTGACAGGATTGAAAAATGTCGCCGGGAAAAAAGTATCGGAGGTGATCCCGGGCATACGGGAGTCGGATCCCGGACTATTCGAAATTTATGGCCGGGTTGCGCTCACCGGCAAACCGGAACGGTTTGAGACCTATGTGGAAGCCCTTAAAATGTGGTTTTATATTTCCATATATAGTCCCCGGAAAGAGCATATTATTGCCATATTTGATGTAATAACCGACCGCAAACGAGTAGAGGCGGCGCTGAAATCTTCCGAAGTGCGCTACCGGCGTCTCTTTGAGTCGGCGAAAGATGGCATCCTGATTCTGGATGCAGAAACCGGCGCCGTCGATGATGTCAATCCTTTCCTGGTCGATCTCCTGGGTTTTAAGCGCGAACAGATCCTCGGCAGGAAGATATGGGAAATGGGCTTCCTCAAGAACGTCGTCGCCAGCCAAGCCAACTTCGCAGAGCTGCAGCAACGTGAATACATTCGTTTCGAAGACCTGCCCCTCGAAACCGCGGAGGGACGACTCATCGAGGTGGAATTCGTCAGCAATGTCTATCTTGTTAACCATCACAAGGTGATCCAATGTAACATTCGCGACATCACCGGGCGGAAGAAGGCCGAGGCGGCGCTCAAGGCAAGTTACGCGCTTTTGCAGGAGCGCAATGCCGAGCTCGATTCATTCAGCTATTCGGTCTCCCATGACCTTCGAGGGCCATTGCGCGCTATCGCCGCATTCAGTGGCATGCTGGGAAAGGAATATGCCGCGCAGCTGGATGAAGAAGGGAAAACATATCTGGAGCAAATCGGCAAAGCAAGCGATAGAATGGCGCTGATCATCGATGATTTGCTCAAGCTGTCCCGCATAACCCGCGCTGAAATCAAGCGGACCGATGTCGATCTTGGAGCTTTTGCAAGGGCTATGGCTGAGGAACTTAAACGAAGCGCTCCGGAAAGAGATGTGGAATTCGTTATCGATGATATCGTTGTACATGGCGATGCCGGACTGATGCACATTGTGATGGAAAACCTTATTTCCAATGCCTGGAAGTTTACCTCAAAACAACCGCATGCCCGGATAAAATTCTCCTCTCTGAAAAATGGAGAGACAACCATTTACTTCGTGCGCGATAATGGGCATGGATTCAATATGGCACATAGCCGGAAGTTGTTCACCCCCTTTCAACGACTGCACTCAGATAGTGAATTTCCCGGTACCGGTATTGGCCTCGCAATTATCCGCAGGATTATTGAGCGTCATAGCGGAAAGGTCTGGGCTGAAGGCGAGGTCGGGAGTGGCGCGACGATTTATTTTGAAGTTCCGGCGCGAATGACATAAGAGATTATATGGGGTGATAGAGGGTGGTGATTTATTATTCAATACTCATTGTTCATGGTAATCCTGATGAGATTTTTATAAGGGGAAAACTGTTCATGAAATCTCGGCTAAGCAACGGCGTTGAATATACCGTCGATAGCGGCGAAGCCATCAATAATTAAGCGATAATCGCCACATTTGCAAAGTAATTCATTCGCTATGATATTGCTTCTCCTCAAAACCATGCGTCCCCACCAGTGGGTTAAAAATCTGCTGCTCTTCGCGCCCTTTGTCCTGGCGCATCAGATCAGGAGCGGCGAAAAGTATCCGATTCTCCTTATCATCTTTACCTGCATGTGCCTCACGGCATCCGCGACGTATCTCATCAACGATCTCTTCGACCGGAAGGCCGACCGACGCCATCCGGATAAGAAAAATCGTTCCATTGCCTCGGGCGCGCTTTCCCCCATTGTCGCTTGGTGCGCGGCCGGGATAATGTTTTTCGCAAGCCTTGCGGCCGCGGCGCGGTTGGTGGGAACGCTTCCTGCGGCTCTCCTTGCCTGTTACGCCGCGCTTTCCCTCTTGTATACCGTGGCATTGAAACGCCTTCTCATGGTGGATGTCATCGTACTCTCGTTCTTTTATTCTCTCCGGATCATCATTGGCGGCGTCGCGGTCAGCGTCGCGATATCGCCGTGGTTCCTCGCGTTTTCCTTTTTTTTCTTCCTCAGCCTTGCCTTTGTTAAGCGCTATACCGAGCTCCGGCTTCTGGGCGCCGGCGCGGGAGAAATGCTCAGCAGGCGGGGGTATGGGCCGCCGGATGCGGAACTTCTGCCGATCGCCGGTATTTCGAGCGGTCTCCTCAGCATCCTCGTCTTCCTGCTGTATATCGCAACGAGCGAACAGGTGAAGACGCTCTATTCCAACTCACTCTGGCTCTGGATGATCGCTCCCCTCTTCGTGTACTGGCTCATGCGCACATGGTTCCTCGCGGTGCGGGGAGTCGTACATTCCGATCCGGTTACTTTTGCCATTAAAGACCCTCCGAGCTGGATTACGGCCGTGTTCATCGGCATTCTGCTGCTTCTGGGATCGGTGACATGACCGTCAGTCACTGTATGTTCGATTTCGACGGGACGCTGGTCGATTCTCTCGGCGATATCCTGCAATGCCTGACGTCGGCTTTTGCAAAATGCGGCGTTCCAGTGGAGTCGCTCCACATCGCCACTGTCATGCAGCTGCAGCTTAAAGAAGCGATTGCCTCCATCTCCCCTCAAAGCAACGCGGCGCAGATTGCCGCGGTGGTCGCCGAATTCAGGAACCTCTACGACGCAAGTGACTATCCGGCAACGAAGCTCATGACCGGTGTGACCGTGCTGCTGCCCGAACTTAAGGCTCGCTTGATCGGCATGTCCATCGTATCCAACAAACGGCATTTTCCGACCCTGCGGATTCTCGACAAATTCGGTCTTCGAACCTGTTTCGATGCCGTGTACAACCATGACATGGATCCGGGAAAACCGGTAATGTCAAAAAGTACGATGATCGCGCGCGCGATCGCCGAACAAGGGTTGTCCAGGGAGACGACCCTGTATATCGGCGACTCCGAGGTGGATGTCCTGGCTGCCGGTGAAAACGGTCTAACCTCCGTCATCGTGGAGAGCGGGTATGGCGATATCGAAAACTTCAAACGACGTCCTGATTATATCGTAAAGGAACTATCCGAGATTCTGGCCATTGACGGGTTGATCCGTCAAACGCCGCAGAAGTGAGGAAGGGAAAGGGGCCTGTCGTATATTTTCCCATTGAGAATCTCTAACTTATTGTTATAAGGCAGGATTGGAAGGTCATATGATCGTTGTAACCGGCGGGTCGGGCTTTATCGGCAGTGCGCTCACAGGGCGGCTGAATCAGAAGGGTAGTACCGAAATTCTCATCGTGGACCACCTTGGAGAATCGGAGAAATGGAAGAATCTGGTACCGCTCCGTTTCGCCGATTACCTCGATCGGGAGGAGTTTATCGTCCGGCTCGAACGTGGCGATTTCGGCGACACGATCGAGGCGATCTTTCACCTGGGCGCCTGTTCCGCGACCACCGAGAAAAACGCGGGTTTCCTCCTGGAAAACAACTACCGCTATTCAGTCCGCATCGCGGAGTGGCGGGAAAATCATCCGAAATGTCGTCTTATCTACGCATCGAGCGCCGCAACCTACGGCGATGGCAGCCGGGGATATATCGACAACGAAAAGGAACTGCACACCCTGCGCCCGCTCAATATGTACGGTTATTCCAAGCACCTCTTCGATTGCCTCGCAGATCGAAGAGGGTGGCTTAAGCATATTGTCGGTCTTAAATATTTCAACGTTTTCGGTCCGAACGAGTACCATAAAGGCGACATGCGCAGCGTTATTAACAAAAGCTATGCCGGGGTGCGCGACAGGGGAGCGATGAAGCTTTTCAAATCGCATCGGTCGGAATATGCCGACGGCGAACAGAAGAGGGATTTTATCTATATAAAAGATGCCCTCGAAATGACCCTGTTCTTCTTCCACCATAGGGAGGTAAACGGCATTTTCAATATCGGCGCCGGCGTTGCACGTTCTTGGAACGATGTCGCGGCCGCGCTCTTCGCTGCGGCGAATAAACCGCCTGCCATCGAGTATATGTCGATGCCGGAGACGATCCGGGAGAAATACCAGTACTATACCTGTGCGGATCTTACCAAGCTCCGGGCCGCTGGCTGCTCGTACAGGTGCGGGAACCTCGACGATTCGGTTGCTGATTACGTTACGAACTATCTGGCGCCGGGACGGGTACTTGAGGGGGCGCCTTGAGCAAATAGCAGGATGATGCAGGCCGAAGTAGAAGTGTTTGCACGGAAGTCTTACCCCGATAATAATAAAAACTTCGCTTGGCGGGCGAGTACATGGCCCTGCTTTTCGTAACATTGTTTTAACCGAACCGGTCTAAAATTATGAGAAACAAGGATAGAAATAGCGGGAGCAACGCGCGTGGTCGATCTTGACCGTGTCACGATAGAACGGGCGGCAAGGGGCGACGAAAGAGCCTTTAAGCTTTTGTATGACCATTATTCGACGTTTGTGTGGCGAGTGGTATTCCGGTCAGTGGGAAGCGATCGGGAGATGGTCGAGGAGATCGTGCAGGAGACGTTCATGAAGATCCATCAATCACTGAAAAAGTTTGCGGCCGATTCTTCGCTCGGTACATGGATCTTTCGTATCGCGTTCAATACCTCCAAGAGTTTCTGGGCGAAAAAAGCGCGGGAGAAGGAGCGGATGGTGCCGCTCGTTTTCGATAGGGCGGACCCAACTTCCGCCATTGATGCTTTTGAGGCGGGAGACACGGTGGAAAAGGTACTCGTCGATCTTCCCGAGGAGGATCGGTTTCTCCTGGTCAGCCGGGAGGTGGAAGGCCTGAGTTTCGATGAAATCGCGGAGATTACGGGCAAATCGTCCGCCGCGCTGCGGACGAGAATGTCGCGCATCAAACATAAAATCGGTAGTATCCTTGAAAATAAACCACATCTCAAAGGGGCGGTTATATGAACGAAAAAGAGTTCTACGAGGAGCTTGGTCGCATAGCGGGACCGCCTCCATATCTGTATGGTAAAATTTGCAGGCGACTGCAACGGCGAACCACTGTCATGCGAGCCGTTTTCGCGCTTGCGGCAACCCTGATCCTGGCGGTCGGAACATCCGGGGTGCTCTATCTGCATCATGAAGCGGGACAGGCGTTGTCTCCCGAGGTTTCCGAAGAACTTCAGACAATCCATGGATACCTTGCCGGTGAAGATATCGAACAGGCATCCCTCTCCTATGCAATTGAGGATGGTGAAGGAAAGTGATGGGTGAAGATGACAGGAGCAGCGCATCACAAGTGGCAGGCGTGAAATTTTTCCGGAAAAAGACTCTCCATAACGTAACGTGTACGAATAGAAAATGGCCCGGAAGAATCCAATTCAGAGTAGTCCGCGAAAATAACGACCGTAGGCAGCAGTGGAGGATTTATGATAAGTAAAACAGCAGTTCTTGCAATGACAAGCTGGGCGCTGACAATGTCGCCCTTTATTGCTTCGGCCGAGAACGGCGATTCAACCCACTACCACCCGATGAAGAACAAATTCGCGGAACTGAACTTGACCGCCGACCAGAAGGAAAAACTCAAGGCCCTCCACAAAGAGGGAATGGCGGCGGCGAAACCGCTCTTTGACCAGATGAAGGCGGTTCGCGAGAAGGCGAAGGCGGAACTTCTGAAAGCGAGCCCATCGAAGCAGGTTCTCGACGATTATGCTTCGCAGCTTGGCGATCTGCACAAACAGCTCGTCCAGAACTTGCACCTGCAAGCGCTGAAGGCGAAGACCATCCTCACGCCCGAACAGTTCTCGAAGATGGTGAATTTCCAGTGGATGGGTCCGGAACAGGGGATGACCGGGATGCATAGAGGAAAAGGTAACTACCGATGGGATAAAGATAGCGAATAGTACGACGGCTGCGAAGGGGCGAATTTCCGTTCGCCCCTTTCCTTCAAAATAATCTCCATACGATAATAATATCATGCTTCCTTGTCCGTAACCTTTATCAGTTTGAATCTCTCCCGTAGCAGCAAAATTTATTTTAAACCTGAAAACTGGCGTTGAAAAAATCGGAAATGCGCAGGCGGTATGCATTTTATATTTGGAATTGGTTCAATGTGAGCCTGATAGCGAGTCAGTCCATTTTATCCCAGAAAAAAGAAAGGGGTGGTTGCATGAAACGGTTTGTCGTCCTTGCAGTGGTCGCATGCGGACTTTTATCAGCCAGCACGTATGCACAGTCACAGAAAAACTTGCGCTGGACCGGTTCGGATGGCTGGGGAATCGGGACCAACTATGAACAACTGTTCAACAACTTCAATCTTACGGTTTTTACCGGGACCGTCTTCAGTGAAGATACCGTTACTCCGATGAACGGCATGGGCGTTGGTGTGGAGATCTTCGTCAAAGATCCGAATGGAGTCCTGTTCCAGGTTCACCTCGGTCCCCGGTGGTTCATCGTGCATCAAGACATGACTCTGGAGATCGGCGATCAGGTGGAGGTTCATGCGGCTCGTTTCACGTGCAACGGGAAAGATACCTACGCGGCTTTCTATATAATAGGGCCCGATCATGGACTATATTTGCGGGATCCAGAAACCGGATGGCCTTACTGGTGCGGATGGCAGAAGAGAAGGCTGTAACCCTGTAATTTCTGTGGTGGGCGGGCCGGCTCGCGAAGCGAGTGCGGGGCGGGGGCGCGACGGTTTTAGCCGGAACGCCCAAACCATGTTTCAGTCTTTCTGCGGTATATTTTTTTCGTGATGACCAGAATCCGAATTTACGTTCTCGTGCCATGCCTGATAATTTCGGCCGTTTCCGCGTGTGCCCAGTGTTCCTTCACGCTTGCGCGACTCAAATACGGCGGGGGTGGAGACTGGTACAACGGTCCTTCGTCGCTCCCGAATCTTGCCATGGCCGTGGCAGCCGAAACAAACATACCGATCTGCGATACTATCGCCGTGGTGGAAATCATGGACGATCGCCTGTTCAGCTTTCCCTTTATCTATATGACCGGGCATGGCAACGTTCACTTCACGGCCAAAGAGCGTCTGAGGCTGCGCGCTTATCTGATCGGCGGCGGTTTTCTCCTCGCCAATGACGACTACGGCATGGACACTGCATTCCGCCGGGAGATGAAGGCGCTCTTTCCCGAAAATCCTCTCGTTGAGGTGCCCGCCTCCCATCCGATCTATTCTAAGGTACATAAGCTACCCGGATTGCCGAAAATCCACGTGCACGACGGATTGCCGGCAAAGGGGTATGGCATTTTCTGGGAAGGCCGCCTGATCGTGTACTATGCCTTCAGTTCCGACATCGGCGACGGCATGGAGGATCCGGAAACATACCACGACCGGCCTGAACTCCATCGCGCCGCGCTGGACATGGGCGTCAATCTCGTCGCCTGGTTTTTCGACCCGAAGGAGTTGCGAGAGTCAAAGCAGCCCGGGGAGGCGGCTCCTCAGTAGAGACCCCTCGCCAACCGGAGCAGGGGCGCCGCGGCCCCCGAGAGATGGGTTTCGAACTCGGCGACGTTGAAATTCCCTACGTAAATTCTCCGCAGCGCAAAGAGATCGGCGTTCCGGTCATTCAGCCCTTCCGAAGTCGTTACGGCGCAATCGAATCCATGCTGCCGCACAATGTTTCGGACGGCGGCGGTGTGGTTGCCGTAGGGGAAGGCGAAACTCGCGAAACCGCTCCCGCCGTAGCTTCCGATAAACTCCCTGGTCAACGCCGCCTCTTCGTCACAATTTTCGGAAGAGAGCGCAGTAAGGTTACAATGACTCATTGAGTGGCCGCCGATAAGGTGTCCCTCGGCGGCAAGCGAATGCAAATCACCGTCGGTCATGAAAAGGCCTTTGCAGCGAATGAGCTCGGCAGGCAGGCCGTTCGCTTCGCACAGTTTACCGATCACCTCCCCACGTTCTCCTGCCGGAAACGATTCAAGAAATGAACGCAGTCGCCGCGCGAGACGCAATTTTTCGCTCTCGCCGAGGCGCTTACCCGAGATGCCGGGGAAGCCCGGAATATCGATCCGAAAGG
>JBEKOX010000073.1:0-13649 GCA_049521335.1 Chitinispirillaceae bacterium
GTAACTTGGTACCACTGGAGGTACTTCATGGATCGCATTTATAGCAAAGCTTTCCCTCTATACCGCCCGGCCATAGGCCGGGGAACTTTTAAGTATTAGAAATAGGGTGATTTGTGGGGTGGATTTATTTATATTGAATAATCAGTTTCAGTTTATTGATTAATAAAAGAGGGAATTCCCTAAGCCTAACATCATCATCACGGGAGGAAGTATGAACGTCAAACTTTTCTCCACTATTTCGGCGTTGATTGCCCTTTCAACGGTAACCTTTGCCCAGACCAATGTCAGCGGACCCATTTCAAGCAATACCGAGTGGACGGTTTCGGGAAGCCCGTACATCGTTACGGGAAACATTCTCGTGGAGACCAGCGCCACCCTTACCATCGACTCCGGCGTGACGGTGCAGTTCGACAGCGGCAGCTACTCCCTGCAGATAAGCGGCGCCCTGCGCGCCATCGGCACAAGCGGCCAGATGATTACCTTTACGAGCAATACGGTATCGCCCAAGCCCGGCTACTGGGGGTACATTCTTTTTAACAATACCAGCACTCCATACGACTCTTCGCTCGGAACGGGGTGCATAATGAAATATTGCGTCGTCGAATATGCGGGAGGCGTAACCACAGCCACCAATGATGCCGCCATCCGGTGCGACGCGGCATTTCCATTGATCACGTATTGCACGATTAGATACAATGTCGTCTGCGGAATAGGGCTCTTCTATTCCAGTACTATTCCCAGGGGGTATGTCATCAGCATAACACATTGTCATATATACAACTCTCCAACATTGTTTCCCTTTGGAATAGAGGGAGGGGGAATAAACGTCGGCAGTTACGGAGATAACCTTGTCGTAATTTCCAACGATACTATTCATGGCTGCCAGTCCGGCAGCAATGATGGAGGGGGGCTAAGTTTCAATAATAATAGTGGTAGCGCAACAATTTCGAATAATGTGATTGACAGCAATACAACGAGCGGCAATGGCGGTGGCATTGCAATTGATGATCATAATGGTCCATTGACTATTTCAAATAATATTATTGACAGCAATTCAGCAGGACATGCCGGTGGCGGCATATGGGGCGAGAACAGCTTTATTTACAATAATCTTATTAGCGGCAATAAAGCCGGTTCCTGTGGCGGCGGGATTGCCGGAGATGGTGACACAATTGCGAATAATCTTGTATATGGTGATTCGGCAAGTTACGGCGCCGGAATATGTGCGGGGGTAAATTGTAGCGGATGTTCATTCAATTTGATTTATACTATTGTTGCAAACAATAGTGCCACTGCCGGCAGCGGGGGAGGAATATCCGTCAATGCTTGTAGTAACGCGGGAATTTGTTATAATACGGTTATCGATAACAAAGCCCTGAATGGCGGCGGGTTTTATGATGGTAATTATCCCGATAGCTTCTATCACAATACGGTAACGCGAAATATCTCAACGGCTGAAAGTCAGTTGGCACGTACTGCTGATATAGTCAGGATATACGATAGCTTTTCCGTGTTCAACTACAATAATTTAGGAGGGAATGCCGGCGCCTATGAAATAGTTGACTCCCTTCCCCAAGGTGCGGAAAACATCTCCGCCCAGAACAACTGGTGGAGCACGACGTCAAGCTCAATAATACAGTCAAAAATATGGGACTATTTCGACGACGCTACCCTCTCAATCGTGAACTGGACCCCATGTCTGTCTTCGCCCGATACCAATGCGCCGATAACGCCTCCAGTCAACGTCACCAAGACGAATCTGGGCGGAGGGTCAATCCAATTGTCCTGGAGCGCGAACCTTGAAGCCAACCTTGCCGGCTACAGGGTTTATTATGGCTCGCCGACTGGTTATTCCTTTGCCTATTCTATCGACGTCGGCAACGTCACCACCTACACGCTTACCGGAAACGTGGCCGCCATTTCTGACAACATTGGCGTCACCGCCTATAACAAGGAACGGAGTGGCACCATAACGACCCTGCAGAACCAATGCGCCGGACGTGAGAGCTGGTACACCAATGCCGTCATGTTAACCTCGGTATCGACGCGTGAAGTGCACCTCTTAAAGACGGATTTGAGCATGAAGAACGGCTCGCTCGTTTATTCAATAACGAGCCCCGGTGCGATGGAACTCTCATTCTTCGATTTATCCGGAAGGAAGGCCCTCGTTATCAATCGAATGGAACCGGCGGGCAGTTATTCACTTGCGCTTAGAAATTTTTCACTTTCTCCGGGACGGTATATCGTGCAATTCAAGACGGCGGGTTTTGAAAAAAGGCTGCCGATCCTGATGTTGGATAAATAGCGTTTACCAAAGGTCGATATCGCATATTTTACAGTTATTTTATTAATCAGTTCATAAAAAATGTCACCCGCGGTCGTTCGTGGTAAGTTTACTGAACAACGAACGGCATTTTTGGTGCGGGTTTAGCTAGAGTCGGAACCCTTGTTGGAATATGCGCCCTCATTGAATTGGTGTATGGAAGTGCCGGGGTCACCCGCCCGCCCGTAGCTAGCTTCAGGGATTTTTCAACGATCTCTGAAGCTTTGACCGGCAGGGGTGTTTAATCCGCCCAAGGGCTTTCCCTTAAAAATTCTTTCGCTCTTCATTGCGTCTTCAGGTAGTAAGTTTTTCAGGCGTTCATGTTGCAGCGTTAATGAGGTTGGATTTTCCTGTTTCATCGACCCCGTTGCATTTGACAAATGGGGTGTTACGGTAACACACCGGTTTTACATTTTCAGAGGTAGATATAAGTTTCAGGGTATTTTATGGAATTTTACGATTAAGAGAGGAGAAATAAGAAACCCCTTAAAAGTGCCCGAATTCGTATTATTGAGGCAATTTTAAGAGGTTGTAAACTGGTAGCACTATGGGGAATCGAACCCCCGTTTGATGGCTGAGAATCACATGCGCTTCCGGAAATCGCCAACAGCAAAAAAGCAGGTCATTCAAAAGGGGATCGGCAATCTCTTCATCTATTTGCGAGTGCCGCTAACTACGCAGACTACCCGGAAACCGATGTTGTCGATTACGCCCTGCGGAGCGAGGCTCTGGCGGAACGCGGAGCAGAGGTAGCGCGCGTCATCGACGTACCATGCGCCCCCGCGCAGCACGCGGGAGCTGCCGCTCGTCGCCCCTGTCGGGTTGATCTGGCTGCTATCGCCGTAATTCCCGAACCAGTCGTTGCACCACTCCCAGACATCCCCGCTCATGTCGTACAACCCCCACGCATTCGGACTCTTCGTCGCTACCGGTTGCGTACTGAACGGCGAATTATAATACCAGACCGCATTGCTGTCGATCGTCACGGTATCCAGGGAATCGACCGATACTAGGGTATCCAGGGAATCTATCGACGTCAGGGTATCGAGGGTATCCAGGGAATCGACCGACGTCAGGGTATCTATCAGGGTATCCGGGTACTCTATCGGCGCATAGTTCATGCCCCAGTAAAAGTCGGTCGTGGTTCCGGCGCGACAGGCGTATTCATACTCCGCTTCGGTCGGCAACCGGTAGCCGTTCCGGGCGTAATTGATCTGGAGATTGCCAAGACCGCTGCATCCGGCGCCCGGCGTCCCCGTGATGGATGAAAAAGTATAGACAGTATCCGTTCCCGCCACTTTGCTGAGCGCGTTACAGAACAGCGCGGCATCGTACCACGACACCCGCTCAACCGGCCACAACATGCCGGAATCGAAATAAGCCGGATTGCCCCCCATGACCGACGAATACTGGGCCTGCGTCACGAGCGTCCGCGACATGGCGAACGCTCCGAGCGTCACGCCGTGCACCGGGATCGCGCCGACCGCGGTAACCGTATCGCCCATCTGGAACGTCCCGCCGGGAATGGTATCCATGGCGATGACGGGAAGGGCGGGGATAAACGGCCTGGCCGGACCGCTGTTATTGCCACAGCCCCACATACCAACTGCCGCAGTCGTCAACATGCAAGCAAGCCGTCCCGTTCTCATGACAATCAATCTTCCTTTATTACGTACATGCCCTTCACCACTCATATTTCGCAGCGATGGGAAACCGTCTCCCTATGCCAAACGCCTTGGGCGTCACCTTGAGGCCCGGCGCCGCCTGCCGCCGCTTGTATTCACTTTTCGCAACGGCTTCGCACACCCACCTGGCCGTTTTGGCATCAATGCCCTGAGCGACCAGCTCGGCAAGCGACTGATTCTTTTCAACGATGCCTTCGAGCGCGGCGTCCAGTATGGGGTAGGGCGGCAGCGTGTCCTGATCGGTCTGATCCGGCCGCAGTTCGGCCGAAGGCGGCTTGGCAAGCGTCGATTCCGGAATAAGGGGCCGTCCCGCTTCAGTGTTGACAAAGCGCGCAAGTTTGTACACCATCCCCTTCGGGAGATCCGCTATCACACTCAACCCGCCGCTCATGTCGCCGTAGAGCGTGCAATAGCCGACGGCAAGTTCGCTCTTGTTGCCGGTCGTCAGAAGCAGGCTGCCGAACTTGTTCGAGAGCGCCATGAGGAGCGTTCCACGGATGCGCGCCTGCAAATTCTCCTCCGCGAGCCCAGGCGCGGTCGCGCCGAAGAGCGGCGACAGCGTCGAAAGAAACGCGGCGAACAGGGATTCGACGGGAACCACCGAGAACCGGATGCCGAGATTTTCCGCCAGAGCGCGTGCGTCAACAACACTGCCCTCGGAGGAGTAGCGCGACGGCATGGCGACCCCCCATACGAACTCCTTTCCGAGAGCCTGGACCGCCAGGGTCGCGGTCAGCGCCGAATCGACGCCGCCCGAGAGGCCGATGATGACTTTTCGGAAACCGCACTTGCGGGTGTAATCCCTGATGCCCAGCAGGAGCGCGTTCCGCACCGCGGCCGTGGTATCGAAGTCCGGCAGTTCGAGCGCCGGGCCAAACGAGCGGGTATCGACGGTCGCCACCGCCTCGACAAAGGAAGGCAGCATGACGCGCAGGGTTCCGGAAGCGTCGAATACCATGCTGTTCCCGTCGAAGATGAGTTCGTCGTTGCCCCCGACCTGATTAACGTAAACGAAAGGAAGGCGGTGTCGGGCCGCATGGCTCCGGCAGAGCGAAACCCGCAGGTTCTCCTTGCCCATATGAAACGGCGACGCGGCGATGTTGATGAGAATGCTCGCGCCGGCCTGCGCCAGCTCGCTCACCGGATCGCGCTCGTACAGGCGACCCGTCCAGAGCGCCTCATGGTTCCATGCATCCTCGCAAATGCTGATGCCCATTGATTCTCCTTTGTAATGGTACACCGCCGCCGCGAGACCGGGGTCGAAGTAGCGCGTCTCATCGAAAACATCATAGGTCGGCAGGAGCGTCTTCGGCTGGAAAAAAACCGTATGGCCGCCGCTGACGAGAACAGCCGCGTTGTAAAGTTGTTTCCCGTGGGGCAATTCGTTCGGCAGCGCCGCGCCCACGAGAATTGCCGTGGCGGGCAGCTTCGCTGAAAGCGCGGCGATCTTCGCGAGCGCATCGCTCCCCTGCCGGATGAACCAGCGCTGGTCGAGAAGGTCGCGGGGCGGGTAGCCCTGCAGGAAAAGTTCCGGGAAGACGACGAGGTCGGACCCCTCCCCGGCGGCCCGCGCGGCGATCCCGCAACACCGTTCCGCATTGCCGGAAACGTCGCCGACGAACGGATTACATTGGCATAGAGTAATTTTCATAATTCGGCCATGCGATTCGGGCGGTGGTATGGAATCATCCTGTTTGTACGGATGAGCATGCCGCGCCAAGCTCGATAAAAATAGGCTGCACGGGACTGAAAACGCAAGTAAGGCGGCAATTGCAGATCATGACTGCCATGGACAAAATCGCCGACTCACTCGAAAATGTCATCGACGGAAAACGCCGGCCGATCATTCTCTCCATGCTCTTGGCGGCGACGTCCGCCCTTTACGGCGCGGCGCTCGCTATCCGCAACATGCTCTACGATCGTCTTTCCCTGCTTTCCCATGTCGCCTCACGGCCGGTAATAAGCATCGGCGGCATCAGGGCGGGCGGGACCGGGAAGACGCCGGTCGCCGCGATGATCGGCGAATACCTGCTATCAAGAGGCATCGGCGTGGCATTTCTCTCGCGGGGATACCGGCGAAAAAATTCTTCCCGCCGTATCGTTGTCCCTGATGAATCGGCGCCTTGGAGCGCCATCGGCGATGAGCCCGCCCTCCTCCATAATCGATTTCCGCGAAGCTGGCTTGGCATAGGAGCGAATCGATGTAAAACGGCAAACCTTCTGTCGCCGCTTCTGCCCCGCCGGTCGGCGTATGTGCTTGATGACGGTTTCCAGCACCGGTCGCTCCGCAGGGATCTCGATATCGTCTGCCTGCATGATTCCTTTCTCACCGATAGACTGATCCCTTCCGGGTTTCTCCGGGAAAGGGTGTCGGCGCTCGTCCGCGCGCGGATCGCGCTTCTCATCGGGCGGCCGGAAAACGCCGACGCCTTGCGACGCCAGAGAGACTTTCTTGCGGCGCGCTTTCCGCGTCTTCATGCCGCGGTCGTGTACCAGGAGATGGGGTGCTGGGTCAACGCGCACGACGGCCGGCGAAGGATGGCGCCGCCCCTGCCGGAACCACTGTTGATCTGCGGCATTGCCAGGCCTGGCCGCTTCATTGACATGGTCAGGCACGCGGGCATCATTCCCTGCGCCGAGCTTGTTTTCGGCGACCACCATCCCTATGCGCGGCCCGACTTTCAGGATAAAGGCGAGCTTCTGATGAAGGGAGTAATAACGACCGAAAAAGATGCGGTGCGCCTGGCCTCAATCGCTATGGTCCCGATTGAAAAAATGTGGTATCTTACGATAGCGCTTCGTTTTAGCGATCCCGCGGATGAAACCGTTCTGCATTCAATGATTGAAAAGGTCATTCGCTGATTCCTAGAAAATGTCCTCTGCCCAGCGAACAGTGAAGGAGAGCGTTTTTTCATGATACCAGCCTCACCCGGAATTTTAAATCAGGCCTCCCCGCTATGAACGCTAAAATTGCGGGAACCATTCCGTTTATCATCCTGCTCCTGATCTGCTCCCTCTTCGGAGAAAAGACGGGAGAAATTGTCATTAAAGTCCCCATTATAAAGCTGCATACGCTCCCTTCGGCCGATTCGGATATCAAGAGCTTTGCCGACTCGGGAGATCGTTTTACCATCGATGCTGAAAGCGGGGATTGGTACCGGATCCTGTTCAAGGATGGGAGCAACGCATGGGTAGTAAAGGAAGCCGCGAACATGCTGCGAGCCCTTAATGAGCCGGTCATTGCCCCGGCGCCCCGGCCAGCGATCACCGTAGCAACGAGCCAGGGCGCGGAGAGCACGGGGGGGGGGGCGAATAAAGTGCCGATGGCGGTCGCCGCCTCTGCAACCGTTAATCAATCGGGAGCAACGACCGCAGTGACCCCGAAGGCGGTCGTTTCGGCGCAGAAAGCGGCAGCGACCGGGGTCGCCGTTTCACCGATACCTCGCCGGGGGGCGGGCGACGTGCAGCATCGCGCCGCTCCCGGTACGCCAGTCGCCCCTCTGGCAACCGCTTCGCCGATCGCCCGGCCTCTCGCTCCCGGACCCGACAGTGGAGTTGCAATGCATGCCACCGCTGCGGCGCCCCTCGTTTCAGCGCCGCCAACGGCGGTAGTAAACAGCCAGGGAACCGGGGAGGAGGTCGTTACCGCGTCACCGGGCGGCTCAACGCCCCAGGAGGTGGAATCCACCCTTATCAACAACGGCGGCAGGGCCATGGCGCCCCTGCAAAGGCGGACCTGGTTTTCGCAATTTTCCCATCTTGGCAAAACCCAATCCGGCAGGGACATCGCTTTCTTCCAGGTTTCGAGCGGCCGAAGCGCGGTTTATTCACAGCCAAGCGTCGATGCCAACGTTCTGCTCATCGCCGACAAGAGAGATTTTTTTCCGCTCATTGACGAGGGAGACACCTGGTGCAAAGTCGCCGTCAAGGATACGACCGGGTATATCGAACGCGATAAAGGCATTATCGTAAACACGCCATCGGCCGGTATCAGCCAGGAGCTGGTATTTATCGCCATTGTACTCGCGTCGCTCATTCTGGTCGTCGCCCTGCTGCTGTTCCTGCGACATAAAGCGCGCGCGCGCAAACGAGCCAAGGAAAAGAAGATCGGGGAAGGTTCCGCGCTCGAAGGCGATATCTCTGAAAGTAATCTTCCCGAAATTCTCCAGTTTATTGAAATGGGTAAAAAAACCGGATGCCTTCAGTTTGAGGATGCAACCCCGCTCGGGATCATCTATTTCACGCAGGGCCGCATCGTCCATGCCGCCGCCACCGACAGCACCACCGGCCGCGAGGCGTTGAACTACATTCTCGGATTGAAGGAAGGGAACTTCCGGTTCATCCTTGACAAACAGCCGAGAGTCTCCGACCTGGACCTGTCCACCCTGGAGGTGCTCATGGAGTGGACCAGAATTGAAGATGAAACTCATCGGGATTGATTATGGCCGCCGGCGGATAGGGTGCGCGATCACCGACGACGCCGGCGCCCACGTCCGGAGCCTCACAACCATAGACCGGAAAAAACATCCGCGAACGCTTCTTCCCCTCATGGCGATCATTGCCCGCGAGCAACCGGGCGGCATCGTTGTCGGCCTGCCGCTCAACAGTGACGATGGCGAAACGCGGATGTCGGCCGAAGTGCGGGCGTTCGCCGATACTCTGCGGAAAAAAGTCTCGCTGCCCGTTTACCATATCGATGAAAGCATGTCCTCGCGAGAAGCGGCATCGCTGCTGCGATTTCGCAAGAAGAAGGACCGGCGCAACAAGGAGGCGGTCGATCGCATCGCCGCCTGCATCATCCTGGAAAACTTTCTGAAGGAAAATCCGCCGCCCGCGCTCGACGACCCTCTTGTCGAAGAGGGGGCATAGGCGTCACATGGCGACATTGTATCTCGTTTCCACGCCCATCGGCAATCTGGAGGATATCAGCGCGCGCGCGGCGCGGGTGCTCGCGCAGGCGCCGATCATTCTCGCGGAAGATCGCCGGGTTTCGCGCACGCTGCTCCTGCATCTGGGCATCGCGGCCATCCCCGAAGTGTATCACGATTTCAACAAGGAGCGCGTGACGCCCCGCCTCATCGCACGCCTGAAAAGCGGCGAGGACATGGCGCTCATCACCGATGCGGGCACACCGGGCATCGCCGATCCCGCCTATAACATCGTCCGCGCCGCCATCGACGAAGGGATTTCCGTGACGCCAATCCCCGGTCCAGTAGCGTGTATCGCCGCGCTCTCGGCCAGCGGCCTCCCCACCGACCGTTTCGTGTTTGAAAATTTTCTGCCGCACAAGGGGGCGGCGCGCAGGCGGGTGCTTTTGTCGTTCCTCGAGGAACGCCGCACCGTGCTGTTTTATGAGACGCCTCACCGCATTGTCAAGGTTCTGGAAGACATGGAGGCGATTTTCGGGACCTTGTGGGTCGTCATTGCCCGTGAAATGACGAAACTCCATGAGGAGTTCCTGCGCGGGTCGCCCCGGCAGCTCCTCGACCGCTTTGCCGCAAAGCCGCCGCGCGGAGAGATGGTGGTGCTGTTCAATTCGCGGGTGCGTTGCGAAACGCAGAAAAACACAACGCCCGCCGAAGGGTAACCCCCGGCGGGCGCAGCATCACTGTTCTATTGCCTGACCTCGGTTGAAATCGGTCAGAACTTTATGCTGACGGTAAGGCCTCCGGAAGAGGAGAGACCGAACGAATTGATATTCCCCGCCGCCGTTGCGCTTGGCGACGTCTGATTATACAGGGATTTCAAATCCCAGCCCAGCCGATATTCGGCGCCCAGACTCACCCCTTTGGTAACGAAGAATTCGACCCCGGCCAGTCCGCCAACGCCGAGCATCAAACCTCCCTGATAGTAGTTCCCATTGATTGTTACGCCAGCCGTTGGATCACTGGTCGTTATCTGGGCGGCACCGGCCTCGGCCACAGGCGTGCTCGACACGGAGGTCGACGTGAAATTCACCTCGCCGCCGATATAGGGGCTGATCTGTGTCTGGGTAAGATGATATTCCACGCCACCCGTTATGCCGATGGTAGTGGCCGATTGGGAACCGGCGGTTTCTCCTGCCGGGGCGGTGAGTGTTTGATCGACGGTTGCAAACTGCACGCCGCCGCGGATCGCCACGGCGTCGCTTATCCAATATCTGGCGCCGACCCCGTTCGGGAGAAAACTCGCGATATTAAACACGTCGAAGTTAAAGAGAAGGTCGAAATCTCCCGTGGTAATATACGGGCCGCTCGACGCCATGTCGTCAGCAAGGGCGATCGAACCCGGAATGGCCAAACACAACAACGCTGCGTACCAACGTGCTTTCATGAAGCACTCCTTTCGGAAAAGTGGATGTTGACGGCGACTGCTTTACAAAACAGGAAGCCGCGCCGTAGAGCCGCTAACAGATAACTAATAATAAACAAACAAATCACCCTTTAATCAGCGGATTCATCGCGTCTCCAGCGACCCGCCGACTCATTTTTTTCGTAATAATTATGTAATTTGATAATATAATTATCCTCATGATTGTAGAGCAAATATCGTGCCGCCAACCGGCTACCGTCCCCGCCAATTGATCCATGATTCCGGCGGGCGTCTCCTATTATTTATTTTTTCCAATTGAACTTTTCCCCCGGATGGCAATGATCTCTTCCCGGCAGTCGAAAGCGGCGATGCAGTGAACTCTTTTCTTAAATTCCGTCTCGCCGTCATGATGTTTCTCCAGTATTTCATCTCGGGCGCCTTCACGCCGGTCCTGAGCCTCTATCTTAAAAGCGTTCTGCACTTTTCAGGCATGCAGACCGGAATCATACTCTCGGTGACCGCGGCGGGTTCGATCGCCGCGCCGCTCTGCGCATCGTTCGTCGCCGATCGATGGGTCAGGGCCGAACGACTGCTCGGCATTCTGCAGCTTTCCGGCGGAGCCCTCATGTTCGCATTCGCCATGCAGCGAAGTTTCTGGCCGGTGGTCGCGCTCTACCTCTGCTATACGATGATCAACGTCCCGACGTTCGCCCTGACCAACGCGATCGTTTTCCATCACTCCACCGGGCAACGGCATTCGTTCGGCTCGATCCGCGTTTATGGAACCATCGGCTGGATCGCCGTCGCCTGGGTATTCAGCTACCTGTGGATGCGCCGGGGGGGCGCGGGGATTGCCGCCGGTCGCTTACCCGATGCGCTTATTCTCTCGGCGATCTCCTCACTGGCGCTGGGAATCTACTCCTTTACCATTCCGACGTTGCGGCGACCTCGCGCGAAGTCCGATCCGTTGCCCTGCGTACCGTTCCGGATGCTTGCAAATCCGCCGGTTCTGCGTCTCTGCGTCTTCATGCTGCTCCTTGCGTTTTTCTACCGATTTTACTTTTTCGGCACCGCGCCGTTCCTGGCCGCCATAGGATTCGCGGACCGGAACATCATGCCGGCCATGAGCCTCGGGCAGATTCCGGAGGTGTTTGCCATGGGAATACTCGGCTGGCTCCTCCTACGCTTCGGCTCCCGAAAAATCATCGTGATCGGGATAGCGCTCGATATTCTCCGGTATGTCACGGCGGCGCTTTCGGGCCCGCCCTGGCTCGTTTTACTGGGCCTCTCGGTCCACGGCCTCTCCTACACCTTCATCTATGCCACCGCCTCAATTTATCTCGACCGTTTCTGCGACGAACGATCGCGGAGCGGTATGCATCAGCTTTTCGCCATGATCACTTCGGGCGTCGGCAATTTCGGCGGCTATCTCTTCTGCGGATTCGTGATGGACGCCGTTACGGCCCCGAACGCGCATGTCAATTATCATCTCTTCTGGCTCACCCCGGCAGTCGGCATCACCCTCCTGCTCTGCGCGCTGCCGATCTGGTTTCGCCTGCAAAGGAACGGCGATGGGAGGGAGGCGCTTGGCGATAAGGCATGGACGGAAAGGAACCCGGCCTGAGGCCGGTTATTGCCGATGGGGAAGAAATTTCCGGAAATTGACGCCAAAGAGGCTGAAAACCAGGCCGATCCCGGCGGAAACGAGGCTCGCGTCGACGAAATCCGCCACCGGGAGCAGGAAGTAAAATACCGCGGCGCGCAGCGCGAAGGGAACGAGGCTCGCACCCTGGAACCTGAGAAACGCTCCCGCCCGGCCGCCCGGCGCGACGCCGCTTCGTAAAGCGATGCCGGCGCTGATCAGCGCGACGAACAGCAGCGCCGCCTCCATGCTCACGGCGTGCGCGATATTGAGGCCGGCAACGGTGGCAAAAGGAGCGATCCCGGATAACGCGAACAATATTGACAGTTGCACGATAATGCCGCACAGCCCTTCCAGCGCGCCTTTCACGGAAACGGCGAGGCGGGAGGTATTGTACTTCACGATGCAGTAAAGGGCGCGAAAACCATCTTTCATGCCGATCTTCTTGCCCTCGTTATACGTCCGGCCGCGGTAGGATATGCCGACTTCGTAGATTTTAATGTCCTCATTGCGCGCGATTTCAGCGAGCTTCGCCGTGATCTCGGGCTCAAAACCGAAACGATTCTCGCAAATGGCGATGCGCGACGCGATCTCGCGTTTTATCACCTTATAGCAGGTTTCCATATCGGTAAGATTAAGATCGGAAAAGGCGTTGGAAAGCACGGTTAGAAGCCGGTTCCCCATGCTGTGCCAGAAATAAAGAACGCGGTGGCGCTGTCCGCCGATAAACCGCGAGCCGTATACCACGTGGGCGTCCCCGTCGATGATCGGCGCGAGGAGCGTGGGATATTCGTCCGGATTGTATTCGAGATCGGCATCCTGGATGATGATAATGTCGCCGCTGCATCGTTCAAACCCGGTCCGCAGCGCGGCGCCCTTGCCCCGGTTTTTTTCATGATAGGCTACCGTAATTTCCGGATCGTCGATCTTTTTCAGGAGACCGCGGGTGCCGTCTTCCGAGCAATCGTCCACGATGACGATCTCCCGCCGGTTATTTGATCCGCCGAGGGGCGCGCGCTTTACCCGATCGATAATTTCGGAAAGCGTCTGCTCTTCGTTATAAACCGGAATGACAATCGATATTTTCATGGTCGATGGACGGTTTCTCTTGAAAGTTCATTGAGCACGGCGGCAAATTCGGCGTCGTTTTTTATCGTTGTAAAGCGCCGGTTATTGATCAATACCGCCATCGGGTCCTTGATGCCGAGACGGTTCAGGAGGTCGAATTGAGCCGTCAGCATTTCCGCGTGCCGCTTGCCCTCCTTATAGAGCGAATCAGCGGCGATCCCGGTGCCGGCAAGATTCAGAAACCAGTACGAGCTGCCGGGATTTTCCGCGTATCGGCGCAGGTAGCGCGCAACATGCCCGCGATGTAGCGAGTCCATGACCAGCCACCGCAGCGACTCCTCGCGTCGCACCTTTTCATCAATCGCGCTCCCTGCGGCGGCGGGGTCATCGTAGAATACCGGGAGAAACCGGACATGCCCTGAAAGCCACGATTCGTCAAGCGCCCTTTTCATCGCCGCGACCGCATCGGGAAAAAGCGGATCGATGAAGAAAACGATAGACCCCGGCATTTCAACGCGGTTTATAAAATAGTTTTTCGGCGTAATGCCGTCCCTGAAAGAAAACCCGTCGCCGTTCTTTTCGAGCCCGCTCTCGATCCGTGAAAAGTTGATGGCCGCGTCCGCCCCATGGCCGAAGAGGT
>JBEKOX010000074.1:0-13423 GCA_049521335.1 Chitinispirillaceae bacterium
TAGTTTTTATCTCTCAAACGGATTCAGGCTGAATAAAAAGTTCCATCATCATAAAATTTTGATGAACGAATATCTGAAAGATTTACATCATTTCCCTGGAAAACCGCTCCCAGATCGGAATGCCGCAGAAACGACTCTTTGATATTGCCGTATCCGGGGCGGGTCTCGTCGTGCTGTCGCCGTTATTTGCGGTATTATGCGCATTGGTGAAATACTCATCCCGTGGGCCGGTTTTTTTCAGGCAGAAAAGGGTTGGCCGCGGGGCGCGGCTGTTTACCGCGATCAAGTTCAGGACGATGTACAATGGTACGGAAAAGCACGGCGTCATCACCGCCGCTTCGGACCCGAGGATTACCCGGCTCGGCCAGATTCTTCGTCGCCTGAAAATCGACGAACTGCCACAACTCTGGAACGTCCTGGTCGGCAACATGTCGCTGGTCGGACCGCGTCCCGATGTGCCGGGTTACGCAGACCGTCTTTCCGGCGAGGCGCGGAAGATACTTGACCTGCGGCCGGGCATTACCGGTCCCGCGACGCTGTACTTTCGCTTCGAGGAGCGGCTGCTTGCCGCGGTTCCCGACCCCGCGCGCTTCAACGATGAAGTCCTCTGGCCCATGAAGGTCGCCATGAATCTTAATTATCTGAAATCATGGAGTTTCTGGCGAGATATCGGTTTTATCCTGATAACGCTCGCGCCATTTCTCAATCGTTTTCTGAAACTTATTCCCGATCCTCCCCTCGATCCAGAAGCGTTACGACGCTTATCCACCTTTTCCCCATAGTGAATAGTATGAATCGCCTCTACCTTTCGCCGCCGTATATGTCCGGGCTTGAACTTGAACTGGTCAAAGAAGCTTTTTCCACCAACTGGATCGCGCCGCTCGGCCCCATGGTCGACGCCTTCGAGGCGGAGATCTGCGCTTGCACCGGCGCCCGCCATGCCCTCGCCGTTTCATCGGGCACGGCGGCCATCCACCTGTCGCTCATGCTGCTCGGCGTTACGGCCGGCGACGAGGTGCTCTGCGCGTCGTTTACATTTGCTGGAAGCGCCTTCCCGATCCGCTATCTCGGTGCGACGCCCGTTTTTGTCGATAGCGAGGAGACGTCGTGGAACATGGATTCAGCGATTCTGGAAGAAGCGATCCTCGATCGCATGAAGCGCGGCAAAACGCCGAAGGCCGCCATCGTCGTCCATCTCTACGGACAGAGCGCTGATCTTGACGCCATCATGGAGGTCTGCGCGCGCTACGGCATCCCCGTCATAGAGGACGCCGCAGAGTCGCTCGGAACGCTTTACCGGGGAAGACCTACGGGGACGCTGGCGCCGCTTGGCGTTCTGTCGTTCAACGGCAATAAAATCATTACCACTTCGAGCGGCGGCATGCTGCTTTGTCACGATGGGGATCTCGCCGCTCGCGGGAAATCTCTGGCGACCCAGGCGCGCGAACCCTGCCCCTGGTACGAACATCACGCCATAGGATTCAACTACCGGATGAGCAATGTTCTCGCGGCCATTGGCCGGGGTCAGCTCAAAACCCTTGAAGAGCGCGTAGCGCGGCGGAGAGTGATTTTCGATCAGTATACACGAATGCTTGCGCAACTCCCTGGCATCCGTTTTACGAGCGACCCGCCCTGGGGCCGTTCGAATCGCTGGCTCACCTGCATCCGGATCGATTCGGCGCTTTCGGGCGTTACCCCCGAGGAGATCCGTCTCGCGCTTGAGCAGGAAAACATCGAAAGCCGTCCGCTCTGGAAGCCGATGCACCTTCAACCCGTCTTCGGGGAGTGCCCAGCGTATACTAACGGCGTCTCGGAAAAATTGTTCAACGAAGGGTTGTGTCTGCCGTCAGGGAACGGGCTCTCCGATGCCGATCTCAATCGCGTCGTTGACGTCATTAAAAATACCGTGAGGAGCCATTGAACGAAAAAAAGAGGGATGCTTCGCGCCGGGGGGTATTTTATTCGCATGTTATCCTCTCCGGGATGTTGCGTTTCCCCTTCCGGCAGAGTACCATTAGTAGAAGGACTTCCATTAGAAGAACTTCCGCTCCGTCGAACTAATCCGTTTTCAGGAGCCCGCCGCACCGCGATTCACCATAATGCAACCGTTCCGAGCGAATCCGTCAAGGAGTACCGATGCCGATTTTTTTAATTAATGCCATGCTGAAATTTCGATTGCCGATACTTGTCATGCTTCATGCGCTTTTCGCGGCTTTCGCGCTCTGGCTCTCTTTTCTCCTGCGGTTCGATTTCACGCTGGGGGGACACGGCTACCCCGCCCTCTTTTTCATTTCCCTGCCGATCAACGTCGTCATTTTTCTGATTATTTCGGGATTCTTTAACCTTTACCAGGGCGTCTGGCGGTACGTGTCGGTGGACGATCTCGAGGACATCGTCAAGGTGTCTGCCCTTTCGTCGCTCATTTTTTTGGTTGTCATCGTGCTCAGCGGGAGATTCCCCGGGTATCCCCGTTCGATCTATTTTCTTGATTTCACCCTCTTCATCCTGTGCAACGGCGGCACCCGCTTTACCATCCGCGTTTTCCGCGAGACATTTCTTCCAATAAGCGATATGGCGCGTAATGTGCTGATTGTCGGTGCGGGAAGCGGGGGCAATGAGATCGCCAAGAGCTTGAAGACCGGAAAGAACAAACGCTACATTCCCATCGGCTTTATCGACTCCGACCGGAACCTTCTCGGCAAGCGCATACAGGGCATAAAGGTCCTCGGCGATCTTTCATCGATACGGTACCTGATCAAAAAACATCGAATCAACGAGGTGTTTATCGCGATTCCCGAGGCGACGAACAAGGTTGTCAAGGAGATCATGGACGCGGCAAAACTTCCCGATTGGGAGGTCAAGTTCAAGATTATGCCTTCCATGCTCGACATCATGAGCGGGCGTCAAACGGTGAACAAGATCCGCGATGTCTCCATTGATGATCTTCTCTCACGGCCGAACATCCAGCTCGACGACACGCATGTCCGGAAGCAGCTTGCGGGCAGAACGGTGCTCATCACCGGGGCGGGAGGATCGATCGGTTCCGAGCTCTGTTTTCAGGTGGCGGCTTACCGGCCGGCACGGATGCTGCTCCTCGATGCAAGCGAGCAGAACGCCTATACGATCGATTCCGAACTCAAACAGCAGTACCGCGACATCAGCATTCACACCATCGTCGGCAGCATTCTTGACAACGGTTTCATGGAGCCGCTCCTCCGGCGCTACCCTCCCGACTTCATCTATCACGCCGCCGCCTATAAGCACGTCCACCTGATGGAATGGAACCCGATCGCCTGCCTGAAAAACAATGTTCTCGGCACGTCGATGCTCGCTTCGCTCGCCGAGCGTCACGGGGTCAGCCAGTTCGTCATGATCTCCACGGACAAGGCGATAAATCCAGGCGGAATCATGGGGCTTTCCAAACGTCTGGCCGAACGGGTCGTCCTCGAACGTTACCCGTCGAAAACGCTGTTCAATGTGGTCCGATTCGGCAACGTACTCGGATCCAGCGGGAGCGTAATACAGCTCTTTCAACGCCAGATCCGCGAGGGAGGGCCGGTCACGGTTACGGACCCGGACGCCAAACGCTTTTTCATGTCCATACCCGAGGCGGTGCAGCTGGTGCTGCAGGCGTCGACCCTTAACGAATCAAGGGCCATTTTCATGCTGGAGATGGGTGAACCGATCAAGATCATCGATCTTGCGCGGAACCTCATCGAGCTGTCGGGACTCAAGGTGGGGGAGGATATCGAAATCAAGATAATCGGCATGCGACCGGGCGAAAAAATCGAGGAGGTGTTGCTTTCCGAAATGGAAAACGTCATTAAAACGCCGTTCAACAAGATCCGGGTTCAGAAAAACCTGAACCTCGATCCGGACCGCATGGAGCGTTTTATCCATGAACTCAAGAGCAACATCGACCTCGGCTCAATCCGCGTTATCTACGAAGACGCCCGGGAGCTCGTCCCCGAAATGGCCGGGCACTCCTTCGATGAATTGACAAATAACATGTTTGCCTGATACCCCCGGTCGACAATCGGCCAATTTTCAGAATGCCCCCAATGGATAAACAATACGATCCCTCACTTGTCGAAGACCGCTGGTACGCCTTCTGGCGGGAACACGGGTTTTTCCATGCGGATGAAACCTCGGCCAGGCCCAAATTTTCTATAGTCATTCCGCCGCCGAACGTGACCGGCGTGCTGCACATGGGCCATGCGCTGAACAACACGCTGCAGGACATCCTCACCCGGTACAAGCGAATGGCGGGGTTCGAGGCACTCTGGATGCCGGGCACCGATCATGCGGGCATCGCCACGCAGAACGTTGTGGAGCGTAAACTTGCCAGAGAGAAGAAGACGCGACACGACCTGGGTCGCGACGCCTTCATCGAGGAGGTCTGGAAGTGGAAGGAGGCCCACCACGCCGTGATTTCGGGTCAGCTCAAGAAGCTCGGCTCCTCGTGCGACTGGGACCGCGAACGGTTCACCATGGACGAAGGGCTTTCGCGCGCCGTGCGCCGGGTATTCGTGCAGCTCTACCGCGAGAAGCTTATCTACAAAGGGAAATATATCATCAACTGGTGCCCGCGTTGCCGCACCGCGCTTTCCGATGAAGAGGCGGAACACCGCGAGGTCGACGGCAAGCTCTATCATTTCCGCTACCCCTTTGCCGACGGTTCAGGCTACGTGACCGTGGCCACCACGCGGCCGGAAACCATGCTCGGCGACACGGCGGTGGCCGTGAACCCGAAGGATGAGCGCTACCTGAACGTTCGCGGCGCGCTGCTCACGCTGCCTATTGCCGGCCGCGAAATCCCCGTCATCGCCGACGACTTCGTCGACCGTGAATTCGGCACCGGCGCGGTCAAGGTCACGCCCGCGCACGATCCGAACGATTTTCTCATGGGACTGCGCCATTCAATGGACCCCATCGTGGTCATGGACGGGGGCGGCCGCATGGCCGGGAACGTCCCGGAAAAGTATCGGGGCGTCGACCGTTTTACGGCGCGCACCATGGTGGTGGAGGAGCTGACCTCGCTTGGCCTCGTGGAAAAGATCGAACCGCACCGTCATGCGGTCGGCCACTGCTACCGCTGCCAAACGGTCGTGGAACCCTACTACAGCGATCAGTGGTTCGTGCGCATGAAACCCCTGGCCGAAGGCGCGCTCAAGGCCGCTCTGGACGACCGTCTGCGATTCTACCCGCCGCGCTGGAAGCGAACCTATATCGAATGGATGGAGAATATCCGGGACTGGTGCATCTCGCGCCAGATCTGGTGGGGACACCGGATACCGGTCTGGTACTGCCCGTGCGGCGAAACGATCGTGGAGGAGGAAGCGCCGTCGCAATGCCCCCGCTGCGGCAACGCAACGCTCCGGCAGGACGACGACGTTCTCGACACCTGGTTCTCTTCGTGGCTCTGGCCGTTCTCCACCATGGGATGGCCCGAACCGACCGGCACCCTCAAAAAATTCTATCCCACCGATGCGCTCATGACCGCGCCGGAGATCATCTTCTTCTGGGTAGCGCGCATGATCATGGCCGGGCTGCACTTTACCGGCGAACTTCCCTTCACCGATATCCTGTTCCACGGCACGGTGCGGGATAAATCGGGCAGGAAGATGAGCAAGTCGCTCGGCAACGCGCTTGACCCCATGGAGATCATTCCCGTGTATGGCGCCGACGCGGTGCGATTCTCCATCGTCATGATCACGGCGCAGGGCGCGGATGTGTTCCTCGGCAAAGACACCTTCGACATAGGCCGGAATTTCGCCAACAAGCTCTGGAACGCCTCCCGGTTCCTCCTTTCCACCATCGAGAGCCGCATAACGATCACGGGCCTGCCGCCCGTGGAGCGGCGCAAGGCTGAGGATCGCTGGATCCTGAGCCGGTTGCAGAGGGTTACCGAGGCCATGACCGCCGCGATCACCGGCTACCGGGCCAACGAAGCCGCGCATACGATCTATGACTTTACCTGGCACGAGTTCTGCGACTGGTTCGTGGAGGCCAAGAAGGCCGATATTTACCAATCGGAGGATGAGCAGCGGAAAAACGACGCCTGGGCGGTGGCGGTGTACGTGCTCGGCTCCATCCTCAAGCTGCTCCACCCGATCATGCCCTTCATCACCGAGGAGATCTGGTCGCACCTGCGGGAGAAGGCCGACTTTCCGGCCGTTATCGACTCCCCCTCGATCATGGTCGCGCGCTTTCCCATCGCCGACAACGGTCTCCTCGATGCGCCGGGCGAACGGCTCTTTACGCAGGTCATCGAAATCGTCACGGCGTTGCGCACGATCCGCTCGGAGAACAATGTGCCTCCCGACAAGGTCGGCCGCGCGATCGTCATCCCGGCGACCGACGCCGATGCAGAACTTCTGCAAACCCAGACGCCGCTCATCAACCAGCTTGCAAAGCTCTCGGAAACGGTCATTGACCCGGCCGCGCGCCGGCCGTCCTTCGCCGGGTCTGCGGTGGCGGCGGGCATGCAGCTTTACCTCCTGCTGGAAGGGCTCATCGACCGCAAGGTCGAGATGGACCGTCTCGGCAAGGAGATCGCCCGAGTCAACGGGCTCATCGAAAATACGAAGAAGCGGCTCGAAAGCGAGGCATTCGCCTCCCGCGCTCCGGCGGATATTGTGGCAAAGGAGAAGGAGAAATTCGAAGGACTGCTTGCCAATAAGGAGAAGCTTGGGAAGAGCCTGGCGGCGTTGGAGGAGTTACCGACGGAATAACCTTATCGGTCTATGAGGCCGAAGTACAGTGGAGTCTTGAAAAGTCCGTTCGTGGTGAATTTGTCGAACCATGAACGGATTTTTTTTCAGGGTTTAATTAACGGTCCAGCAATGAATAAAGCTAATTTAATTTTAACGTCGGTATACATGCCTGCGTTGATTACAATTTTTTTCATTCCATTCATGCCCGGAGTTTTAATCTGTTTCTCGTTCAAAAAATTTTTCCAATCTTTAAAACATTTTTGTATTTTAGGTTTTTTGTTACCTTGGAATTGACGGTTGATTCCACGAAAATATTTCCTCACCACCTTTATTACAGGGTCATCATCATCAAATTTCTTATTAGGTAGCATTACTACTAGAACAACATATTTTTTAGCATCCGATATTTTGTAGTCATCAACTAATTTTTTATAATCTTTGTAAATTTTGCTGATATAGTTTTGTATTTTATCCGCAGTGGCAACAGCCTTAAATTCAACAACACACTCAGGAATATACTCAGCTTGCCCTGTTGGTTTTTTTAAAATTGCAAGATCATACCTTTTCCCCCACTCTCGGGCTACAATAAAATCCCTAGGGGGAAAGCCAGATTGCTTTTGCCGATCTAGATATTTGCATTGAAACTGATAGGCTATTTCATCACGTATTGCAAGCTCACACTTGCCGGTCGCAGCCAGAAATGCGAATCGATTATCATTAAGATTCGCATTTTGACACGAGAACAATTCAGTAAGTTCTTTGAGGAAATTAAATTTCTGCATGATCCCCCCCTTTTATCGTTTGGTGAAAGATGTTGAAGATTTCAATTTTTACATAAAAGCCGCTGCAAAGTTCTTTTCAAATCCTTTGGTTTTAAAGCGTACAATATAATTTCCTGCCGGTAAAATATTTCTCAGAGATAGCCGATGTGCGCCAGCAGTTGCTATGTCTGAAGAATTAAAAACTTGCTTACCACGAATATCAAAAAGGGAAATATTCACCATGGCAGACGACGGAATTGAATAATTAACCACACCATTTCGGGCGTTGCAGGATAAGATGAAAGATGAATTACATTTCTCAATAACTGACGTTGCTGTGGTTGTAAAACTCCAGATGTTTGACCAAGAACTTGTACCGATATCATTACTCGCATGCACACGCCAATAATAAGTAGTATTGTAAGAGATATTCAAATAGTAATCATTTGCGCCAAACGGTTCAAGGCCTGAATCAACATCCGAAGAAAATGTTGACGTTGTTGAAAGTTCTATATTGTATTCTGAAGTTCCGTCTGCACTCCAATTCATCGTAATAGAATTGCCTTGATATGAAGATCCATTTGTCGGCGAGATAAGGGTCGGTGCTGAAGGCATCGTTAACGTTTTAAAACTCCATACGTTAGACCACAAACCTGTTCCGGCAGCATTACTTGCGTTTACCCTCCAATAGAACCATGTGTTAATTGCAGCTCCGTTTATAGCATCTATCATATACTCATAACTGCCAGTAAAACAAGTTTGATTCAAAACCGTTGACGAAAATGTCGCATTTGTAGACATGCATACATTGTATGATGTTGCATACGGTACAGAATACCAATCTAGACTCAGAGTTGCCGTGTCTTGACCTGTAGCACCATTAGCCGGTGACGTAAGAATCGGAGTGATAGGCGTCGTAAGTGTTGAAAAACTCCAGATACTCGACCAACTGCTATAAGGAGAACAACAAGGTTCTGCTTGTAGCCGCCAATAATATGTCGTATTATATGACAGATGAATAGAATTTAAAATCATTGAATCTGGAGTGAGTGCTGTAGTTATGCCACCTGTAACAGTATCATAAACAGGTGAAAATGTCGAATTCGTTGATATATAGATGTAATAAGCATCAGCACCTTGAACTGATTCCCATAAGAATTTGAGGGGAATCGCTTCATTATTTGCGTTGTTCGACGGCGAAACGAGACTTGGTATACTCAGTTGGCCGGGCTCGCTTGTTGTAAAACTCCATATGCTTGACCAACCCATACTAGTACCCGTATACGCTGCAACTTGCCAGTAATATAATGTGTTGCTGTCAAGTACATTACTCTTTACAGAATAATTATTTGCTGTTGAATCGACAAAGAAAACAAGGGGATAAAATGACGAATTTGTTGATACCTGTACTCTATATAAAATCGCATTCAACGCTGTATTCCATGAAAGCGTAAGTGATGGCGGTTGGTCTGTTATTCCATTCGCCGGTGAGATGAGAATTGGCGGCACCGCTTGAGTTTGTGCCAACACACAGCCCCAACAGATCGACAAAAGCATCACCAACCATCGTGCAGTTTTCATCCAACATCCTTGTTATCGCAGCATAGTAACAGCAAAATAATAATTATTTCGCAGCTCCCCCCTCGCATTATCTTATCCAAAGCAACTTATTCTCTTGGGCGAAATCAATTTAATATCGTTATCAGCCTCTGTGTAAGTCAATTCAATATTAATTTTCTGTACCTTATTTCCTCACCACCACTCCGGCTTCGACTCCCGTATCATCAGCTCCCTCGCCGCAAGCCGCACATTCTTTCCTTCGAAAAGCGCCTTATAGACCTCCCGCGTGATCGGCATCTCGATGTCATGCTTCTTCGCGAGCGCGTAGACCGATCTCGTGGTCTCGACCCCTTCGGCCACCATGGTCATTTTTTCGAGCGCGCCTTCGAGCGTGAGACCCGAGGCGATGAGCTCGCCCATCCTCCGGTTGCGGCTGTGGCGGCTCGTGCAGGTGGTGATCAGGTCGCCGATGCCCGCCAGGCCGGAGAATGTAGACTGATGCGCGCCGAGTTTTTTGCCCAGGCGCATCATCTCGGCGATGCCGCGCGTCAGGAGCATGCCCTTGGTATTGTCACCGAGGCCAAGGCCGTCGCATATGCCCGCCGCGATGGCGATCACGTTTTTCACGCTGCCCGAGAGCTCCACGCCACGCATGTCCGGATTGGTATAGATGCGGAAGGTCTCGGTCGAAAACGCCTTCTGCACCATGAGGGCAAGCGAATGATTCTCCGACGCGGCAACCACGGCGGTGAGTATGTCGCGCGACACCTCCTCGGCGTGCGAGGGGCCGGAGAGTACGGCGATGCGGCCGGCGGTCATGGCCGGCAGCTCTTCGAGCAGCACGTCGCTCATGAGTTCGAGCGTGCCGGTTTCGATGCCCTTGGCAACCACGACGAACCCCTTGATCGCCGCGAGGCGCTCTTGCGGCACGGAGGCGGCGAGATGCCGCATGGTCGCGCGCATGGTCTGGGCCGGGACCGCGGCCACCACGATATCCGCGTCTTCAACGGCACGGGCGATATCGTCGGTGATCGCGACCGGCTCGGGGATCAGGATTCCCGGCAGCTTCGACGGCAGTTCCCGCTCGACGGCAAGCTTCTTCGCGACCGCGGGGTTGAACTCCCACATGGCAACGTTATGCCGCCGCTTTTGCAGGAGCGCCGAAAGCGCGATCGCCCAGCTTCCTGCCCCCAGTATCGCAATTTTCATGAGCGCTCCTTGCCGTCAAAGTTACTCTCGCCGTCCGCCGCGCCGCGCATGCCGTGTTCCGGTTTCTTGATGCTGCGGAATTCGAGCTTTATCGGGCAGCCCTCGAAATCGTAGGTCGCATAGATCCTGTTTGTCAGGAATCGGACATAGAGCGGCGCGACGTTCTTCGGGTTGGTGACGAAGAACCGGAAACGGGGATACGGCGCGTCGACCTGCCTCGCCCCGAGGAACCGCACCGGCTGCTTGGGAATTGCCGGATGCGGATGCGCCCGGACCCAGGTGAAAATATTGTCCTCGAATTCGGCGGCCCCGAGGCGTACGGTCATGCGCTCCCTGATCTTCATCGCCTCGTCGATCAGGGCCGGTATCCGCCGTCCGGTGAGGGCCGAGGTGGCCAGCATGGGCAGCGGCCTGAGCTCCTGGAAGTCGCGCCTGACACCGGCGACGAGATTGTCGAAGGTATCGTGCTTCTTTTCGGCGACGAGATCCCACTTGTTCCAGAGCAGCAGCATACCCTTGTGCAGCTCCAGGGCCTTGCGCACGATGCGCAGGTCCTGAACCCCGAGCCCGTCCGAAGCGTCGACGACTACGGCGCACACGTCGCAGCGGTCGATGCTTTTTATCGCCCGCAGGTTGAAGTAGTATTCGAGATCCTCCTTGACATGCGATTTTTTGCGCAGCCCGGCAGTGTCGATGAGGATCACGGGGCGCTCCTTGTAGATCAGGGGGGAGTCGATCGAATCGCGCGTGGTGCCCGCCGCGTCGTTCACGATCATGCGCTCCTGCATCAGCAGTTTATTGACAATGGATGATTTGCCGACGTTCGGCCGTCCAACGATGGCAATTCGTAACGCGGCGCGGTCCTCTTCCTCCGGGGCGCCCTCGGGAATGCCGGTCTTCGTTGCAAGTCGCGCGGCATCGTCGAGCACGTCGGCCACGCCGCTGCCGTGCAGCGCGGATACCGGCCGCGGTTCGCCGAGCCCGAGATTCCGGAACGCGTCGATTTCGAACTGCATGCGCGCCGATTCTGATTTATTGACAACAAGAATCGTTTTAGCGGCGGCACGCTTCCGAAGAAGCCGCGCGATATGCTCGTCCTCGGCGGTGACGCCGGTGCCCGCTTCCACGACGAAAAGCACCGCCGATGCCTCGTTCACGGCGAGGTCAACCTGATCGTTGATCGAGCGGTGCAGTGTCTCCTTCTCCCGCATGGTGAAGCCGCCCGTATCGACAAGCGTGAATTGGCCGCCCTCCCAGGCAAAGGGGCGGTAGTTACGATCCCGGGTTACGCCGGGCAGATCGTCGACCACGGCGGCTCGTTTGCGGAGAATGCGGTTGAAAAGGCTCGACTTGCCCACATTGGGCCTGCCGACTATGGCAATGATCGGTATCATGGAACCTGAGCCAAATTCCTGAACTCGGCATGGGGTGAGGAGCGCTGAAAAGATAGAGATTTTAAAGATACATAATTGCTGGCGCCGTCCGAAGCGGGGCCTTAGCGACTTATTACGATCACCGAAGCGGCAAAACCGCCCCCGGCGGTCGAAAGTTTTGCGAACATGACACCCGGAGCGAAGCGGCCAAGGTCAACCGTAAAGCGTCGCTCTCCCGCCTCGATCTCCCCTTCAAAGAGTGTGGTGAGCAGCTTCCCCCTGACATCGACCAGCCAGAGTTTGGCCATTTCGGTTCCGGGCAGGAATACCAGCACCTCTGCAAGGCTTTGGGAGCGAAATGTCCGCACCTGCATTGTCGGCCCACTGCGTCCTATGTGGCGGCCTGAAAAAGCAACGCCGGTTACGACGAACTGGTCGGCCCCCACATAGGGCGCGGTGGAAACGGGCACGCTGTCACCAAAAAAGTCATTGCCGCCGTTGCCCGTCATCACGAGCCCGGTTGCCAGGCGGGGGTCCGCCTCTTGCAGCTTATAAGCGGCGCACGAGGCAAGGCCGCCCGCGGCGCCGCCCGGGTTCACGAACGCAGGCCGTACCGTTATCGCCCCCGAGTCCGCCGGCTTGGGCAGAATCGCTGTTCCGGAATCATCGGCTTTGTTTATGAATGCGCCGTAGTAACAATTATGCGCAAGATTGATGGCATTGGTCGTGTTGGTGATTTCGAGCGAATAGCTTGCCGTGCATGCGGTGTCCACGTAGAAGATGTTGTTGGCAAAGAGGTCATTGGAAGGTTTCCCTCCGTTCCACTCCCACGCGCGCAGGAGCGGGATGTTCAGCTTTGAACCGATGTAAATCGTATTGTTATAAATCAATCCGTCGGTCACCTGCCCGCCTACGGTAAAGGTGGCGCCATCCCGGTACCCCGAGTCGGGGTAGACGTAGACTGAGCGACTGATGCCGTCATCCTGGCTGATGTTATAGCGGATGATGAACCGGGTGCAGCTGTCGGTGACTCCTCCTCCCGGACTGCACATGAGCATGAAACCGCCCTGGTTGTCGTGGCTGTAATTGTACTGCACGATCGTTCCCCGTGTCCCATAATCGACATCGTAGGCCATGCCGTCGTTACACCCGATCATGCCGGTGACCTCGTTGAACTGGATGGTGCAGCTGTCGGAGGAGAACGGCCAGATCCCGGCGGCCGGATCCGTGGCCCGCATGTGGCCCCCATTCACCACGTTATGCTCGATGAGGCCATGGTTCGTGCCCCAGAGTTTAATACAATCCCCGCCGATATTTTCGAGCAGATTGCCGCGGATGATGACATCGGTCGAGCGGCTGCTGCTGTTCTGGCAGATGCCGTTACGGTCGGTATTCACTAAGTGACAATTCTGGATGATGAGCGAATCGAAGGCGCCGCCGTCGAAATAAATGCCGCACCCCTCGGTATTGGTTCCTTTTGTCAGATCGCCATTTACATCATGCACATAGAGTCCGTTCACCTGGATATGGCGTCGCGTAACACCGCCGGTCGAACTCAGGTGAACGCCGCTGCGCCGCCTGGTGGCCCGCGTCGATGTGAGGTTCGTGACTTCGAGATGGTTGATTTCCCAGTAGTCGACGCCACTCACGAGCACGGCGTCGGAGTCGCCGTTGCCGTCGATTCGCGGCATAGCCGACGAAGTTGAAGCGCCGAAGCTGTCGACAACGATCGGGTAACCGCTCGTCCCCGACCCATTCGCCTGCATGGTCCCGGTCCAGACCGACCCCGCCTTGAGCTTTACCG
>JBEKOX010000075.1:0-13244 GCA_049521335.1 Chitinispirillaceae bacterium
TGCACCGCTCGATTTGGTATTGAGGACGATATTGCGGTAATACGACCACGTGAAATAATTATCCGCATAGAGCTGCGTACCGGAAACAAACAGCGCCAGTTGTACACCCACGGCAGACATTACCGCGATGCACCAGCCTTTTTTCAAAGAGAAACCACATCGCTGAAAAATCGTTTCATTTGCGCTCAAGCCTTTTAGAGTATTCATAGTGACCTCTTTTTACGTTAAAATCGGTACACTATACTTGGCGCATCAATGGCTTTAATGGGTGCGTCTATCTATTCCGGTGGATCAAAGAGCGTATTATTGATGTCATATCTATTTGCAACTTATTGTAATATAGACATATACTGCACATTCTCGTTCTGCTAAGGTCATCTCTTAATATTCAACATATCGACCCCCCCATCGAAAGTACGAACAACCTATTAACAATATATCGGTCTTTTGCAAAAGAATCAAGCTTTTTTTGCACCAAATCGCGAAGCTACAAAAAAATCGACTATTGTAGTCTTTTCCAGAACCTTCGCAAAAAAATCTAACAAATCTTTTAGGTATCTAAGACCCCACCACTTGAGATGGGGAGCATTTATTCCGCGCTAATGCTACGGTTAAATAGATATGGAATTGATGTGGCCGTGATAAGGGGGTGTTTGGTGCATGTTTTCGCCTTGCTCTTGGACTTATTGGCAGATCAACGTGCCGGCGGGGTCCATGGGTTGTGGCTCGCGCATTTTGCACTGCTGCCAGCTCTTCGGTAACCCACTACTGCAAACAGATAACATCGTTAAAATTTGCATCGGCGGAAGATTAAAGTTATTTTTGAAAAAAGTACTGCTTCTTCAACCTCTACCAAGGAGAGTTACTATGAGTCCAAAAGCTGAAGGACACCATGCCGGTGCCGACAAAATGTGTGCCCTGACATGCTGTGCGTGCGACCTTGATGTCAAGGATATTATACCTCTTGTGAATAAACCCGCATTCATCTGCAAAAGCTGCGGCCGGGTCGCAAACGATAAGAAGAATCTCTGCCAGCCCAAGGCCATCTGATCACCAATAATAAAGGCCTCCGGCAACAATCCCGCGGAGGCCTTTTGCATGAATTCATGTTTTTAGGCCGATCACCCTTCTTTTTTTGCGTTCGTTCTTTTATCCTTCTTGCGCGGCCTCTTATTGCCGAAGGAACCCTTGAATATTTTCCCGCGCAGCGTGCGCTTATCGCCTTTACCCATGATATCCTCCTTGAATGAGTGCTTTTTTCCCGGTTCGATCTAAGTCTGATAAAATAGCATTTTACCGCTATCGATGGGACTATTTCATACGTTCAGTTATGGTCATTAGCGTTTGATCAACCCAATACGTGCCTGGTTGTATGCAAATGCGCTGAAACGAAGAACACTTCATCTTTAAGCAAATGGTTCTTTTTTTCAGTATGCGGCAATTTTTATTTTTCCTATTAATGCCTGAATACCTGAACCGCATCTATCCATTAATCATGAAACCCACCCCTTTCCACCGTAATGTCCTGCTCACGGGGCTCACCTCGTTTTTCACCGATGTTTCGAGCGAGATGATCTATCCACTCATTCAGGCCTTTGTCAGTACAATTCTTGCGGCGAAGGGTGCATTTATCGGGCCGGCGCTCGGCATCATCGAAGGCGTGGCGGAGTCTACGGCGGGCCTGCTCAGGGTCTTCTCCGGGTACTATTCCGACCGGGTTAGGAAGCGTAAGGGTCCGGCCATTTCCGGGTACAGCCTGTCTGCCGTCGCAAAGACGCTGCTTCTCTTTGCCTCGGTTGGATGGTTCTTTGTTCTGTTCTCCCGATTCATCGACAGGGTAGGGAAGGGAATCCGCGGCGCCCCGCGCGATGCGTTGATAGCCGACTCCGTTTCGCTTGATGTCCAGGGCCGTGCCTTCGGCCTGCAACGGGCAATGGACTTTGCAGGCGCAACTCTCGGCGTTCTGATACTCTATTTTTTCTGCCTGAAGTTCATCGACCACACTACCGGCACCATCAAAAACATAACCGGATTCTATAGGGTTTTCATCGCTTCTATTATACCAGCCGCTATTGGCATTGTGTTTTTATTTTTCATAAAAGAGCCATCGGCAGCAGTGGCTACTACTAAAATGCGGCCGAAGCCGAACTTTGACCTGCGTCGCTACGATAAAAATTTAAGGTTTTTTTTCCTTGCCCAGGCAGTTTTCACGCTTGGCAACTCGTCAAACCAATTTTTGTTTTTGCGGAGCATGAATCTCGGTTTTGCGCTTCCAACGGTGGTGCTCATGTACCTGTTTTATAATTTATCAAGTACTCTCCTTTCGCACACGTTTGGATCTCTCGCGGATCGGATCGGGTTCAAACGGGTGCTGATGAGCGGGTATGCGCTTTACGGTCTCGTGTACGCCGGGTTCGGCCTGGTTTCTCGCAGCGCCCTGCTTTGGGGATGCTGGCTGCTCTATGGCGTCTATGCGGCAATGACCGAGGGCATGGAAAAAGCATTTGTTGTTTCCATTGCACCCGCAGAATCAAAAGCAACCGCGCTTGGGTTTTCGTATACCATCGTCGGAATCGGACTCCTGCCGGCGAGTGTTATTGCGGGGCTTCTTTTCAGCATGCATCCGCCAGCGCCATTTTTATTCGGCGCGGCAACAAGCGCCATCACCGTTCTGATCCTGTGGGCTACAGTTCACGAAGCGAAACACGAATAAAATGAATCGCATCGATTCCATGATCTCCGGGCTGTGCGCTCCGTGGCGGAAATCCGCAATCCTTTTCCGACCGTAACTCCGGATCTGCCCATATTTCTACTTTTGTATCTGCCGTGGGCTTTCACATGATACTGACGCTTTCGTCGCTTGCGAGTTTGCACGATAAAAAAGGGCGCCCGATCAGGGACGCCCCCCAAAACCATCATATATTGTGCGGCGAAAACTTTATTGAACCATGTTCAATTTTGTCACCATCCGGCGACCGTTATCGCTCCATGCCGCAAAACAAACTCCTCCGCTTGCTACCTTGTGATTGATAAATATCGGGGTTCCGTTCCGGAGAGTATAGGTAGCAATCATTTTCCCCTGAACGTTGATGATCTGCACGCTTTTTCCAACGCCGGCAGGGAAAGTGAGCGTTACGCCTTTTTCCGAATAAACTGCTCGCAGGCGGGACGTTGCACTCGATGTTTCCTGAAGGAGGAGTCCCTGACGAACTGAAGTATAGTCCGACTCAGTGACCGGAGTGCTGGTGAGATCGATGGAGGCTTCGGGAAGGCCGCAACTACTGGTGGCGGTTACGGTGATAGGCCCAGCGGTAGTGGTGGTTCGCAAGAGCACCGTCGCCCTGCCGCCGAGCGCCGAATCGGTCACGGTGGTGAGATTACCCGTGAAACCTGTTCCTGGATAGAGCGTTGCTCCGCCGGTGACGGTCCAGGTGATATTGCAATTTTGGGCGATGCAGGTACCGCCGGCATCGCGCAGGTTTGCGACGATAATTGACACATCTGATCCATTTGCCTGGAGATTCGTGGTATCCGCCTCAAGGTCAATTTTTGTTGCGGTCCCGGTGGTTGAAGGATAATCCGGAGCTGAACCCGCAACACTACCCGGAGAAACACCCGCCCAGGCTTTTTGAAATGCAAAGTACGCACCCTTGGGTACCCAGAACCGGTCCACTACTCCCTGCTGCCCGGTTGAATTTCGCCACGAATTATAATCGACGAAGCACCAGAAGTGTCCTCCTGCAAGAGCTCCGGAAGTGACGCCGGTTACATAGGACATGTTGCTTACCTCGGCGTTCGCCTCGGCGCCGGGAGCGGGCTGCTCTAGATCCAACGAACCTCCGCGCGAGTAAAGGCGATCCCAGCTGGTATACGATTCGGTATTAACAAAGGGTAGTGACGCGGGAGCCGATGTACTATAATTGGTCCCGTTGATATCTAAATTTTGCCCATTGCCGCCGGTATACACCCAGTTTGCGCCATCATATTTCGCGTAGCTGATGGCTCTTCCGGTGACGGCGAACGAATCAAGGCTGTGGATCAAACCGACGACCGCGTCCCAATACGTTCCATAATTATAGTTGGGCTCGTTGGCGATTCCCCAGGCCCAAATGCAAGGATGGTTGAAGCCATCGAGCACCATCTCATTGACGCAGGTGTCGAGGTTCGGCCAGTACGTGGCAGGGAGGGTGGCCGGCTCCGACACCATCCAGGTCGGCAGTTCGACCCACAGCAGCATACCGAGCTTATCGCACGCGTCATAAAATGCCTGAGCGCGCGGGTAGTGCGAGCAACGGAGGCTGTTGGCGCCCATCGCCTTCGCCTTCTTTATCAGTTGAACCCACCGCGAATCGGGCATTGCATTTTCTATCCAGCCCATCATCTGGTCCACGCACATGCCATACAGTTCAAACCTGGAGCCATTCAATGAAAAACCATTGCTCGTGCTCCAGGAATACCACCGGAAGCCAACCGGCTGCACGATGCTGTCTACAACGGCGCCGCCTACCGTCACGATGGTCCGCAGTGAATACATATTTGGCGTTGCGGGCGACCAGACCTGCGGCGTAATTGCCGAGGTAGTCATATCGAAATTGGTCGAAGACGCGGCAGGGACCGATTGTGTACTCGTTGCAGTGACCACGCTTACGCCTGCGGCATTGAGCAAGGTGATGGTTACGTCCGCACTCTTTGCCGCACTGGTTGCATTGGCAACAACGGTCCGAGCGCGCACCGCAGCACTGGTCGTCGTTCCGGGAGTCGTAATCCGCTGACCCCAATCGGGAATGTAAACGCTGTCCTTGAAAAGCAGCCAGACATTCCGGTAGAGGCCGGAGAACAAAAAGAAATCAGGCTCTCCGTCGGTCCCGTATCCGCCCGGAGGTATGCCGGGATCGTCGACGTTATTGAGCCGCAGCGCAATCACATTACTCCCGCCGCGCACGAGGTAGTTGGTAATATCGTAGAAAAAGGGTGTATAGCCGCTGGCTTGGTGACTGCCGACTGAATCGCCATTGACAAAAACATCGCAGGTCTGCATGACGCCCTCAAAGTGAATGAAAACCTTCTGTATATTTGCAGGACACGTAAAATGTTTCCGATACCAGCAGGTCGCAGCGAAGTGGTTCATTTCATAGCTGGCGTACGGGGCGTCGTACGATACCGAACTCGGTACATTCACCGATTGCCACGATGACGACGAATCGTTAAAGGCAATGGCTTGGGCGCCCGTAGGATTTGATGCCGTTAGTCTCCACCCCAGATTGAAGAGCGCTTTTCGCTGGAGCGTCTGTGCCTCAACCATTGAAACGCATAAAGATACAGCGACAATAAAAAATACCAATCGTTTAACATTGGAACGCATAGACTTCTTCCTCCGCAAGCAGTATAGGGTGTGTTTTACCGAAACAAAGACTAAAAACTATATATTATGCAAGACTTCAGGTAACACTTATTTAAAGATATATCTCAAATTAAAAAATGATCGGACGAAACCACATAAAATTACTTAAATCAGATGATATATTAATTAATCTGAAATTCTCATTGGAAGATAGCCAATTTCTTGCGACAGCGATTCCAGCTTATAATTATCAACGAGAATCGCCGGTTTTTGCGGCAACACCTCCCCATGCCGAGTTTCATTTGCTTCGGGCAAAAAACGACCGGTGCGTGACGTATTTTGCACCTGAGCTAGAGGATTATCATGAAAAAAAACTCTCCACGAGATCGCCCATCCGACCTCTTCGATTCACAGGCCCTCGACCTGCTCAAAAAAACCGCGCCGCTTGCCGATCGCATGCGGCCACAAACACTTGAAGAATTTATCGGCCAGGATCACATCATTGGAGAGGGGAGACTTCTGCGGAGGGCCATTCAAATCGACCAACTATCGAGCCTGATCTTTTACGGCCCTCCCGGTACCGGCAAAACAACGCTCGCCCGAATCATTGCAAATACCACGAAGGCGCAGTTTCTCTCGATCAATGCCGTACTTGCCGGCATCAAGGATATTCGCGATGCCATCGAAAGTGCGCAGAAAACGCTTTCGCTCTTCGGAAGACGGACGATTCTGTTTATCGATGAAGTCCACCGCTTCAACAAAGCCCAGCAGGACGCTCTACTGCCACACGTTGAAAATGGCGTTCTGATTCTGATTGGCGCGACCACGGAAAACCCCTACTTTGAGGTCAACAAGGCGCTGGTATCACGCTCGCGAATTTTCCAGCTTCGCCAGCTCGGTGAGGTTGATCTGCGGGCAGTCGCGCTTCAGGCGCTGCGGAACACCGAACGCGGATATGGCAGGAAAAAAATCAGCATTGAGGAAGATGCTCTCGATCATCTCGTACGGGTTGCAAACGGCGACGCGCGCGGCGTTCTCAATGCGCTCGAACTGGCCGTGGAGACCACAGCCCCGGGGCACGACGGCATCATCCATATCACCCGATCCATTGCCGAAGAATCCATTCAGCAGCGTGCAGTTCTCTATGACCGTGATGGCGACGCCCATTACGACACCATTTCAGCTTTCATCAAATCCCTTCGCGGCAGCGACCCGGATGCCGCCCTTTACTGGATGGCGAAGATGCTGTATGCCGGCGAAGATCCCCGCTTCATCTTCCGCCGTATGGTTATCCTTGCTGGAGAAGACGTCGGGATGGCCGACCCGGCAGCGCTCGGCGTCGTTGTAAATGCCGCACGGGCATTCGATTATGTCGGTCTTCCCGAAGGACGATTCCATCTGGCGGAAGCGTGTCTCTACCTCGCGACGGCGCCAAAGAGCAACTCCTCCCTCGCTTTCTTCGATGCCATAAAATCCGTTTCCGAAGAGACAACGGACGATGTCCCGAACCACTTGCGCGATGCGAGCCGTGATTCCGAGGGGTTTGGCCACGGCGATGGGTACCTTTACCCGCACGCCTACCGGGATCATTGGGTTGCCCAGCAGTATCTGCCATCATCCCTTCAGGGAAAGGAGTTTTACCATCCTTCGGACCAGGGATTCGAGAAATCCATCGCCGAGCGCGTTGTGCAACAGCGCGAGGCGCAGATTGAGGCCATGGTCGAGGAGGATTATTCGAACCCCCTGGCTTTGCAGCGGGGAACAGACGGCTCCGGTTGGCTTGAGCGAACGCTTTCGCGGCGCGGCGAACAACTCAGCCGCATTCGGCAAACCATGCTCGAACTCGCCGGCCTCACGAAGCAGAGCCTCGTGCTCGATCTCAACGGCCGGACCGGCCTTCTCGCTTTCGAAGCGATGCGGCAGACGCCCGATGGCGGCGTATGGATCCTGGCCCATGACGATCGGGCATACGAGACCCTCTGCGGTCTTGTAAAGAATCTGCCGGCCATTTCCCGTCCGCAGATCATCCGAACCGGTCTTGCCAGCTTTGATCGGGATATCAGGAACGCGGCCGGGATGGAAGTCCGGTTCGATGCCATACTCGGCAGGAACCTGCTCTTTCAGACTGAGAATATGAAGTCTTTCGTAAAACGGGCAAACAGGCTCCTTGCAAAAACCGGCGCCCTTGTCCTGGCCGAGCCGATTCCGCGTGAGGGCCAACGGCTCTCAAATCTCGCGGAGACGAAGACCCTTAACGCCCAAGTTAAGAACCTCCTGGCCGCAGCGGAAGAGGAACTTTTCAGCGACAACGACGATCCTATGATAAAATGGACGGCGCAGTCATTGCACGAGGAGATATCATCCATCGATGATATTGCGCTTACCATGAGAGTAGCCGCAGACAGCGCCATACGCCGTATTTCTCCACAGGATATCGAGTTCTGGTTTCGGGAAGCGGGGCAATCGGACCGGCTATCGCTTGGCGACAGGATACGCACAAAGTGCGATGCGGCAACAACGGGAGAGATCAAGGCGCGGTTGCACGGGTGTTTGGATTTTAAAGAGATCGCGTGGCGGAGCTCGACGGCGTTTTTCAAGATTACGTTCAAGTAACCAATCGATTCAGCAAGAGCAGGGCGTGCCGATCCTTTACCGCTCCAGGATCAGCGTCACCGGCCCATCATTCACGAGTTCGACTTCCATCATCGCTCCAAAAACCCCGGTTGCAACAATGCGGACCTGCTGCTTCATACAATCAATGAAGTGTTCGTAAAGCTCCCTGCCTTTGTCGGGAGGTGCAGCATCGATAAAACTCGGGCGTCTTCCCCTGGAACAATCGCCGAAAAGCGTAAACTGCGATACCACGAGCGCCTCTCCGTCGATCTCTTTCAGAGAGCGATTCATTTTACCCTGCTCGTCGGGAAAAATCCTGAGATTCGCACATTTTGCCGCCAGAAAATCCGCCTTTTCGGCAGTATCGTCCTTATGCACGCCGAGGAGAATGAGTATGCCGCGATTAATCGCAGAAATGGCGCTGCCATCGATTTTTACCGAGGCGGATTTAACGCGTTGGAGAATGATTTTCATGGATTTTTCATGGGGAATTGTAAATATATGAAAAACTGGCTGTAATAACGCTATGAAACTTTTGCATTAATTTCATTTTTGAAAATCTCATAAATATTTTGACCTTCTTCCTTGCTCAAACCAACAATCGTATTTGCATAATACAAGTCACGCCCTACAATTTCTCTTATTTGTGCAGGAGAAAGATACTTGATTATTTTCCCTGTTTCATCAACACCATGAATAAAGTCATTAAGAAAAATCATTTTCTCTTTCTCTTGAATATCGTCTGCAACATGATCTGCTTCCTTGATCTTTCTTGTGCCTATACCACCCGCAATTATTCCATAGTTGTTATGATACAAAAAAACATATCCTTGTGACATCCAATCACCAATAACATGTGCTCTATTTCCATAAGCACTTGCCTTGCGATTTTTAATCATATCAAAATAGGCGTTTGTGTAATACCTAGCACAGGTATTTACCCAACAGCTCGGATATTCTGTATTCCAAGATCTTTCTGAAGATAATTCAAACAATAGATTGTCCTGATCAATTGAATAAAGCCGATAGAAATATTCTTTAATATCAATATTTTTTCTTTGCCAATACTTTACTGCCGCAGCAATATTAAGTTCGGATGAACTAGAAATTACTATGATTCTCTGCTCCCGATTATATCGAGAGCTATCGAGGGTATAACCAAAATGCTCTTCAAATGCATCATTCAGCTCTTTTTCTGTATGGTAACAATTTTTATAACGTTTATTCATATCACCATATTGCCATTTGGCATAAAGTTGGGCATACTCCATTGCTTGCAATACCTTACCTCTGTCATAATGTCCATCAATTTTCAACTCAATAACAACAAGATCTCCATTATCATTAATGGCGAATAAATCTGCTTCTCTCTGGAAACTTCTTTCATTACAAAAGACTAAAAGATCTGGAAAAATGTAATTGCCGATGAGGTCTTTAATTAAGTTTTCTAGTTGTTTTTCTATCGTTGGAAGGGGTTTAAACGGTATTGGCGAAACTTTTGAAAAGTTTTTGTCAATGCGAAAAATCATATTAACCCTCCCTTGTTTCTTAAATCTAACATCACAAATATCAATTATTTCCAATTCATTAAGCAAAAATATCGAATCTTTTTCCATCAACTATATTTTCACTAATTACCTAATTTTTTTTCCCGTAACTACTTCTTGACCATTCTTCTTTTCCCCTCAAGCTTGTTTTCCCCACATCACCTTATAAACAACCTACTCTCCACCGTCTCTTCCCTGCTCTCCGCGAAAGAAAATCATTCAGCCAATGCGTTTTTATTGAATGGATCCGTATCGGTTAAATATTTTAGATGCAAGTGATTGATGGTGCTGGTTAACTGATACGTAAGGAGAGGGATGAAGAGCCGGAAATCCATCGAAACGGTACTTTCGCATGCGGGGTTGCGTACCGACCCTGCCACCGGCGCAATCAGCACGCCGATCTCATTAACGACCTCGATCAGGCCATAGGTTAGCATCATGAAACGAAAAACCGAAATCGTGCATACCGCCAGCCGGGACCATGCCACTGGCGCGCTCAGCATCCCCATCTTTAACGCCTCGACGTATCACCAAGCGGATGTCGAACATCCGCAGGAGTGGGAATACGGACGGAGCGGCAATCCTACCCGCAGGGCGCTCGAAGAGCTTCTGGCCATGATCGAAGGCGGCGTTGCGGGGTTCGCCTTTTCATCCGGCATGGCGGCCATGACCGCCGCCATTATGGCATTTATCAAGTCCGGCGACCATATCGTGGCTACGCGGGATATCTACGGCGGCAGCTACCGCCTGATCACGGGCTTTCTGCCGAAGTTTGGCGTAACGCACACGTTTGTTGACATGTCCGATCCGCGAAATGTCGAACGTGCCATAAATAACGCCACCAGCCTGATCCTCCTCGAATCGCCTTCGAACCCGCTGCTGCGGGTGACCGATATTGAGGCCGTCGCTGCAATTGCCAGGGCTCACGGTATCCTCACGCTCCTCGACAACACCTTCATGACTCCCTATCTGCAACGGCCGCTGGATCTCGGCATCGACGTAAGCGTGCACAGCGCGACGAAATTCCTCGGCGGCCACAGCGACCTCATCGCCGGCGCCGTCGTGGTGAAGGCGGCAGAACGGGCTGGCGCGGTGAAGTTTACGCAAAATACCTGCGGCGCGGTTCTCGGGCCCCAGGATTCGTGGCTCCTCATCCGCGGCATCAAGACGCTCTCTGTCCGCATGGATGTCCAGGGCGCAAGCGCTCTGCGCCTCGCGCAGTGGCTCGCCGGGCAGCCGTGGATCACGCGGGTGCACTATCCCGGACTTGCAGCTCACCCCGGCCATGAAATTCTTAAACGACAGGCAACGGGATTCGGCGCCGTGGTCTCCATCGAAACCGATACGGTCGGGCGTTCACTCGCTCTCATGAAGCGGGTCAAACTCTGGAATGTGGCGGTAAGCCTCGGCGGGGTGGAGTCGATCATGTCGTACCCCCGGCTGATGTCCCACGCCGCGATTCCGGCCGCGGAGCGGGAGGCGCTCGGTATTACCGACAAAATTCTGCGTCTATCAATCGGCCTCGAAGATGCTGAAGACCTGATCGAAGACTTGCAGCAGGCGGCAAAAGCGCCACTATAGTGACTACGTCCTCAATCTAAAGTCGTCAATATTAAATTAAGGTTTTAAAAGACCGAAAGAGCGTTTCCATAACCTGCCCGGCCTGATTTTGATATAGTTTTTGCTGGTGCAGATTTTTGGATTTCAGGATAAACCACCCGCTATAGACCCGGAAAAGCTTGCGGAAAACAATCCTTTGCCATGAGCCTTTTGAAAACGTATATTTTTCTGCTTGGCTGCTGGACCGAAATGGAAAAAGGCGTTCCACAGGCATTTCGATGAACGAAGAGCAGCATGAACGCCATCAACGGGCCTAACCCGATGACTGCACTGCATAGGGCGGGGATTTCGTTTGAATTAACAATCTCATCCGGGGTAGAAAAGCTCCCTGCCATTGTTCCGTTTAAAGGCGTGGCGCCGGCGGGACTGCGAAGTACCGGTAGTAATTGACCACGATTAAAAGGCGGTAGAAAACCATAATGGTAAGTCAGGCAGTTCCTGAAGTTATCGTGTATGTCTGCAAAAATTGCCTTCCGGAAAGCGGCCGCCTGCCGGTCCAATGGACTGAGGCGGGCATGCATGTACGGGTGAGGGAAATCCCCTGCAGCGGAAAAATCGACGCGCAATACCTTCTTCATGCCCTGGAAGGGGGCGCGCACGGCGTTTGCGTTCTGACCTGCTCAAAGGGCGAATGCACGCTCACGCAAGGCAACTACCGGGCGGAAATCAGAATTCGCATGGTGCAGCGCCTGCTCGAGGAGATCGGGCTCGATCCACAGCGTGCGGAGATTATAAACTGCCTCCATGATCAATCGTTGGACCATATAAAAAGCGTGATAAACGACGTGGTGCACCGGTTCTCCGGTGTTGCCGGGATCCTGGCTTGATACGGTAAGGGTTGACACTATGCCACAAGAGAAGACGGCGCTGCAGAAGCGGATCGAATCGAAAAAACCGATTATCATTGCGGAGGTCGCTCCCCCAAAGTCGCTTGATGTCGCGCCGATCCGCGCCCTGGCGAAAAAAATCGCCGGGAAAGTCCACGCGCTGGGCATCAGCGACAACCGGGACAGCATCCGAATGTCGGCAATGGCCGCCGCGTCCATCGTTTTTGCCGAAAAGATCGAACCGATCCTGCACATGGCGACGCGCGACCGAAACCGGATCGCGCTCTTCTCCGATTGCATCGGCGCGCAGGCTCTGGGCATCCGCAACATTCTCTGTACCAGCGGCACCCACCAGTCGCTTCTGTCTATCGAAGATGCGAAGAACGTTTTTGATTTCGATGCGACGCTCCTGTTGCGGGAATTGGGAAAAAACACCCTGCTTGTCAATGGCAACACCCCTGACGGACGAACGCCATTGTGTCTGGGCGCCGTCGCTTCGCCGTTCGCCGATCCGATGGCGCTGCAACTGGCCCGGATCGAGCAGAAAATCAGCGCGGGAGCGCAATTCCTGATCACGCCGCCGATTTTCGATCTCGACCGCTTCGGCACGTGGTGGAATGAGGTGACGGGTCGCGGTCTGCATAAAAAGGCGGCGTTTATCGCGGGCATCAAGGTGCTGACCGATGCCTCATCGGCCAGAGAGTATGCAACGAAACGCCCCATCCCCATGGTGCCGGATTCCGTCATCAACCGTCTGGCTTCAAAATCGGATCCGCGCGCGAGCCGGGCCGAAGGTATTTCCATCGCGACTGAAATCATCAAAAAACTTTCAGGCGTCGATGGAATCAGGGGCTTTGAAATCGTGTGCGACGACGATCTTGATGCGGCGATTGAGATGCTCGACGGTTTGAAATCGCAGCTGGGGTAAATTGACATGCCGGCAAAATACCACATTACCACGCATCCGGCCCCTCCGCGCTTCAGGCCCGAAGGGAAGCTGGGCATTGTTGATTGGAGGGAGGATTGCTCCGGTTGTCACAACTGCGTGAAGAAAAACTGCGTGTACGGGTTGTACCGCGACGAAGCGGACGCGTTGCACGAAGAGATCGGGTACCTCGACTATATTTACCAATGCAAAGGCTGCCTCACCTGCGTCCAGAACTGCACGAAAAATATCCTTACCCGCGTGGTAAACCCGCTGTACGACCGTCTGGGCGACGCGTACTTTACTCCAGACATAATAATGACGACGTGGTTCCAGGCCGAGACCGGAAGCGTCCCGGTGTCCGGGTGCGG
>JBEKOX010000076.1:0-12608 GCA_049521335.1 Chitinispirillaceae bacterium
AAGAGGGAGCACATGAAGGCGATCGTCCGTTTCAACCCGCACTTTGCGGCCGACCTTCGGAAAGGATCCCGGGGCGCTTCGGTACAGGTGCTCATCGACGGCTCGGATCCGAATGTCGGGACCATCCTCAAAAACGCCTTCGGGCCCGCCGTGCAGAAGGCAACCCTCGAAGCGCTCGGCGTTACGCCGCCTTCGGCCGTGACCGTTGACGAAGTAGTTCTGTACAACGAGGAGCAGAAGAGCGCGCTTTTCTTCGTTCCGGGCCTCATGGCAATCATCCTGCTCATGATCTCGGCGCTTCTCACCTCGCTTGCCATAACACGGGAGAAGGAACTCGGCACCATGGAGCAGCTCCTCGTTTCTCCGGTCCGCCCGCGCGAGATCATCGCCGGGAAGATCCTTCCGTACCTCGCCCTGGCCGCCACGGACGGCGCGCTGATCCTTCTGGTCGGTCGTATCCTTTTCGGCGTCCGGGTCGCCGGAAGCATCCCTTTCCTTGCAGCAACGAGCCTCGTTTACATCTTCACCTCTCTCGCCATCGGACTTTTCATTTCGACCATTGCCCGGAACCAGCAGCAGGCGATGATGATCGTGCTGCCGGCCACCATGCTTCCGACGATCATCCTCTCGGGCTTCATATTTCCTCTTGCCAGCCTGCCATGGCCGCTTCGCTGCATCAGCGCCCTGGTGCCGGCAACCTATTATCTCGAAATCATCCGCGGCATCGTGCTCAAGGGCGTCGGCATTGCCGTGCTCTGGGTCCCGCTCTGCATCCTGGGCGCCATCGGCCTTCTGCTGGTCAACGTATCGGTAAAGCAGTTCAGGGAGCGCCTGTGAATCTCTTTCGCCTCATGATCTGGAAGGAGTTCCGCCATATCCGCGCGGACAAGCTTTCCGTCCGGCTCATGGTCATTCCGGTTTTCGCCCAGCTTCTCATCATGGGATACGCGCTGACGACCGAGGTAAAGAATATCGATGTCGCAATGGTTGACGAATGCAATACTCCCGGGAGCCGGTCGCTCATGGAAACCATCCGGGGAAACGCCCTCTTCCGCGTTCACCGTGCGGCGTCGACCGTTGCCGAAGCGCGCGGGCGCATAGACCATGGAGAGATCAAGGCGGCGATCGTCTTCCCGCCCGATTTTTCCCGGGCGCTTGCCGGGCTTTCCGGCGCAAAGGTGCAGCTTCTTATGGACGGTCAGGATGCGAACTCCGCGAATGTCGCGCGAGGCTACCTGAACGCGATCATCACGGGCTGGGCGCAGGAACATCTCGAACGCGATCTCGCCGCACGGGGAACGCGGATCGAATCGCTCATCCCGGTCACCGTAACGCCCGTCATCCTCTTCAACCCGCTCCTCACGTCAACCTGGTACATGGTTCCCGGACTCGTGGTGATTCTCGTCACCATCATCACCGGCCTCCTGTCCGGCCTTTCCATCGTACGAGAAAAGGAGGCGGGCACCCTGGAGCAGCTCATGGCGACTCCCATCGAGCCGCACCATCTCATCGTCGGCAAGACCGTTCCCTATTTTCTGATCGGCATCGCCGAGCTCTGCGTTTTTCTCGTTCTGGCGGTGCTCTGGTTTCAAATTCCGTTCAAGGGAAACTTCTTTGAATTTCTTCTTGTCGGCTCGGTATATATGTTTTCGTCGCTCGGCATCGGGATTCTCACCTCGACCATCGCGCGCACGCCGCAGCAGGTGCTCTTTCTCATCTGGTTCATCATGATTTTTTTCCTGCTGCTTTCCGGATTTTTCATCCCGGTCGAAAATATGCCGCAATGGGTGCAAGGGGTCTCATGCATCAACCCGGTGCGCTATTGCATGTTTGCCATTCGCGAGATGTTTCTGAAAGGGTCCGGGCTGGCCGAGCTCTGGAAGGAGCTTCTGAGCATGGCTGCCATCGGCGGCGCGGTATTCGGGGCCTCGGTGCTCCTGTTTCACCGCCGGGCGAAATAGGAGCGCGGATGTTAACAGCAGAGGGATGGCTGCCGGTATAAAAGACGGACGGTGGGCTTGCCGACGGGAATTTGGAAAGAAGAGAGTGGCGTCTGAGGGAAAAAAATTCCGGCTCGAAGCGCTTTGCAACGCTTCGAGCCGGATGACTTCAGCGCATAGAAATTGCTTCTATGCTACCTCTTCTTGCCTTTTTTCTTTGCGGCGGCCTTTTTCGCGGGTTTGTTCTTTCCGGCGCCGGCGTCATTAATGATCCGGTAAGCCTGTGAAATGGAAAGATCAAACTTCTTCGCGATTGCGGTGCCGGACGTCCCCTTTTTGTAGAGGGCGATGATTTTTTCGTTCCTCTCCGGGTTATCCGCGATACTTGACGGAATACCGTAGAGCTTGCGAATCTGATGAACCGCTTGACGGGTGATACCGAATTTCTCGCCGATTGCGGCATCGGTTACCAGCTTCTTCTGAAGCTTGAGGAACTCGGTTTTGGAGATTCTTGGCATGATACGTTTACTCCCTCCTGATTAGGTTTAGGAACTTATGCCAGATCTACTATTGATAATAAAATATATAATAGCTATACAGGAATGCTCTTTTTCCAACGCGCTCCTGTTAATCGGCACGAAATAGTCCGATGCGAGAAGTATAAACGTATCCGGAAAAATTGATTTTGTTCAATATTTGCGGGCTTACTATGTTTTTTTTGCGCAACAAGCAAGCGACCACGATGTATTTTGACCTAATCGACGCGTTACCCTCATCATAAGGAAAATGAGCCATGCACCGCCTTTTTTCGCACAAACCCCTCCACCTGATTCTCGGGAATTCCGCTGATGGCCGACATCAACTCAAACGGGTTTTAGGCCCGGTCAACCTTGTTTCGCTCGGTATCGGCGTCGTGATCGGCGCCGGCATCTTCGTACTGACTGGTCAAGCGGCCGCGGCCTACGCCGGACCGGCCATCGTTTTGTCATTTGTCATATCCGCGATCGGCTGCGCGCTTGCCGGGCTCTGTTACGCCGAGTTTTCTTCAATGATACCCGTCTCCGGAAGCGCCTATACCTATGCGTATGCAACGCTCGGCGAGCTTTTCGCCTGGATTATCGGATGGGAACTCGTCCTCGAATATCTCTTCGGGGCATCCACCGTGGCCGTGGGCTGGTCGGGCTACGTGGTCAGTTTTTTTTGGGATTTAGGCATTGCCGTTCCGGCAACCATCGGCCAGGCGCCCTTTCTTTTTTCCACCACGCACGGCTGGCATGCATCAGGCGCATTTGTGAATGGACCGGCGATGTTCATCGTCATCGCGATGACCGCCCTCTTGGTCATTGGCATTCACGAATCGGCAAAGTTTAATAATGTCATCGTGGTCATCAAACTCATCGTCATCCTGCTCTTCATCTGCTGCGGTATTTTTTTCGTCAAATTCATCAACTGGATTCCGTTTGTCCCGCCGAACAGCGGTCATCTGGGTTCGTTCGGCTGGAGCGGGGTGCTGCGCGGGTCGGGAGTCATCTTCTTCGCCTACATCGGGTTCGACGCCTTGTCGACCGCGGCGCAGGAGGCGCGTAACCCGCAGCGTGACATGCCGATCGGCATCCTCGGCTCCCTTGCCATCTGTACGGTTCTCTATATCCTTGTCGCAGGCGTCATGACCGGCATCGTGAAGTACACCAACCTTGCGGTGCCGGATCCCATCGCGGTTGCGGTGGACGCCGCCGGACCCGGGCTCGCCTGGCTCCGCCCGTTTATCAAGATCGGCGCGATCGGGGGTTTAAGCTCGGTCGTTCTGGTGCTGCTCATGGGTCAGCCCCGTATCTTCTTCGCCATGGCGCGCGACGGTCTCCTGCCGAAAACCTTCGCACGGGTTCATCCGAAGTTCAAAACTCCCTATGTCACCACGATTCTCACCGGCTCGGTGGCCGCGGTCGTGGCGGGGCTTCTTCCCATCAATATCCTCGGCGAGTTGGTTTCGATCGGAACCCTGCTCGCCTTCTTTATCGTCTGTATCGGGGTGCTGTTTCTTCGCTACCGTCATCCTGAACTGCCGCGCGCCTTCAAGACTCCTTTCGTGCCCTTCGTCCCCGTAGCCGGAGCGTTCGTGACCTTGCTGCAAATGATCTTCCTCCCCGGCGCAACCTGGTTGCGGCTCGGCATATGGACGGTGATCGGGCTCGTTATTTACTTCGGATATAGCATGCGGCGGAGCGCCCTGCACGCGACGGAAATCGGTTCGGCGGCGGTCACACCCCGATCATCATGCGCAGGAGCCGTTTCTCCACGGGAACCGGGGCAATAGGAAAATTTTTCCCCGTCTCCGCAAGACTCAGGTAGGTGCCGAACAGACGATCCCACACGGTCAGCACGAAACCCATGTTCCTGCTCGAAAGCCCCTGTCCGCCATGGTGAATACGGTGGTAGTTCGGCGTGACAAGGAAGGGTTCAAGCGGGCCGAGATCGACCCACAGGTTCGTGTGAATCCACAGGTTGACAAAGATGCTGATGGAAAGCGCGATCCCGGTCCCCAGGGGGCTGAAGTGCAGGAGAAAGTAGCCGATAAACACCTGCGGAATCGCAAAGAGCAGGAGATGAAATAAACTGGTGCGGCTGCCGGCAAGCCACCAGATTTCCGGAATGGAGTGGTGAAACATATGCGTCCGCCACAGGAGCGGGTGGTGAATGGCGCGATGAACCCAGTAGAGGGAGAAGTCGGTGAGTACGATGCCGAGCAGGATCTTCGCCGCTTCGGGGAGCAGGCTGAACCGGTTTCCCTGCATGGCCGCGCCGAGGTTGACGGAATCATATCCAGCGTGTACGAGGAGTTTCACATATTCCCCGCCAATGACGACCAGCGCCATCGACGCGATATTGATGATAAGATCCCGCCTCTTGTTTACCTCGAAGCCGGGAGTCCGCTTTTCCCGGTAATTGAAGAACAATACCAGGGTTATAAAGGTGACAAGTTGCAGTATGAAGCCGGGATCAGGCATGGGCAGTACCTCCGTTCCTTACCAAAGTTTGCTCCTGGTAAAAGCGAATATCATGCCACTATGTTATATGGCGAAGCATCGAGTGGTATTTTACGCGCTCTGTAACGGAACCTTCGAAAAAAGCGGTTTTTGCAACAAATTATGAAAATACGAGAGTCCTTCGCAAAAATGCGAAAGATTATTCAGAATATGGGAGGCGCTATATGGCTCCACCTCCCGAATTGCGCCAATTGCAATCGCGGTTGCCGCCGGATGATCTATTTCCCGAACAGCTTGAAAATTTCCGGCAGCCGGTGCAGGTCGTTCATGGAAACATAGATGAAAAAAGCGATAAAGAAGGCAATCGCAAACCGGTTGATCGCCAGTTGCGTTTTGAGCGCAAGCGGCCTGCGGCGAACAGCTTCGAGGAGGAGAAACAGGAGCAGCCCGCCATCGGTGATGATCAGCGGAAAGAGATTGAGCACCGCGAGGTTGATGCTGATGAGCGCCATGAAATTCAACATCGGCGACAATCCCTGCAGGGCGATGATGCCTGATGCCGGTATGATCCCGACCGGGCCGGAGAGCTCCGCGGTCGAAACCTTTCGGGAGATCAATTTTCCCAGAACGTCAAAGATCATGGTGGTGAAATCCCATGCCTTATTCAGGCAGCGGCCGATTGCCGGCACGGCGCCGTAGCGGACCAGGCGGGTCTCCGGTTTCTTGATCTCTATACCGAGCAGATAGCGGCTCGCTGATTCGTTGAACTGCGGCAGGACGGCAAGGGTTTCGCGCATACCGGTTCTGGCAATGCCGATCCGGCGCTCTTTTCCCGGTTTTCCGTTCTGCAAAAGATCGCTTATCTGGTACCATGAGTACAGTTTGACGCTGTCGATGGAAAGAACCGTATCGCCGGCCCTGATACCCGCCTTTGCCGCCGGGAGCGAATCGCTCACCCGACCCACGACGGGAGGAAGCGCCGGATACATGCCGAAGGGCGCCTGCGAGTACTCTTCGCCTTTTTTCGGCTCCCGCCAGAATTCCCGTTTCAGCCGCTCTCCATCGCGCATGAGCGCCAGGCTCACCGGATTCGCGAGGGTCATGAAATGATCGTTCATGTCATCCCACGAGCTTATTGATGCGCCGTTCATGGCAATTATGCTGTCGCCGGCGAGAATGCCGGCGTCATGCGCCGCAGAGCTGTCGGCAACGAACCCGACGACGGGACGGTCGAAATACTTCGGGTGCTCGATTCCGTACTGATACATGATCCACAGCATGAGAATTGCTGAAAGGAAATTTGCAAGCGGTCCCGCGACCGCCACGGCGGCGCGCTGCCATTTCGGCTTGACCATGAACTCGTACGACTCCCCGGTCTGCTCGTCTCCGGGCTGCTCTCCCGCCATCTTGACATAGCCGCCGAAGGGAATGGCGCCGAGGCGATACTCGGTCTCGCCCACGGTTTTTTTAAGGAGCGCCTTGCCGAAGCCGATGGAGAACGCCAGTACCTTGAAACGCAGGGTTTTCGCCACGAGAAAATGGCCGAGTTCATGGATGATGACCATGACGCCGAGAATGAAAATACCGACAACTACCGACAGCAGAACTCTCATCGTATCACCTCGTGTTGGTATGCTCCCGACGAACCGTCTCACGCGTCAGCCGGTCCGCCTCCTCGATGGTTTCGAGCGAATCGGCGGCTCGCGGCCGGTGCTTTTCAAAGGCGCGGGTAACCGTCTCGGCGATGGCCGGAAACGGCATCCTGCCCGCAAGGAATGCCTCGACGGCGACTTCATTCGCGGCATTGATGACTGCCGGGGCGATGCCCCCCTGCCTACCCGCTTCGATGCAAAGACGCAGGCAGGGAAAACGGTTGAGGTCGGGTTCAAAGAATTCGAGCTGGCCGATTTCTGGAAGCGAAAGCCTTCTGCCGCTCATGGGGAGGCGATCGGGATACGAAAGCGCGTACTGGATCGGCAGTTCCATGTCCGGCAGACCGAGCTGCGCCATGATCGCCCCGTCGTGGAATTCGACAAGGGAGTGGATGATCGATTGCGGATGGATCCAGACGCGCAGCCGGTCGTAAGGAACGGTGAACAGGTGATGCGCCTCGATCACCTCGAATCCCTTGTTCATGAGCGTCGCGGCGTCGATCGTGATTTTTTTTCCCATCGACCACGTCGGGTGGTTGAGCGCCTCATTCGCGGTGACGCCGGCAAAGCGTTCCTTCGGAAGGTCGCGGAACGGACCGCCCGAGGCGGTCAGGATGATGCTCTCGACGGCCGGATTTTTGACACCTGCGAGACATTGCAGGATCGCGCTGTGTTCGCTGTCAACCGGAAGGATGGAGCCCCGGCCTTTTTCGAGGAGCGGCCGCAGGAGGTCGCCGCCGATGACGAGACTCTCCTTGTTGGCAAGCGCGATGCGTTTATTGCGCTCCAGTCCGGCGACGGTGGGCCGCAGCCCCACGGCGCCGACAAGCGCGTTGAGCATGACGTCGAAATCGATGTCCCGTACGAGCGCTTCAAGTCCTGCGGGGCCGGAAAATATGGTCAGTCCGGGGAAAATGGTTGCAAGCCGCTTTGCGGCCGCAGGCGCGGTGACATAGACGGCTCCCGGGTTGAACTCCCAGATCTGGGCGATCAGAAGATCGACGTTGGCGCCGGCAGAGAGCCCTGCAACCGAAAAATGGTCGGGCAGGCGGCGGAAACAGTTGAGCGCGCTTCTCCCGATCGAGCCGGTTGATCCGAGGAGAAGAATGCGCGATGCCATCGGACTCCTTATATATGAATAATGCGGCTGACGATCCAAGAGAAGATCGATATGGCCGGCGCCGTGAAAAAGAGGCTGCCGAAACGATCGAGTATGCCCCCATGGCCGGGAATAAGATGGGATGAGTCCTTGACCCGGAAGTACCGTTTCATGAGCGATACGAACAGGTCGCCGATCTGGGCGAATATGCCAATGAGCACCCCGAGCAGGATGCCGAGCCCTTTGGGAAGCCGGGGGTCGGCAAGGAACAACCAGCCGACGCTTGCGGTCAGGACTGCGGCGACGAATCCGCCGATCGCCCCTTCGATGGTCTTGCGGGGACTGATGATGCTGAACCGGCGCTTTCCAAAGGAGCAGCCGATAAAATAGGCGCCGCTGTCGCACATGCAGACCGCCAGAATGACCAGACATATGCCGAGTTGCGAAAACATGGGCGCTTCGAAGATGCGGGGGAACAGTTTCTGAAACGCCTCATTGTAAAAGTTAAGGAGCGCCGCCGCGCACATATAGATAATCGCCACTCCGATGAAGAGGAGGCTCGCCCGCATCCACCGCCTCGTTTTTTTGAAGCGCCCCCAGCCGAACGCCTCGACGGCTACCAGAAGCAGGAGAACCCAGAAAGCGGCGTAGTGGGGGGGTTGGATATCGAAGAAATACAGGACAAAGTGGAGTGCGAGCCAGATATAGCTGATCCAGAACCCGTTTCTCGGGTACAGGATCCTCAGCATGCCGATATACTCCCAGCAGGCAAGGAAGGACAGTACGATAATGAGAATATGGCCGGGACGGATGGGTCGGATGACGGCGGGCCACGCCGGCGAGATCGAAAAGGGGGAGGCGTTGATGACCCACCACGCAATCGGAATAGCCGGAATCACGAAGAGCAGCCGTTTTCCGATGTTCGGGAAGGTCATGACTCCTTGACCTTCCCGAACCGCCGTTCGCGCCGGTTGAAATCCTCGATCGCCCTCAGAAGTTCCGCTTTGTCGAAATCGGGCCACAGCACATCGGTGATGTACAATTCGGCGTAGGCGGCCTGCCAGAGCAGGAAATTTGAAATGCGCGAATCGCCGCCGGTACGGATGATGAGTTCAGGATCGGGAGTATCCTTTGTATAGAGATAGGCGCCGAAGACCTTTTCATCGAGATCGTCGAGAGACGAGGGATTTCTGATCGCTTCCTCGGCGACCCTTCGCGCCGCGGCGACGATTTCGGTCCTGCCGCCGTAGCTTACCGCCAGGGTGAGCGTGAGCCCGGTATTACCGGAGAGCCGTTTGATGCCGTCTTCAAGAGCGAGACGGGTTTTCGGCGGGAGTTTTGAAAGATCGCCGATCGCCCGGAGCCGCACATTGTTTTCGTGAAGGCTATCGATCTCGCGGCGCACCATTTCGACCAGAAGATCCATGAGCATGCGAACTTCCAGCCGCGGACGCTTCCAATTCTCGGTTGAAAAGGTGTAGATGGTAAGATATGAAATCCTGAGTTCGCCGCACGCGCGCACGATGGAACGCGCGGCATCGGTGCCCGCACGATGGCCGGCGGTACGGGGCAGTCCGCGCTTTTTTGCCCACCTGCCGTTGCCGTCCATGATGATGCCGATATGGCGGGGAATGTTCATAGGGGTCTTATTTCAAGCGGGCGTTTTTCGGCCCTTCGGGCAGCTGACATACCCGGTAAAAAACTCGTCACCGTATTACTATAGTGAATCAATAATTGAGCAAAAAATATACATCGTCCGCTGTGAATAGATTCCTTCAGCGTCATTATGACTCCGGCAATTAGCTTTTATTATATACAGTGAAAGGATAGCATGTTTTTTCCATAAAAAAACGTAGTCTCCTTAATCATAGGTAGTTGCCGGAGCGGCGACAGTGGAAACCTGCGGGCATGGTGCATGCCGAGAACGGCTTTTCAGATGTTGTAATCAATTTCATGGTCCGCTTTGCGCTGCTTGTCGACCAAATCCTGAAATGTCGTTTCATCAAAAATGTCGGCGATGGCAGATTGCGCCCGATGCCAGAGATTCTTGAAAACACAGACGCCTCGAAAAGGACAATGGCTGTTTTCCGGTTTTTTGAGGCAGTCGATCGATTCATCGGCACCTTCGATATAGCGAATAATTTCCCCCACCGAAATACTCGATGGCGAAACCGTCATTATATACCCCCCCTGATTTCCTCTCCGAGACTCAATATACCCACCGGTCCGTAATTTGCTTAGAATCTGTTCAAGAAAGCGGGGCGGGATATTCTGGGTTTCGGCGATTTCCGAAACAGTAGTCACACGATCAGCAGGGAAACGAATCGCCAATTCAAAGAGCCCACGGAGGGCATACTGACATTTTTGTGAGACGGCAAGTAGTGAAGACATATTCTTTCTTAAAAATAATTTAATCTCAACTAATATGGTAGGGATAATTAAATAATTCTTGACTTCCTTATTCCGTCAGTGTATATTAAACTAAGTTTATCGTTTTACTCAACTTTAATTCTAGGAGGCGGTTTATGGCAATTGCAAAAGATGTCACTCAGCTGATCGGAAAAACCCCGCTCGTCACCATCAATCGTTTGAATGTTGGCGGCAAGGCGATTGTTGCGGCAAAGCTGGAGTTTTTCAATCCCCTTTCCAGCGTGAAGGACCGTATCGGGTTGGCCATGATCGAAGCTGCCGAGAAAAAGGGAGTTCTCAACAAGAATTCGGTCATCATTGAGCCGACATCAGGAAATACGGGAATCGCCCTGGCATTTGTTGCGGCGGCAAGGGGTTACAAGCTCATCCTCACCATGCCGGAGACAATGAGTGTCGAACGACGAAAAATCCTTAAGGCGTTCGGCGCTGAACTTGTTCTTACCGAAGGCCCCAAAGGAATGAAAGGGGCGGTTGCCAAAGCCGAGGAACTTGCTGCCGCAACGCCGAATTCCTTCCTTCCGCAGCAATTCAAAAACCCTGCCAATCCGGCGATTCATCGCGCCACTACGGCCGAGGAGGTCTGGGCGGATACCGACGGCAAGGTCGATATTTTTATCAGCGGCGTTGGCACCGGCGGGACGATAACCGGCGTCGGCGAAGTGCTCAAGCAGCGCAGACCGGGTGTAAAGATCATTGCGGTGGAACCGGAAAAATCTCCGGTGCTGTCGGGCGGGCAACCCAGCCCGCATAAAATTCAGGGGATAGGCGCCGGGTTTGTGCCGGAAATTCTCAACCGCTCGGTACTTGACGAAATAATACAGGTCAAGGATGAAGATGCGGGAGCCATCGCACGCGCGGCGGCAAAGCAGGAAGGACTGCTGATCGGCATCTCTTCCGGAGCTGCGCTCTGGGCGGCATTGGAGGTCGCCAAACGGCCCGGGAATGAAGGGAAACTGATCGTTGTCATACTACCCGATACCGGCGAGCGTTATTTGAGTACCTGGTTGTTCGACGATCCGACGTGATTCAAGAAGTCGATCGAGGATCATTCAATGTAAATAATAATCGAAAAAATCATATCTCTTTTCAGAAAGGATCGACTGATGAGTCAGAAGAATTATCGCTTTGAAACGCTGGCGCTTCACGCGGGACAGCCCATTGACGCAACGCTCTCGCGGGGGGTGCCGGTTTACCGGACCAGCTCGTACGTATTCAAGAATACCGAGCATGCGGCCAATCTCTTCGCCCTCAAGGAGCTGGGCAACATCTATACGCGCCTCATGAATCCCACGACGGATATCCTTGAGCAGCGCGTAAGTCAACTTGAAGGCGGAGCCGCCTCGGTGGCCCTGGCATCCGGAACCGCGGCGATTTTCTACTCGATCATTACGCTCGCCGAATCGGGCGATGAGATTGTCTCCGCGAATAACCTCTATGGCGGTACCTATACGCAATTCGACGCCATTCTGCCAAAACTGGGAATCAAGGTCAAATTTGTCGACCCGAAGGATCCTCATAACTTTCAGAATGCAATTACCCCGAAAACAAAGGCTCTCTTCATAGAAACCATCGGCAACCCAGTGCTCGATTACACCGATGTCAAAGCTATCGCCGACATCGCGCATAAAAACGGTCTTCCGCTCATCGTCGATGCGACCTTCACGACGCCCTATCTGCTTCGCACGATCGATCTCGGGGCGGATATCGTCGTTAATTCATTAACGAAATGGCTTGGCGGCCACGGCTCCGCCATCGGCGGAATTCTTACCGATGCCGGCAGGTTCAACTGGAAGCGCGGCAAGCATCCGCTTTTTACCGAGCCGGATGCCAACTACCACGGACTGCGCTGGGCCATCGATCTGCCCGCGCCTCTCGCGCCGATTGCCTTTGCCCTGCGCGTGCGAACGGTTCCGCTGCGCAATCTCGGCGCCGCCATCTCACCGGATAACTCCTGGATATTTATCCAGGGAATCGAAACGTTGCCGGTGCGTATTGTCAAACATTCGGAGAATGCGCTTAAAATCGCCGAGCATCTTAAAAAGCATCCAAAAGTCTCCTGGGTTCGCTATCCCGGATTGAAGGACGATCCGTCCTATGCATTGGCAAACAGGGACTTCAAAAACGGTTTCGGCGGCATGGTGGTCTTCGGCGTCAAGGGCGGCTACGACGCGGCAGTGAAGATCATCGATTCGATTCAGCTTTTCTCACATCTGGCGAATGTCGGGGACGCAAAGAGCCTGATCCTGCATCCGGCCAGCACCTCGCACAGCCAGCTCTCCCCGGCGCAGCAACTTGAAAGCGGCCTGACGCCGGATCTGATACGCCTGTCAATTGGGCTCGAACATCCCGATGATCTCATCGCGGCGCTCGATGAGGCATTGTCGCTTGCCTGATATCCCGCAATTTGGGAAGGAGCACGGCTCGATACTGTGCTCCTTACTATCGCGTTATCCGGATAAAAAAACATTGTTGCACCGCTGATGCGGAATAATCTCCTCCCATC
>JBEKOX010000077.1:0-11738 GCA_049521335.1 Chitinispirillaceae bacterium
AATTATCGTCCCGTGCGCTACCTCTCCAGCGCCGATAGCGTCTGCTGGGCCGACTCAACGGTCTCGGCTGGCGCGATTTTCCTGCCTTCGGACGCCGAGGATGTCACGACCCTCGCGCCGCAGATCGTCTTCAACCGCATCAGGGCGCAATTCCTCGGTTCGAGCGGATGGCGGTCGGCAAAGACCACAGTTGACGAAAACCGATATATCAGGGATGCGATCATCTCCGCTCCCTTCGAGCCCAACGCTTCGTGGCGAAAGTGGCCCGATTTCGCGAGCGACTACGCCGCTCGCTTCCGGGAGGAGCCCGACCGCGTTGCCGCTCTCGGCTACGATGCCGGCACGCTCATTGCGGCGGCTATTGACAGCGCCGGAAAATCACGAGGCTCCAATTTTCGCCTCCAGGACCTTCTCTCGAAGACCCGTCAATTTGAGGGCGCTTCCGGGCTTGTCTCATTCGATCCGAAAGAGCGAACCAATACTGAAGCCGCAATTTTCAAGTTGACACCAGCGGGATTTGTCCGCGTCCAGTAATGCTTCCTTCCGATGAATCCAAAAATTCTTCGGTCCGGAGTTGGTTTACCTTTTTATCAGAAATAGCACATCAAACTCGTTAGTAATGAACCGCTCGCTGTAGGGCGTGCCTAAAGGAAACATGTCTCCCGTCGCGATGTAATGCACCGGATACCAATAGCGCAAAGTGTACGAAAGAGCAAGCCCAAGGTCACGGGAGAGCCGCGCCTCCCACCCGATTCCCGCATGGACGCTTGGGCTCAGCATGACATGCGGCGGCTCAAGGGCCGGGTCGCCCGTCACCATCTGGGATTGATCTCCAAGAACAAGCTCGGTCTCCCATATCCGGGCGAGATGGAGTCCCGCGCCGGCATGGAGATAGAACCGATTTCTTGACGACCGTTCACCGAGAGGTTCGATTGGAATTTGCAGATCGGCAATGAACCCGCCGTGCAGGAGCGTTTTTCTCACCACGGTAGCTTCGTTCAGATAGTTGCCGGCCGGGAACGTATCATCGATGACCGAGCCGTATTTGATGACGCCCTCCACCTGAAGCCTGAGCCAGGGCGAGAGGGCGAAACGCTTGCCGCCGATAATGCCATATGTAATAAGATCATTGCAATTGACCTCCTGGCTGACTTCATTGCCGAAATCATAAGTCCCTCGGCGCTCGCTGTAATCGGCCGATACCCCTATAAACGGTGTTGTATTGAGAAAATCCAGGGTTGATGAAGCAGTGGCCCCAAGCGACAACAAAATGATGCACCACGACGATTTGATCATGCCGATAGCTCCCGGCTGTCCGGTAAAACCGAAGCGGCCTTCATGTCGAGTTCATGAACGATTTTCAATGTTTCGTCGAGCACGGTTTTCGGCTTGATGGCCGCGACTGGCCGGCCTGGCGGCGCTTGTATGACCCTTCCCAGGCCATGGTACGGCTTCCACCGTGACAGGGCTTCCGCATTGCCGACGTAGAGCGCGACCACCGGCACGCCGCGCGCCGCGGCCGCATGGATAAGGGCGGTATCGGTTGAGATCAGAAGTCGACAGGCAGAAATAATCTCGGTAACGGCTGGAAACGACATCGCCGGCGCCGCAATACACCTTTCATCAAGCAGCGCAAGCGTCTCTGCCCATCGGGCCTGGGGCCCGACCCCGATAAGCGCCAATTTTCGTATCGATGAAATGGGATTGAGGAGCGCGATAAGCGCGGCGAAATGGCCGCAGGGCCACTGGCGGGATGCGGTGGCCGAGGAGAGGTTGATTGCCACGAGCCCGTCGCTTCCCCCGCACCGGTCAATAAAGGAGGCTGCCGCGGCGCGATCCTGAACCGACGAAAAAATCTCCAATACGCGTTGGCGGGGAAATGACGATGCAGTCAGCAGCTCGCCGGCTTCGAGTATCCGGTCGGTCAGATGCGTCGTGCGGTTCCCGACATGGACATGATAGCAGTCTGCCATGATTTCTTTCTCGATCCCCGCGCGCACCGTGCGGCTTCCGGCGCCATAGCTCATGAAAAAATTGGTGCGGGAAAATCCCGGCGTCAGATCGAACACCGCATCAAACCGCTGTCGGCGCATCCACTCGATGGCGCCGACCACTGCGCCGATCCGGTGGAAGTTAATGGCTTTGCATACGTCGATAAATGGATTGTGCCGGACCACGATTTCGTTTTCCGGACTACAGATAACCGCAAGCCGTTTCACCCCCCCGTGGTTCTTGAGCGCGGAAAAAAGCGGAGTGGCAACAAACATATCGCCCAGTTTTCCGGGACGGATGCAGACAACGCTTTTTACGGAGGGAAGAGGCTGTTTCTGCGGATGTGGGCAAAGAAGGCGAAGCAGGGCGGGGAGAACCTGAAAGCGGAATGAAAATTTCTTCATTACTGGAAACCTTTCCTCCCACGCGGTAACGCCTTCAGTTTGAATAAAAATACTTTTTCCGGCAACGCATGACCCGCTTTGGTGATCTATTTTTCCCTGCATGGTAGCGCACGAAGAGACGCGGCAGTGCCGTCTTATCCATATTCATGGAACCGTTCAGGGGGTCGGCTTCAGGCCGTTTGTCTATCGCCTGGCCGTGCGTCTCGGCATAGGCGGTACCGTACGAAACAACCGAGGCGGAGTCGAAATTTCAGCTTGTGCCGCGCCCGAAACCCTCGACCGGTTTGCCGTGCTCCTAAAACGCGAGGCGCCGCCGCTCTCGGCGATTCGAAGCCTCTGGATTGAGGAAGTTCCCTTAGACGCAGCAGTGCCGCAAATCTTTACCATTGAGGAATCCGTTGCCTGCGGCGGGGCAGATGTGGATCTTGCGGCCGATACGGCAGTATGCACCGCTTGCCTCGCCGAGATGCGGGACCCGAAAGATCGACGATTCGGCCACGCTTTCATCAACTGCACCGATTGCGGACCACGCTATACAATAATTTCCGCCCTGCCTTACGACAGACCCAATACCACCATGGCGGAGTTTGCAATGTGCCCGGCTTGCCGCGCGGAGTACGGCGATCCGGCCTCGCGGCGGTTCCACGCACAGCCGATCTGTTGCCCCGATTGCGGACCGCACTATACGCTGCTCGATCGCAACGGAAAGCCGCTTTACCCGGCAGATCCTCTCGCTTCCTGCATCGAGCATCTGGGGCGGGGAGATATCGCGGCGATAAAAGGAATCGGCGGCTTTCACCTGGCTTGCCGGGCCGACATCGCCGAAACCGTGGCTCGCCTGCGCCGCATGAAAAATCGCGAGGCAAAACCGCTGGCTCTCATGGCAGCCGACCGAAAGGTTGCCTCTATGATCGTTCTGCTTTCGGACGACGAGACAAGGCTTCTCGAGTCACCGGAGCGGCCGATTGTTATTGCGTGCAAGCGAAGCGATCCGGAGTTTACCATAGCCGAAGAGGTCGCGCCCGGGGTGCCGACCTACGGGGTCATGCTTCCGTGCGCTCCTCTTCACCACCTGCTTTTTGATAGATCAAATCTTGGCGTTCTTGTAATGACAAGCGCGAATAGGTCGGACGAACCCATGGTGCATACGAATAAAGCCGCCGTAAAAACCCTTGCAGGGATAGCCGATGTTTTCCTTACGCACGATCGTTCGATCCGGGTCCGCATCGACGACTCCATCGCCCGGATCGCTGCGGGTGCGCCCCTGCTCCTGCGCCGTGCACGGGGGTACGTCCCTGATCCCCTGCCTTCGCCGTGCGAGGTAACCGGCATTGTCGGCTGCGGAGGCGTTCTAAAAAGCACGATCGCGATTGGCCGCGGAAACTCCTGCTACGTATCGCAATATGTGGGCAATGCTTCAAATGCCGAGACCCTTGAGCAGGCTTCGGAGATTCGCGATAATCTTCTCTCCCTGCTTGATACAGGTGCGACCCTTTATGTCCTCGACCAACATCCCGGCACTCCGCTCGAACGTATTCTGGAGCCAGGCATACCGACGATCCGGGTTCAGCATCACCATGCCCATGCCGCCGCGTGCCTCGCGGAAAACGGCATCACCGGGAAAGCCCTGTGTGTTGTCTACGACGGAACCGGGTGCGGCGATGATGGCACCCTGTGGGGAGGGGAGTTCTTCCTTGCCGATAACTACCGATTCCGGCGTGTCGGGCATCTTTCAACCATGCTTCTTCCGGGCGTTGAGGCAGCCATAGAGCACCCCTGGCGCGCAGCCCTCGGCGCCCTATTCCCTCTTCTTGGGAGTGATGTCGAATCGCTTTTCCCTGCCATCTCCCGTGATGAAAAGCTGCCGGTTCTGGAGCTGTTAGCCAGGGGAATCAACTGCGCCGTGAGTTCCGGCATGGGCCGGCTCTTCGATGCCATGAGCGCGCTCCTTAATGTGTGCTTTCGCCGTAGCTATGAGGGACAGCCGGCAATCCTGCTTGAAGCTGCGGCTATGGAGGCGAAGGATTGTAACAAACTTCCGGGCTATGGAGCGCCACTCTCCATCGACGCATCAGGAATGACGATTATCGACGGTGCACGAATACTCCTCGATGCAAACCAAGATTTTCTGAGCGGCGCCACGGCTGCTTGTGTCGCGGCCCGGTTCCACGCCACCATTGCCGAAGCAACTGCCTTGGTCGCAGCGCAAATTGCCCGGGAAAATAACGTGGAGTATGTCTCCCTGAGCGGCGGCTGCTTCCAGAATGTTCTCCTGACCGAGCGCATCGTTCGCCTGCTGCGGGAGCGCGGTCTCACTCCTCTACTGCACCGGCTCATACCGCCATCAGACGAGGCGGTCTCCTACGGTCAGGTGATCATGGCCGGGATGACTGGGGCCGGTTAATAGCGGTACCCCGGTCTCCCTCTAAGGTATTTTGAATCAGTTTTGATGCCAATGAAGTATCTACCGATAGGAAGCGCCGACAGCTTTCATGATTATATAAAGAGGAAGCACGGATCACCGTTTTCGCAGAATCTCGCGAAGTTCGACGCGAACTATAGTAGAGACAAAAGTAGAGACAAAAAGCATTTTCACGGAGGGAGCCACTATGGACCAGATTCTTACTGCTGACGAAGTTTTCGGGATTGGCGTGGAAATCGAGAAAAACGGCTATGCATTTTATTCGGCGGCTGCCGCGGCAGCCGCCGGAATGGAAATTAAGAAACTTTTGCTCGATCTTGCAACGTGGGAGACGAAACATATCGAGACTTTCATGGCGTTGCGAGAGCATCTGTCGCCCCAAGCTCTTAATGAGAACCTCTACGATCCGGGCGGAGAGATCACGATGTATCTCAAAGCGACGGCAGACAGCCATGTCTTCGTCAAAAATTCCACTATGGAAAAACTGACCGCAGAGTGCAAAACACCCGTGGATATTCTGAACATCGCCATGTCCTTTGAAAAAGAGTCGGTGGTGTTTTACTCTCTGGTGCGTGAAGCGGTTGGCGCTGCGAGCGGCAGAGGGGATGTGGAGAAGATCATCCATGAGGAGCTGACCCATATCGGCTACATTACCAGGGAACTTCAAAAGGTCAAGACTGCGGCAGGGAGAGCATAGCGCATGTGTTTAGCGATTCCGGCAAAAGTGCTGTCGATTCAGGGCGATATTGCCAAGGTTGAGGCGGGGGGGTGTGTGACCACGGCGGATCTCTCCGTACTGCTCGGGGTAAAAGTCGGGGACTACGTAATGGTGCATGCCGGCTTTGCAATACAGAAATATGCCGAGGAGGAAGCCCTGGCCAATCTGGAACTCATCCGTGACTTGTATCGGACTATTGCGGACCATGAATAGCGCTGCTTTTAATGATCCGACAACCGCCCGTTCTCTCGTCGAAGCGATTTCCAGGCTCGCGAAACGCCTGCCCGAGGTCCGTCTCATGGAGGTGTGCGGTACGCACACCATGGAGATCGGGCGGCTCGGCATCCGGCAGTTGCTCCCGGAAAATGTCAGGCTCATCTCCGGACCCGGCTGTCCGGTGTGCGTCACTCCAGCTGCCTACATTGATGCGGTTGCGGAACTCGCGCTTTTTGAGGGGGTACGGATCGCGACGTTCGGCGATCTCTTTCGCGTACCCGGGGTTCGCAGGTCATTTGCTCAAGTAAAAGCTGCGGGGGCGGCCGTCGAGATCGTGACTTCGCCCCGCGCTGCGCTCGAGCTTGCCCGGAAAACTCATGGGGAGGTGATTTTTACGGCCGTGGGGTTCGAAACCACCATTCCCGCGACCGCCGCAGCCATGAAAACCCTGACTGTAGAAGGGCTCGATAATCTCTCTTTTTTTGTCGCCCACCGACTGGTGCCGCCCGCGCTTGATGTTCTGCTTGCCGATCCGTCGCTTTGCATCAGCGGATTTTTGCTTCCAGGCCATGTGAGCGCGATCGTCGGCGCCGGCGCTTATGGTGCTCTTGTCAAACGGGGTGTTCCCGGCGTCATCACCGGCTTTGATGCGCTCGATCTTCTCGCCGGGATCTGCTGCTTGCTCGATCTTCTTGTCAAAAAAGAAGTTGCGGTAAAAAACGAATATACGCGCGTTGTGCCGCCGCAGGGCAATCCGGCTGCTCTCCGACTTATAGAGGAGGTGTATGAGCCCTGTGATGCGGTGTGGCGCGGTATCGGTACGTTTCCGGAGAGCGGTCTTCGCCTGCGGCCCCACTTTGCGGCCTACGATGCATCGGTTCGTTTCGGCTTGAAGGCGACAGGTGAGGAGATGCCGGCAGGGTGCTCCTGCGGCAGCGTGCTGAAAGGGATGATTCTGCCCGAGCAGTGCCCGCTTTTCGGTACGGCATGCACCCCGGAAAATCCGGTCGGGCCCTGCATGGTCTCCAGCGAAGGCTCATGCGCGGCGGCTTTTAAATATGGCGATCGGCAATGATCGATACGATATTGCTCAATCACGGCAGTGGTCGAGGCCTCGACGAATTGCTTCATACCGTCATCTTGCCGGAGATTGGAATCGACTCCGCTGCCCCGCTTGAAGACGCTGCGGTGTTTACACTGCCACAAGGTCGCTGCGCTTTTACCACCGATTCGTTTGTCATACGACCGCTCGAGTTCCCGGGCGGTGATATCGGCAAACTTTCGGTATGCGGAACAATAAACGATCTCGCCATGGTCGGGGCGACGCCGCACTCGATTTCGGTGGCGATGATCATCGAAGAGGGGCTCGATGTTGCGCTTCTACGGCGTATCCTGCGTTCGATCCGGCACGAGAGCAAAGCGGCCGGGGTTTCTATCCAATGCGGCGATACAAAGGTGGTGGATCGCGGGAAGGCCGACGGCATATTTATTGCTACCAGTGGTATAGGTATCGTACCGGCGGGCCGCAATCTGTCGGTCGCACATGCACGGTCTGGCGATGCGGTAGTTCTCAGTGGGCCGATCGGGCTTCATGGGATCGCGGTGCTGAGCGCACGCGAAGGGCTTAATTTTGCCTCGACCGTGGTTTCAGATTGCGCCAGTCTTCATCGGTGCACCGATGCGCTCCTGAAGGCAAGTCCGCATACGCGGATTATGCGCGATGCCACTCGCGGCGGATGCGCGGCAGTGCTCAATGAGATAGCCGAGGCATCGGGTGTTACGATAATGGTGCGTCAGAGTGCCATTCCCGTGCCGCCTGAGGTGGCTGGCGCCTGCAGCTACCTCGGCCTCGACCCGCTCCAAGTCGCGAACGAAGGGCGATTTGTGGCAATCGTTCCCGCAGAAGAAGCTGAGGCTGCCGTCGCCGCATGCCGGACTGTGGTGCATGGCGACGGGGCGTGTATCATCGGGACCGTGGAGCCGCGCGGCCGGGTTGCCGTGCTTCTGGAAACCGCTATCGGGAGCAGGCGCGTAGTCGATGTTCCATCCGGTGAGCTGTTGCCGAGAATCTGCTGAGGGGAGGATAACAGTTTATGAAGGGTAAAGTACATACCGCGCTTCGGTCGGCAGGATATATTCCTGCAACGGTTTTCGTACTGTCGCTCTCCATTGGGTGCGCCGCTCCTTCGCGGTTTGTGGCTCCTCCCTCGCAGGGAAAGGGGGGAGGGACGCCGAAGCAGCTTCTTCCCGAACCTATAACTACCTTTCGGCAGACCGGCATGGCTTCCTACTATTCACAAGACCTGCAGAACTATATAACGGCGAACGGAGAAGCGTACGACATGAATGCACTCACCGCCGCCCATCCTACCTTGCCTTTCAATACCCTGGTACGGGTGACCAACCTCACGAACAACCTCTCGGTGGTTGTACGGATCAATGACCGGGGCCCTTATACCAAGAGAAGGATTATCGACCTCTCCTGGGCAGCGGCGGAAAAGATCGGACTTATTGAAGGCGGTACCGAAATGGTGGAGATTGAAGTAGTGAATCCGCAGGAGCAGCAACAACCATCACAGTAATCAGCAAGGCGAATTTTGCTGAATCGGCAATACCTTCGGTTCGTGAGGGCAGTGCATACAAAAAAAATCTGCCTGCGGATCAATTCGCAGGCAGATTTTTTGAAAAATGAAACTCTAAAAAATTACTGCCCTGTCGAACCCATTGCCGGGGCTGCTGGCGCTGCCGGAGCGGCCATTTTCTTGGCCTTCGGAGCTGGGGCGAGAACAATTTTTGTCGCGACCATTTTGCCGTCTTCAGTCTTGTAGGAAACAGTTACTTTATCGTCGGCTTTAAGATCGGCAACGGTCTTGCCCTTCGGCATGACAACCGTTTTATCGGTGGTGGAGAGGGTATCGTCGGCCTTTTTGCCCTTCGGCGTGACGATGATTGTGTTGGCGATGGCATCAACGGAGACAACGGTGCCTTTAATCATCATAGCCATTGCGGCTTTTGGCTTCGCCTTGGGAGCTGCCATCGGGGCTGCTGCGGTGGCGGCGCTGTCCTGAGCGATGGCGAAACTGCAGGCAATAAGACCTGCCATAAGGGCATGGTACAACTTCATACAAACCTCCTGAGAATTAGGTGAGTGGAACTGCTATCACAAGCCATTCGGCTTTTTTCCTTCACTGCTATCAGCATACAAACAATATCCATGCCAATCGTACAATAAGGTGACAAGCAATGCAATTTTCAATGTTTACCATAAAATAATGATTAAAAATAAGCATAAATATGGTTGAATTTTCAGATCAAAAGGGGAGGAATATGGGACAACCAAATGGGAAAGAGTCTTGACCAAAACGTTAACCTGCTATTCGTCGGTTCCCGCCAGGGAACTCTTTTCAATCATTCCGAATTTCTGAGCGCGGTATTGAAAGGTGCGGTACGTCATACCGAGAAGTCTGGCCGCCTCTGCAACATTGCCGTCGGCTCTTTCAAGCGCCTTCTGGAGCATCGACCTCTCCCACTCCTCAAAGACGATCCCCCCGTCAGGCAGTGACGGCTCCTGCGAGGACATGTTTTCCGCTGTTCCTGGTCGCTGGATCTCAAGAGGAAGATCGGAAGTCTCGATGGTTTCGGTAGCCGAGAGAATGATGGTGCGTTCCATGACCGCTTCAAGCTCCCGGACATTTCCCGGCCATGGGTAATGCGTCAGTTTCTCCATTGCCTCAGGGGCGATTCGCTTGGTCTTACTGCGTCGGCTGAGAAAAAAATTTACGAGTGCCGGGATATCGGCGGTTCGTTCCCGAAGGGGGGGAATAAAAATGGGGATCACGTTCAGTCGATAGAAGAAATCGTCTCTGAAGCTCCCTTTCTTTATCGCCTCTTCGAGATTTTTATTGGTAGCCGCTATCACCCGCATATCGACCGGGATGGCGCAGGTTCCTCCCACCCGCCGCACCTCTTTCTCCTGGAGCGTTCGGAGCAGCTTTGCTTGGGTATTGAGCGACATATCCGCAACCTCATCGAGAAACAAGGTGCTCTGACCGGCGGTTTCGATGATACCGATTTTGCGCGTCTGGGCTCCGGTAAAGGCGCCTCGTTCATACCCGTAGAGCTCAGATTCAAGAAGGGTCTCGGGAAATGCCGCGCAATTTATGCTCTGCATCGGGCGGCTTCCACGGGGACTCAGATAATGAATAAGCTGGGCGATTTTCTCCTTGCCGGTGCCGGACTCTCCGCGAATGAGCACCGTTGCATCGCTTGAGGCGACCTTCCGTGCAATATCGAGCAGGCTCTTCATCGCCGTTGATTCGGCAATAAGACCATGGGAAGACTGGTTGGCCAGCTGATTGCGGAAGCTCATACCGTCTATGCGGAGACGGTATTTTTCCGCCGCTCTTTCTATGACGAGCAGGAGTTCATCCCTTTCGAGCGGTTTAGTAAGGTAGTCGTAGGCTCCCAGTCTCATGGCTCTGACCGCGGTTTCAATGGAACCGAAGGCGGTTATAACCACGACCTCGGGCCGCAGAGTCATGCGTGAAATTTCATCGACAATGTCAAGCCCGCTTCGTCCCGGCATCTTCAGGTCGGTAACTATCACTGCCGGATCGTTTTCTTTTACCATGGCAATGGCGGCATCCACGTTGGCCGCTTCAAAAACCATATGGTTTTCGGCGCGCAGGATATTCGCCATGATGTTTCGCTGGGCATTGTCGTCTTCTACCAGAACGATCTTTATCATGCTTCATTCATGGGAAGCCGGATCACAAAGCAGGCTCCTCTTCCTTCCAGGTTTTTTGCAATGATGGAACCGCCATGCGCTTCGACTATCCGTTTCGCCATGGCGAGTCCGAGACCTACCCCATCGGGTCGCTTTGAAAAGTAAGGCTCAAATATCCGATCCAGGTGGCTCGGATCTATACCGGGTCCCTCGTCCTGCATGGCCACGGTTACCTCGGAACTCTCGCGTTCGGCGGAAACGGTGACCATGCCGCCTGCGGGGGAGACATCCATGGCGTTGAGCAGAAGATTCAAAAATACGAGGCGCAATTGCTCCTGATCGCCGTAAAGAAGGAGTCCCTGCGGCACCGTGCAGCGGAACATCAACTGTTTGGATACCAATTGCTGTTTGACCAGAAGTTCGACCTGCGCCAGAAGTTCGGCGAGTGAAAAATGTGTTTTCCGGATCCGGATGGGTTTACCAATTGCCATGAACTCCTCGACCATGGTATTGAGGTGGCGGACCTCGGCTTTGAGACTGGCGATCAACCCTTCATAGGCATCAAGCTGTTTGGAATCTTCAGGCCGGTAGTAGTGGGCAAGGTGGTCGGCCGTCAGGTTGATCAGGTTCAGGGGGTTCCGGATCTCATGCGCCAGGGTCGCGGCAGTCTCCGAAAGCACGGCCCTGCGGTCCATGATGCGGAGTTTCTCCTCAAGATCCTTGGATTCGAGCAGTTTTTCAGTCATCTGGTTGAATGCCGATGTCAATCTGCCGACTTCATCGCGGCTCCGGTAGTCGACCCGCACCGAGAGGTCGCCGGAAGCAATGGATTCGGCGGCGAGGTTGAGACGGCGTACGGGTCGTATGAGTTGATACAGCACGAAATACGAGAGAACGAAGAGGGCCAGAAACGCGGCCCCGGCCAGGGCGATATTGCGCGTGTAGAGCCGGTGGAGGAGTTCGCTGAAATCGTTGACGATGAATGATGTTACGACGAGTCCGATGACCTTCTTGTCGCGCACGATCGGCGTGGTGACCTCGTAGCGGAGGTGCTTGCCGCTGGAGTCGCTGACGCCGAATTGTTCCCGGACGATGATCCCTTTGCCGGTAATGGTTTTCCGCTTGCCGATTTTTGCCGGATTGCTGGATGCAACCACCTCCTGACTTGACGAGACGATCGAGACCTCCTTGACGGCAGGATTGCTCTTCGCCTGCTCGATTACCCGGATCAGGGCGTCACGGTCGGGTGCGCGCTCGGCA
>JBEKOX010000078.1:0-11603 GCA_049521335.1 Chitinispirillaceae bacterium
AAATGGACCATGCCGATCCGGGGCTGGGGAACCGCCATCAATCAAATGTCCATTATTTTTGAAAACCGAATCCCAAAATGACAAATCCCACTTACACAGAAATTCTTACAGACCCTTAGTCCAAAGGCATCTGGCACGCTATAACGGAAATTCAGGGCGACTTTTCCATAAACCGGAATCCGGTTTCGCGTGCCGGGCGACACCCTCCAGCCCCGTTAACGCAAGGTCAAAAAATATATACCGATTACTTCTTCGTTACATGCCAAAATTTGTGCATTTTTTCACTGAAGCATGAGGCGCCCTCAGTAGTGTCGGTTTTAATCGCTATGAGTCTAATTCCCCGCAGCTTGCTGCGGCTTTGCCTTTGTCTTCTGTATATGTGGGTTTTAGATGCCCCGTAGCTTGCTGCGAGGCAGTTCATTAACAAAAGGGTCTTTTATTCTTACTGTTTATTCAATCCCCAACAATTTCGCATGCATAACTCCTATCATGCTTGTGATTTTTATTTTAACTTTTCTGCAACCACTCCAAGATCCAACATAGGATTTTTGATCAGATGTAAAATGAATAAAAATTATGGCTCTTGATGCATCATCTCCATCATTGGTACAAGCTATTCCGTTAACATAAGCTCCTTCATCATCAGAATCAAAGCCCTCGTTTTCAACTTCAAAACATGCAATTTTACCTAAAGCAGCGTTTCCATCCATTAGCATATCTTTTGCATTATTATATGTGATATCATAACTTATTGATTGCGCTTTTGGAGAATTTTGTATTTTATGCGTATATTTAGCTAATTGTGAAGATAGTTTTATATTCTCTTCTTTTAAAGCCGAAATGACATTCTCAAGCGAATCAATATTTTGGCTAAAGCAATAACATGAGATCATCAGTATATTGATAGATATCGTTATAATCAATTTTCTCATGGCATATCTCCTATACCAGTGCAGTTATCCGCTTAATAGATACTTTATTTATTATGACGCTGTGCATTGTACCGATCAATGTGATATTGTAAAAAAATACCCTTCCTTTAAAATATTGTAATCTCGTAAATCATTTTTCAAAAGAATCAATTATAAACTTGCTATTACCCTCCCTATATTGATCTATTGTAGGGAAGCCAATAAGCAAGTATTTGGCCTTTTGAATGCAGCAAGAATCACGGCAGAAATCTACGGGTGATTTATTTAATCGTGGAAAATATTGATTTGTATATATAAATAACTTAATACGAGCATTAGAAAATGAAAGTTTTAAAAAATCCTTTAAAATAAAGTATTTATGATCAGACCGCCATTCAGACTCACAGGCAAGAATAAGCTTAGGTTCATTCATCCAAAGGCATTCTTCAGAAACAATGCTTTTGCCTGGGTCTATCCATGTAACATCAAATAGCCACTCGCCCTCATCAGAATTAGGAAATATTAGAAAATTATTTTCTTTACCAAGTGTTGTTAAGATTTCTTTTACTTTATTTGTCCAAGGCTTATCGCTTTTTCCGTAGTCTGTGGATTCCATATTTTTAAAACAAGGGAGGCAATCAGTATAAAGCCTTTTAACGATAGAGAATTCAAGATCATCAAGATTCGATTTAAAAAATTGTTCTTCTTTCTGAAAGTCGTTGTTTTTTACTTCAAGGTTTTTTGACCACATAATTATTTCCCCTCCTTTTTACTCACTAGGTTGTTTTCGCCTCATGCTATTCAAGGTTCTTGAATTCCTTAGAAATTCCTTTCGTTTTTTAAATAGCCGCCTCTATTTTATAACATGTCGTCGGTCCAAAACCGAATTATGTTTTTTCGAGAAGATTCTTTTTGCTTTTTTCAGCTCCGCACACCAGAAATCGCCATATACGGCTTATGGAAAGGCATATTTCATGCAGATCGACGTACAATCGACGCAAACGGACCGCAGCATGAGCCGATTTCTAGCCAATGTTTATAATTGTAATGTTAGTACAAAGGATTATATTCTTTTGGATATAAGTTTTGGTGCAATAATAATCGCTCCTCCTTGGCGCGGAGAAAGGCAGAATAATTAATGTTCCACGAAATCACCCCCCCAATGCAGGAAAGAATGCAATATCTGGAGGAAGTTGATAGTCGGGATAGAACCGATGGAACGGAAATGCCGAAGCGGCTTCGGCAGATACCGCCGGAAACGGGCCGATTCATCGCATTGCTCGCGGCAAATTGTCCCAAGGGGGAGTTTATTGAAATCGGGACGAGCGCGGGGTATTCTTCTCTCTGGATTTCACTGGCTTTGAAAAACAGAAAAGACAGGTTCAGGACCTATGAAATATCGACTGAAAAGGTTGCCCTGGCAAGGGATACGTTTTCTCTTTCAGGCGTGTCGGACAGAATAGAACTGATTGAAGGGGATTTTCTCCAAAAATATACGGGAATCATTGAGATTGCCTTCTGCTTTCTGGATTGCGAAAAACATCTTTATGAAAAGTGTTTTGATATTGTGGCGGAAAGGCTGGTCAGCGGCGGAATGGTGGTCGCCGATAACGCGACCAACCATTTTGAATTTATAAAAGGCATGATTCTCAAAGCGGAAAACGATCAGCGGTTTGACTGCGTAACGGTCCCGATAGGCAAAGGCGAATTTATCTGCAGAAGAAAGTGAGCAGGCAGAACGAACGTAAAAAAAGACGACCCTTGCTGTCGCGGGAGTCGTCTTTGTGCTGTTAAATCTGGAAAAATTCTTATTTCGTTGCCGCTTTTATCATGTCCCCGATCCTGAAGAGCGCGTAGAGCCCGGTTCCCGGAATGCCGAAAAGCAGGATGATGGGTATCCAGATGGCCTTGAACGCGCCGAGTTTCGCCATATCCGCGCATACCAGAATTGTCAACAGGATATTCAGGAGCGCTATTATCATCAGGAAGAACGCTATGCATACGGGAAACAGCTTCGGGTGGCGGGACATGAAACAGCCCGGCTGCATGAACCGGTGATCCTGCATGCAAAAGCCCCCCCCGGGCATGAAACCGCCGGGACAGCACTGCGATCCGGACATCATTTTCTCTTTCATGCAGCACCCTTTCGCCGCGCCGCCGGGCCCGGGCATCATCTGCTGCACGCTGTCGCGGCCGACTGGAGCGGCGTTCGGTTTATCCTGGGAAAAGGCAACGCAGGCGAACGCCAGCGCTAAAATCGAGAACGCCGTAAGCGAATGCTTCATACCGCCTCCTTCACTATAGGTTAAGAGAGGTGCATCGGGATCGTTGTGCGGTTAATCGCCTGATGCACCGGTGATTGGCCATACCGTAGTACCGTAATATAGATAAAGCGTGCGCATACATTGGCTGAAATTACGGGGAGCGGGGTTGGCTTCGGCAGACCGTTCACGTGTGCCAATCTGTAAAGTCATGCTCCTGCGTGGAATTGCCCCCTTCTCCCTGCACGGGATTGACGTCGATCGAAACTCACACGTAACTACAATATGTAGTACATTCTGCACTTAACTATACAATATATAGTTGTTCCTTCCCTCACCTCTCAGGGCTCGCGGCGGGAGGGACTTCCTTCCCCTTTCGGTCTCCAGGATAAATAATCCTTGATTTCAATTCTTTAATTATTTATTATAGTGGGTAGAAATTGGTAACAGTGGGAGAAAATGGGAGATCGTATGTCGGGGTTTCATGGCAAATTTGATTATTCCGTCGACAATAAGGGACGGGTAAATATTCCGGCCAAGTTCCGCAAGGCGCTTCTTCCGGAGGCCGCCGAGACCTTTATCATCTGCCGGGCGCCGGGAGGTTGCCTGCGAGCCTATCCCCAGAACTACTGGCACCTTTACGTTGCCGAACTCAACTCCCGTCCCGAGACGCCCGAAACCCTGCGTTACAAACGTCAATTGTATGACACCACCGCTGAATCGACGCTCGATGCCCAGGGGAGAATAGCCCTCGCCGCCAATCAGCTGGGTATCGCCGGCATTAAAAGCGCCATTACGCTTATCGGTCATGAAACGCATATCGAGCTCTGGGAACCGTCGCGGTACGCGGCCTATCTCGAAAACGATACGGATTTCGATACCATCTTTTTCCAGTCGGTGCAAGCCGGACTCTTGAAAAAATGAGCGAGCTGTTCTATCACGCTCCAGTCCTGCTGGAAGAGGTACTGAACCTGATTCCTCACAAGCGCGACGGCGTCTATCTCGATGCCACGCTGGGAGGAGGGGGCCATTTCCGCGCCATGGCGGACAGGCTCGATGAGCACGGCGTCATGATCGGCCTGGATCGCGACGGGGAGGCCATTGCATGGACCCGCGACCGCCTCGGGCCGATGCGTTCCCGATTCATTCTTGAACAGGCGCGATTTTCCGAGATCGATGAGGTTCTCCTCCGGCACGGCATCCCCTTGCTCGACGGCATCCTGATCGATCTCGGTGTTTCATCCCGCCAGATCGACGCACCGGCGCGGGGTTTCAGCTACCAGCGGAACGGCGCCCTCGATATGCGCATGGACCCCTCGCAGGGGATCTCCGCGCACGAGCTCATCCGGAATTCCACCGTCGACGAACTGGCGGATATCCTCCGTACATTCGGTGAAGTGCAGCGGCCGGGGAGGATTGCTGCGGCGATTAAAGATACGGGGATGCGGCATGCGGCAATGACCTCGATGGACCTGCGGGAGTGCTGCGCCCGGGTGGCGGGAGAGCCGATGCCGATCGCCCTGCTTGCGAAAATTTTTCAGGCGCTGCGTATTGCCGTCAATGACGAACTTGGCGAACTCAAGCGCTTTTTATCCAAGGTGCTCTCGGTCCTGCGGGCCGGGGGACGTCTCGTCGTGATCTCCTACCACTCTCTCGAAGATCGTCTGGTAAAGGAATATATACGGGAGCAGGAGCGCTCCTGTATCTGTCCTCCCGAACTGCCGCAATGCAGGTGCGACAGAACCCCGTTGTTAAAGCGCATCACGAAAAAAGCGATCCGGCCTTCGGCGGCTGAACTTGCGCTGAACCGGAGAAGCCGCAGCGCCCGGTTGCGGGCGGCCGAACGAACCGAGGCCTCCAGGTGATGAAACATCGATACATCGATCCCGGAGCCCCGCTTGTCCGCGTCCGCAGCATGTTCATCGGACTTGTCGCGCTCCTCGCCGTTATTGCCCTGCCGCTTGTCATCGTCTGGAAGCAGGCCTATATCGCGAGCACCTCCATGAGAATCGAGGCAATGACCGATACCGTCTCCGCCATGAACCGTCGTATTGCCGCGCTCGAGATCACCTGCGGGCGCATGTCCGGCAACGAACGGATCGAAGCCTTTGCGCGCGCGGCGCTGAAACTCGAATACCCCGCGTCGGATCGGATCACCATCATCCCCTGCGATGAACAGGCGAAAAGCCCTGAATCGGCCGATGCCATGGCGCAACTTCTGGCCACGGTCCAGGATCGCCGAACCCTGAAAGAGGCGGGCGAATGAACCGTTTCCGCGCGAGGCTCCAGTTTATCTGCCTGCTCTTCATGCTGGGCGGTCTCGCAGTGGCGGGGCGGCTGTTCATCGTCCAGGTAGTGCGGAGCCCGGAACTCGCCGAACGCAGCAGGATGCAGTCGCAGGAGCGCTGCATCGTCCCGGCCCGACGCGGCGACATCCGCGACCGGTGCGGCAGGGTGCTCTCCGCCAATACGCAGAGCGATCTTTCGCTCTCGATCGATCTCTTAGGCGCCGCGGCTGGAACCACTCCTTCGATCAAAAGGGCGTACCCTCTCGGACCGGCCGCGGGTTCCTTGACCGGCTGCATCGGCAGGGACGGGTACGGCCTGAGCGGCGTGGAATATTCCTACGACAAATACCTGCGCGGGGAGGATGGATGGACCATTGTCCAGCGCGACGGCCGCAATCGCTGCTACCGCGAGATCGGGCTGCCGAGCAAGGAGCCCCGTGCGGGCGCCTCGGTTTTTCTCACGATCGATGCCGAAATCCAGAAAATAGTGTACGATGTGCTGAAAGAGTCGGTCGCGACGCTCCACGCGCGCGGCGGCCGGTGTATCGTGATGGATCCCGGAAGCGGCAGGATTCTGGCGATGGTAAACGAGCCGTCCTTTGACCCGAACGTTCCGGGCGCCGGCACGCCCGAACAGCAGCAGAACGGCTGCATCACCGCCATTTTCGAACCCGGATCGACTTTCAAACTCGTTACCGCGAGCGCCGCCCTGCAGGAAAAGGTGAAAAAAGAGAACGATGTTCTCGACGGCGATAACGGCGTTTTCATCGTCGGCCACGAACCGATCCGCGACCATGAGCCGTTCGGGAAACTTACCTTCGCGCAGGCCCTCGCCTATTCGAGCAATATTTGCTTTGCAAAGGTCGGCATGGCCCTCGGCGCGCAGCGGCTTTACCGGTACGCGCGTGATTTCGGGTTCGGCGCCCGGTGCGGCGTCGAGCTTCCCGGCGAGGGGTGCGGCATCCTCCACCCGGTAAACGCCTGGTCGGGCCGCACGCTCGCGACCATGGCGTTCGGGCAGGAAATTTCTGTCACGCTGCTCCAGATGATGGCGGCCTATGCCGCGATCGCCAACAAGGGCGTACTGGTCAAACCGCAAATATGCGAAAAGATCGTCGCGGATAACGGCGTCGTGGTCGAGCAGGCCTCGATCCAACCCGTCCGCCGGGTGGTATCGGAAGAGACCGCGCGCCGCCTGTGCGCCATGTTCAAGGGCGTGGTCGACAGCGGCACCGGCAAAAAGGCCGCGATCGCGGATGTCGCCGTGGCGGGCAAAACCGGCACCGCGCAGAAGCTTGACGGGAGAAGTTACTCCATGACTCGGTCCTGGGCCTCCTTCATCGGTTTTCTGCCCTCCGATCATCCCGTGTTGCTCTGCGGCGTTCTCATCGATGAACCCGCGAACAACCTCATGGGAGGCGCCACGGCCGCGCCGGCATTCAAGAAAATCATGACCCAGATCATCAGCCGGCCCGGTTTCGATTATGCGGATAGAATCCTGAATGATCGCAAAAACCTCGCGCGCGGCAACGGCAAAGGCGCTGTGGTCGCATCGAATGAACCGCCCTCTTCAGGGAAAACAGGGAGAAACGATTCCGTTGTCGCGCCCGATGATACCGGCGGCCTTCTGGTTCCCGAGGTGTGCGGCCGGGATGCGCGCGACGCGATCAATCTTGTCAAAATGCAGGGACTCGAACCGTATGTCGTCGGCGCCGGGATCGTCTGCCGCCAGAACCCGCCGGCCGGCATGCGGTTCGCGGCGGCGCACGCCTGCACGCTCATCTGCGCATACGGGAAACAGTAATCCGGCCGGGGCGGCCCTGGCTGGCAACGAAAACGACGCGGACTATGAACTTCGACACGCTGCTGCGTAAATCCGGAATCCCGATTCGTGCCCGTGGCAACGCCGCCGCCGCCGAGGTCGTCGATATAACCGCCGACTCGCGGAGGGTCAAGCCAGGAGACCTCTTCGTGGCCATTCCGGGAACCAGGGTCGACGGCAGGGCGTTCATTGCCGATGCGCTTTCGCGGGGCGCCTGCGCGATCGTGTGCGAAGATTCCCTTCCAGAAAGCCGCGTTCCCTGGGCGCAGGTGGCGAATGCGCGCATAGCGCTCGGCAGGCTCGGCGCGGCGCTCTGGAACGTCACTACCGCCGCCATGGAGCTCGTCGGCATCACCGGAACAAACGGCAAGACCACCGTCGCGCATCTATTTCGTAAATGGTACGAGAAACGGTTCGGCGCCGAAGGCGTATGGATGTTCGGGACCATCGATTACGAGCTCGGCGGCGCGCGCGCCGCGGCATCGCACACGACGCCGGAGGCGATCGAGATTTTCCGGTTCCTCGCCGGCGCCGCGGCGGCACCGAAGGCGATTGTCATGGAGGTCTCATCGCATTCTCTTTCGCTCGACCGCGTCGGCGGGCTTGCCTTCGATTGCGCGGTATTCACCAACCTGACGCAGGATCATCTCGATTTTCACCGTACCATGGAGCGATACTACCAGGCAAAGAAGCGCCTCTTCACCGATTTCGTGAAAAAAGAGGGGTGGCGCGTCGTGAACATCGACGATGTCTGGGGACGCCGTCTGGCCGCCGAAATCGGGCCGGACCATACGGTGACCTATGGCAAGGCGGCGGACGCCGATATCCGTATAGTCAATTTTTCCTGCGGCTGGCAGGGGACCGAAATCGAGCTCCTCGAAGGCAACGAGCGCGTCGGCTTCGCCTCGTCGCTGCGCGGAACGTTCAATATCTATAATATGGCCGCGTTCTACGCCGGCGCACGGGCTATCGACCGGGCCCTCGCCCCCTCGATGATCGAGGCGGCGTTCGCCGAGGTCGGCACCGTTGCCGGACGGATGGACGTCGCAACGCTCGATGCGCCGTTTACGGTAGTCGTGGATTACGCCCATACTCCCGACGCGCTCACGAACATCCTGCAGGCGGTCCGGCCGATGACGGAAGGCAGGATCATCTGCGTGTTCGGCTGCGGCGGGGACCGGGACCGGACCAAGCGGCCCCTCATGGGGCGCGCGGTCGCCGACCTCGCCGATGAGGCGATCGTGACCTCGGATAATCCGCGCGGCGAAAAGCCCGAGGCGATCATCGACGAAATTCTTGCCGGGATGCCGCTTGACTTTCAGCACCGGGTCATTGTCGATAGAAAAGAAGCGATACGGCAGGCCCTCACGCTCGGGAAGCAAGGCGACTGCATCGTCATCGCCGGCAAGGGCCATGAAACCTATCAGGAGGTCGCGGGGGTGCGCCGCCCTTTCGATGACCGCGAAGTCGCGGCGGCGCTCTGGAACGGGATGAAAACCCATGCGTAAACCGCACGATCCGGCCCCCCGCCCGCTCACGCTGGGCGATCTCATCGCCTGGAGCAACGGCGTTTCGCGCCTGAGCGCCGGCGCAAGGGAAAGGACCGTGCCGACGGTCCTGAGCGATTCCCGGATGATAAAGCCCGGCGACGTGTTCGTGGCAATCGCGACCGACAAAAATGACGGCCATCGCTTCGTCGGCGCGGCGTTCGCCGCGGGCGCGGCGGCGGCCATCGTCGATAAACGGGCGACGGTCGAATGCGCGACGGGCGACCGGGCGAAACTCATCGCGGTCGTCGATCCGCTCGCCGCGGTGCAGCGGGCCGCGGCGCGATACCGCCGCGAGGTCGGCTGCCTCATCATCGGCGTGACCGGCTCCAGCGGCAAGACGACCACCCGTCACTTCATCGCCGCCGTTCTGGGCTCCATTATTCCTGTTTGTGAAACATGGTCCAACTGGAACAATCATCTGGGCGTTCCCCTGAGCCTCCTGCGTTTCAAGGGAGACGAATGGGCGGGCGTCGTCGAGATGGGGGCGAACCATCCCGGGGAAATTTCCGTTTTGTCGAAGATCGCCCGGCCGGACATCGCGGTCGTCACGAATATCGGCTACGCCCATGTCGGCCTCTTCGGCACGCTGTCGAATACCGCGCGCGCGAAATTTGAAATTCTGGACGGTCTGAATAAGAAGAATGGATTCCTCCTTGCAAATGGCGACGACGCGAGGGTCGTCGCGGAGGCAAGGCGTTCCGGAACGAGGAGCGTTTATTTCGGCTGTTCCCGCACCTGTTCCGTGCGTCCCGACCGGGTGCGATTCGACCCGGACGCGGGCCTCGATTTCGAGGTCGATGGCCATCGATTCCACCTGACCGCGCGCGGACGCCATTTCCTGTACAGCGCCCTGCCGGCGATCTATCTCGGACGGCGCTGCGGCGTTCCGGATGAGAAAATCGCCTCGGCCCTCGCGACAATGGAGCCCCTTGATATGCGCGGCGCCATCGAAAAAAAGAAAAAGGTCGAGTTCATCGTCGATTGTTACAATGCCAACCCCTCTTCCATGAAGATCGCTGTCGAGCAGCTGGCGGCAACGGCGGCGTCGCATCGCCGGGCGGCGGTGGTCGGCGACATGCTGGAGCTCGGCCGTTACGCGCCACGGCTTCACCGGGAGCTTGGTCGGCTGCTGGTAAAGAACGGCGTGAGAAAAATCGTCGCGGTCGGGGAGTTCGCCGGGGAGGTCGCGAAGGGTGCCGTAGGAGCGGATTCCGGCATGAAGAACGGCATTGCCGTGGTACCAACGGCCGCCGGGGCGGTAGCGCCGCTGCGCGCCATGGTCGCGCCGGGCGATATGGTGTTGGTCAAGGGATCGCGGGGCGTGCGCCTGGAGACGGTCTATGAAAACTTCTGAGACGTTCGATCTCAGGGCGACCTTTCCGCGCCGCGCGGGCATACTCGGCGCCGGCCGCAGCGGGCTTGCCGCGGCCGCGTATTTCCGGTCGAAAGGCGTCGACATTTTCATAAGCGATTCGTGCGCGGTTGAAAAGCTCGAGGCGCTTCTTTCGGCGCACGGGCTCGCGCTTGCGGCGCACGAGGGCGGGGGACATACCGCGGCGCTCCTGCAAACCGACCTCATCGTGATTTCGCCGGGAGCGCGGTCCGACCTGCCGATCCTGCTCCAGGCGCGCGCGCGGGGAATCCCGGTCTGGTCGGAACTCGAACTCGGTTTCCGGGCGAGCGAGGCGAATTTCCTGGCGGTTACCGGTTCCACCGGCAAGAGTACGACCGTATCGCTTCTCGGCGAGGCGCTCAAGGCGGGGGGAAAGGAAACGGCGGTCGCCGGCAATATCGGCATCCCGCTTATCGGCATCACTGCCGGATTGCCGCGTGACGCGTGGATCGCCGCGGAAGTTTCGAGCTTCCAGCTCGAAGGGATCGACCGCTTCAGGCCCAGGGCGGGCGCGGTGCTGAATCTTTTCAAGAACCACCTGGATCGCTATCGCACCGAAAACGACTACTACGCGGCGAAGAAACGGATCGCCGACAATTTCACAAAAGATAATTATCTGGTGCTGAATGTGCACGACGCCAGACTTACCGCATGGGCAAACGCGATGAACAAGCGGACCAACGTGATCTTTTTCGGCAGCATGCCCGGCCCCGGCGACGGCTTCTGGTACGACGAGGGCGCGGGCGCGATCCGTTACCGCTTCGGCGGCGCGCGGGGGACCATTCTTGACGTACGTGATATGCTGATCAAGGGACGCCACAATTTCGAAAACGCGGCGGCGGCGGCGGCGCTGGCCCGGATCGCGGGAATCGGGGATGCGGCCGTCGGCAGGGGGTTCGCGGGTTTCCGGGGCCTGCCGCACCGGCTCGAATTTTCCGGCGAAGCGGCGGGCGTGCGGTACTACAACGATTCGAAATCAACCACCGCCGAGTCGGTGCTGTGCGCCGTGACCGCGTTCGCGGCCCGAGTGCACCTGATCGCGGGCGGCAGGGACAAGGGATGCGATTTTTCTCTTATCAAACCGGCGTTCGGGCGCCAGGTATGCGACGTCTACCTTATCGGCGAGGCCGCCGACCGGATGCAGGGCGAGTGGGGGGAAATCGTGCCGGTATACCGATGCGCTACGCTTGACGAGGCGGTCATGACCGCGGCGCGCCACGGCCTTCCGGGCGACGTAGTCGTGTTTTCGCCGGGCTGTTCGAGTTTCGACATGTTTGCCGACTACGAGGAGCGGGGCGATCGTTTCAAGGCGATCGTGGCGTCGTTGTCGGCCGAAAGGACCGTTCAATGAACGCGCAGCGGGAAAATATCGACTGGC
>JBEKOX010000079.1:0-11519 GCA_049521335.1 Chitinispirillaceae bacterium
AGATGACTACTCGGCATTACCGTTTTTTATAGTGTATGGCAGTGTATGGCGTATGATAAACAAGTTCACCAGTAATCCGGTCTGGGGCAATCTCCATTGAGTAAGTGGTATTTTACCGAACGTGATGGCCCTTTTATAAAATAATGGGGAAACGGGGAGCAGTATTTCATGGATAATGCTTTTCAAAAGATGCTTCCAAACTATTTTTCGCCGGATGAACTCAATACCATTCGGTTGGTAAAAATCGGCATTGCCGGTCTGGGCGGCCTGGGATCCAACTGTGCCATGAACCTCGCACGGTGCGGCTTCACACGATTTGTCGCGGTTGATTTTGATTCTGTCGAGGCGACTAATCTTAACCGGCAGGCCTATTTCCCGGAGCACATCGGCAGGTTGAAGACCGATTGTCTCGTCGAACTGCTGCGTACTCTGAACCCCGCCATTGTCATCGAGATGCATGCCGTGCGGATCGATTCAACCAATGTGCAGGTGATCTTCGGGGAATGCGATGTCATTATCGAAGCGTTCGATCATCCAGGGTGCAAAGCTCTTCTCGTCCAGACATTCATGAACTCGGGGAAGCTATTAGTGAGCGTCAGTGGCTTGGCTGGCTATGGGTCAAGCGATCGGATTGTTACCCGGAAGATTCATGATCGTTTTTTTCTTATCGGAGATTCGGTTGCTGCGGTAAGTGAGAGGCTGAAGCCTTATGCTCCCTGCGTCGCAATTGCCGCTGCAAAGCAGGCCGACGTGGTATTGGATTGGGTATTGAACACGATGCGGAAGGGAGAAAAGCCATTTGCCTTTGCGGCGAGTTCCGTTGACCGCAAAACAGCGCCGCCGCATCCATGAACTTCAGCAATTGCTCTATGTCGTCGAGATACGGTCATCATCAAGGTTTTCCATGATATTTAGCTCATCGATCACGCTCACAGAAGGAGCATCGGAAACGTAGTAATAGAACCATGTCGATGAATTCAGTGCTCTTACGATATTTCAACCGATATAATAATAGGGCGATTATATGAAATCTTCGTAACTGTTACTTTCTATAATTAAGAATAATGAAGAAAAAGTTCCTTGCACTATTTCTGACTATTTTGTAATTTAATAGGATACGTTTTCCGGAAGCTGGTCAATTCCGTTATTAAACACATTCTATTGTCTGTCTTACAAGGCAGCAAGAGGGGGATTTTATGCGGTTTGAGAGATGGGCGGTAGCCGTATGCATCTGCGTCGGAATTTTGATTATTGCCTCTCCGGCGGAGTTTTACCCGCAGAGGATTTATAAAGTACGTTCCAAGACCAGTCTTGACTATGGATGGAAGTTTTATCAGGGCACGCCAACTGGTTCAGGTAATCCGTACGATAGCAGTTACACCGATGCGGGATGGCAAACAGTAAATGTTCCCCATTCGGCTTCCTATGATGATCCTGCGGTGCCGGCTTTTACCGGCGTTACAGCCGGAGAAAAAGTCCGTTATCAGGGTATCTGCTGGTATCGCAAATATTTTACCGTGCCGGCATCGGCCCAGCACACCGGGAAGGTCACCGTCGAGTTCGAAGGCGCTATGCAGATTGCCTCAGTCTGGTTGAATGGAAGACCGCTGGGAGTCCATTATAACAGCGGGTATACGTGGTTCCAATTCGATATTTCAAATCAGGTATCCCTTACCGGAACAAATGTCCTTGCCGTTCAACTCGACAACACTCTCAACGATCTTATTCCTCCTGGACGGACGGACTACAATGGGGACGCGGATTATTATCTTTACAGTGGCTTGTACCGAAACGTATGGCTGATCTGCACCGATAGCTGCAGCATTCCGCTTTGGAGCCAAAGGATTTCCATTCCGGGGACCTATAATTCTGCAAGTGCGCAAGTACATATAACTACGCCGGTTGCTTCCATCGCTCCGGGAATTATTACTGTTCGTTACGTTATCGCCTTTCCCTCTACCAAGGGGATAGCGATTGACAGCCAGACTCAGGCAGTGTCCGCCAATGGCAGGGTGACTTTTGATACAGTGATCACGATCAACAACCCGGCTCTTTGGACTTGTAAGACGCCAAATCTCTATTACCTCTATACGCAGGTATTCCTGAAGGGGGTGCTTGTCGATGATTATGTCGATCGCTTTGGAGTTCGATGGTATACTTGGACACCGCAGGCTGGATTTGCCCTTAATGGAGTAACAGATACGCTTCAGGGCGTGAGTCTGCATCAGTCGATAGGCTGGATCGAGAGCGCGCTTCCGAGTTCGCGCTATTTTAAAGAGGTCGGCATGGTTAAACAGATGGGCGCCAACCTGATCCGGTGCGCGCATTTCCCGCGTGACCCTTCTTTCTATAATGCCTGCGATGAACTGGGCATGCTGGTAATGGTTGAGGTGCCGACATGGGGGTGCTGCCTTGCAAATGGGTGGACGTATCCAGATTCATTGTTCCTTCATCTGGACAGTTGTATGCGGGAATTGATCGAGGTCGGCTATAATCATCCTTCAATTATTGCATGGGGTCTATTTAATGAGCCGCCGGCTCCCTATGATGCACCACAGCAGATTCCCTCGGAGGGTGTAATCGCCCATACGCTGGACTCAACACGCTTTACATATCTGGCCGATAATAATCTCGATATACCGGAGCTTCTCACGAGCGATAACTCCGATATTGAGGGCCAGAATTACGGTGAATTGTACGGTCCGTGCGCAACCTTGGTGAAGCGGATTATTAATACGGAATATCATCAGGGATGGATATACTGGTGCTATCGTGGCTGTGCCGGTAACGGAGGGCAGATGTCCGATGATCTGTCCTCAGGCGGATACGCGTATCAGGCTTGGAATGATTGGATCGGATTGCTCACCACCTCCCGGCTTAATACATTGGCCGGCGCATGTTTATGGGCTTTCAACGATTATTGGTCGGATCACTCAGGAGGAGTGAATCCCATGGGCGTTGTTGACCATATGCGAATTCCCAAGGCAATATTCTATCTTTATCGAAACTACTGGACGGGGGTACCGGACAGCGTTCCCGTACCGAACATTACCGCAACACACCTGCAACTTGATGCCGACACCTCTATTCTGATCGCCGACAGTTGTGACGTATCCATCATCACGGCTTCTCTCCGGAGCGCCACGGGTCTTTGCGTCGATAACACGGATGTGGGGCAAAATACCGACACCCTTTCCGTTTCGTTTAATGTCAGCGGTCCGGGAAATGCCTTCGGTACCAACCCCTATAAGCTCTATGCGGGAAAATGCGCGATAATGGTCAAATCGACCAATACGCCGGGACCGATTACGGTTTCCGCATCGGCCACGGGATATACGGGGGCATCGATCACGCTTCAAAGTGTTGCCGCCGATACTACTTCCCTGCCGTTCCTTACGACGCCGGTTTTGAAACGCAGTATTGCGGTAGTCGCTCTTAATAAGATTTCCATCAGGCAGTTGCAGTATTCCGTCATTGTTTCTTTTGCCAATAAGAACTCAACGGGCTGGAACGTGCGGGTCGTGAATTTCAACGGCGATGTGGTCTCCTGCCCGGTTTCCGTTGTCCCGGCGGGCCTCAGTATCAATACAAAAGGCCTTGCAACCGGTTCTTACTTACTATCGGTAAGTCATAAAGCCGCGGGCGGCATGACGAAAAAGATCTTTATTGCAAGATAATAAGCCGGACTCCATTGATAACCTTGCTTGAAAGGAATTTTTGATGAAGAACCGTTTTTTTTTCGCAACACTCTGGTTGTGTGGTTTCGTATTCGTGACCCTAACATTCGCTCAGGACACGGTCGCCCCTAAAATTGATGTCATGGCTAATGCTGCGATAGAGGAAGGGCAGTTCGTCAAATGTGATTACACCCATCTGCCAAACGGCGGCGGCAGTCAAGGGTATATACGGGAGATCATGCCCTACAGTCCATGGTTAAACGATGAATATGCCGAGCTGGGACTCAGAGCCACGCTTAATTCGCATTTCAGCGCTATTGTCGAGCCTCAAATAAAGCTGTGGAATGACACCTGGGACTGGACGACCATGGGTGAAAACGGCAGCGCCTCCAACCCGTTTATTCAGCACATGACAATATCGCTGGCTGATGCCGAGGGAATTTACAGCTGCGGGAGCAAAGATGCCTTGGCCTTTACACTTGCGGCAGGAGTATTTCCGTTTAAATACGATCTGGAGGCAAAAAACCTCGGCGAATATCTCTTCCGGACCGGCGAACATCCGGCGTATATCGAGACCTCTTTCGATGATGCCTATGCGACGCTGACCGGTTTGCGATTGAATGCTCAGATGCTCGGAGGCCTTTCAGTGGACGTTCTTCTCACGCAGGAGACGCAGATCATCCCGATAAATGACTGGTCACTATCTGTTCTGGCCGGGTATAAAGTGCCGAATTTGCTTGATGTCGGCGCCGGAATTATGTTCGACCGACTGCTTCCGGTGTCGGGATTGCTGGACCACCCGGATACCGGAAGTTCCAATGCTTATTATACCAGTAACGGCATTCTCGACACCTTGAGTTGGGGCGGGACCAAGATAATGGCGCGGGCGTCCTTCGATCCCAAGGGGTTTCTCCCCTCAGACATTTCAAAGATTTTTGGTAAGGAAGATGGAATACTCTATACCGAGGCCTCGATACTTGGCTTGAGCAGCTTTACTGCATATTCTAAAAATGCATCGGGTAATCTTGTCCCGGATAGTACCATGAACTTTTACTCCGATATCTGGCAACGCATTCCGGTAATGTTCGGTTTTAATATTCCGACATTCAAACTGCTCGATTATTTATCCGTCGAACTGGAGTATTATGGCTGGCCGTACTCGCCAAGTCTGTATAATTATGAAAATTTAGTGTATACCCTTCCCCAGCCGATTATTCCAACGCTGAATACTACCGGCCAAACGGTGCTTTATACAAGAGGTGATAGCTGGAAGTATTCTTTCAATGTCCGGAAAACTGTCTGGGGAAGTCTTTCGATAATCGGCCAGATTGCCAGAGATCATACTCGTCATGATGCCTATTATGCCGAATTTGCCGATCCCGAGGAAGTTTTTATACAACCCGATGAATGGGGCTGGTGGCTTAAATTGCAGTACAGTCTGTAATGGTCTCACCATCTGCATGCCATGAAAGGGATACATTGATGAAAAGCCGATTATTTTTCGTCTTATTTTTCTCGGGATGCTTGATTTTTGAAACGCCGCTATTTGCACAGGACTCAACCGCCCCAAAAATTCAATGGGCGGGCATGGCGGCCATTGAAGAAGGTCAATTCGTTAAGTGTCAATACGTCGGGGATCCTGGACCAATGCCGTTTTCACCGTGGGTAGCCGATGAGTATGCTGAAGTGGGAGTAAAAGCCACTCTTAACCAGCATTTCAGCATGGTGGTACTACCGGAAATCGAGCTTTGGGACGATACGTGGGATTGGACCCGCATGAATTCCTCAACCGGTCCATTAAATCCGCTCAATCAACACGCCACGGTTTGGCTGGCCGATGCCGAAGGCATTGCCAGTTTCGGCAGCAGAGATGCCGTAGCATGGAATTTTTCGGCAGGAGTAATTCCCTATAAATACGATCTCGAGGCGAAGAATCTCGGCGAGTATCTTTTCCGGACCGGTGAACATCCGACATATATCGAGACTGCGTTTGACCAGGCGTATGCGACCTTGACCGGATTGCGGGCAAATGCCGAAATCTTTCATAATCTCTCCCTGGATCTCTTTTTTACCACTGAAACGCAGGTTCAGCCGATGAATGACTGGTCGCTCTCTTTGCTTGCAGGGTACAAGGTGCCGGGGCTACTGGATTTTGGCGCCGGTATCATGTTTGACCGGCTGATTCCTGCAGTGCCGTTTCTGGACAAACCGAGTACCTCGAGATATAACACGTACTATACCAGCTCCGGTGAGCTTGATACATTCAGTTGGGGCGGGACCAAGGTGATGGCACGACTTTCCATAGATCCCAAAGGACTTCTTTCCACGGACATTTCACAGATTTTTGGCAAGGAAGATGGAATATTGTATGGCGAATCAGCAATACTGGGTGTGACAAGTATTACACCTTATACCCCAGAGCTGGGTTCGAACGGCCTCCCTGTAGCCGGTAAATATGTGATCGATACTGGAAATACGATAGACAATGCATATTCCGATATCTGGAAGCGCATTCCGGTCATATTCGGTTTCAATTTCCCGACATTCAAGCTTCTTGACTATTTATCCGTCGAACTGGAATGGTTCGGCGGTACTTATTCGCCCAGCCTGTATGACCTTGAAGGTTTTAAATACCTTCTTCCCCTTCCGGATGGTACTCAGTATATCGGCTCGCAATGGAAATATTCCTTTAATGTCAGGAAAACCTTGATGAGTAATGTCTCGCTGATCGGCCAGATCGCCCGCGACCATACGCGCCATGATGTTTACTTCTTCGGCAATACCGATGTTGATGAAATTTTTCAAACCAAGGATGAGTGGGGCTGGTGGCTTAAATTGCAGTGCAATATTTAGGATGATGTTGGGCTGCAATGCCAATGTAGGCTCCGGATACGTGATGGCCGGAGCCTTTTAGTTATAAAAAATCCATGAACCGTATCCTCCTTTTCGATTCCGACTTTATCGACACCGAAAAATCACAGGTTAAGCTTACCGGACGGCGGCTTAACCATATCTGTTCGGTTTTTAGGATCTCGGTCGGCGATACGTTACGGGCAGGGCTGTTAAATGGAAAAACCGGGATAGGCACCATAAAGAGGATTGATTCCAGATTCATCGAAATGTCGGTTGCGTTAACCACTCTTCCGCCCGAACCCCTGCCATTGACTCTTATACTGGCGCTTCCCCGCCCTAAAGTGCTCAAACGGTGTCTTGAGGCTGCCACGGCGCTGGGCATAAAGAAAATCTTCATCATCGAAAGCTGGCGGGTCGAAAAAAGCTACTGGACTAGTCCGGTTCTGTCGCCCGATACAATCCAGGAACACCTCCTCCTGGGTCTTGAGCAGAGCGGCGATACTGTGCTTCCGGTCGTGGAAGTGAGAAGACGGTTCAAACCATTTGCAGAGGACGATCTTCCTCCGATTATCAAGGGCACCCTTGCTCTGGTCGGCCATCCTGTCGCCGACGAGCGATGTCCTTTTCATGCGGGGCTGCCGGTGGTGCTCGCGATCGGGCCCGAGGGAGGTTTTATTCCATTTGAAATTGATCTGTTTAGGGGTATTGGATTTCTCCCGGTGACCTTGGGCACAAGGATCCTGCGCACCGAGCAGGCGATTCCGGCATTTGCGGGACGATTATTTTAAAATACCGGACTGATTAAGAAAATGAAACCCTCGATTTTCTATAGAGTCATCATTTTTTCTACTACGCGGATTTCCGGCTAAACAAACCGGTTGATCAGAGATTCGTATAGCTCCTGTTTTCCGCTTTGCTGTACGATCACGCCGTTTTGTCCGGCGAAGTCGTGCGCCTGTTCGAGCGTCAAAGTTCCCTTCTCGAAGGCGGCGCCCATGCCGCTATCGAAGGATGCGTAACGATTCTTTCGCCAGGCTCGGTAGGGCGAGTCGTTCAGGATGCGATCTGCTGCAATGAGTGCGCGCGCGAAGGAATCCATGCCGTTGATATGCGCAATAAACAGGTCCTCAACATCGATGGAATTGCGCCTGAGTTTTGCATCGAAATTGATCCCCCCCGGAGCAAGACCGCCGGCATCAAGAATGACGAGCATCGCTTGGGTGAGCTCGAAGGCATCCATGGGAAATTCATCGGTATCCCACCCATTTTGGTAATCTCCCCGATTGGCGTCGATACTACCGAGTGCACCCGCATTCGCGGCGACACACAACTCATGCTGGAATGTGTGGCCGGCAAGGGTAGCGTGGTTGACTTCGATGTTGAGTTTGAAGTCGCCGAGGAGGCCATACTGACGAAGGAAATTGAGAACGGTTGCGGCGTCGAAATCGTATTGATGCTTGGTCGGCTCCATGGGCTTCGGTTCGATGAGGAAAGTTCCGGTGAAACCGATTTTGCGGGCATAGTCTCTCGCCATGGTAAGAAAACGCGCCAGATGTTCAGTTTCGCGTTTCATATCGGTATTGAGCAGCGAGAGGTATCCTTCGCGCCCTCCCCAGAAAACATAATTGGAGCCCCCGAGGACGACGGTAATGTCGAGAGCGATCTTAAGCTGCGCGCAGGCATGGGCCACGACGTTCCATTCGGGGTTCGTGGCGGCTCCGTTCATGTAGCGCGGATGCCCAAAAAGATTCGCGGTTCCCCAGAGCAGTTGTACGCCCGAAGCGCGTTGTTTTTCTTTTGCATAGTCCACCATCGCGGCGAGCCGTTTTCCCGATACGCGGATGGATTCCCCTTCAGCAATAAGGTCGAAATCATGGAAACAATAAAAGGGAATGCCCATTTTCGTCATGAACTCGAACGCAGCATCCATTTTATCGTGCGCCTGCGTAAAAGGATCTGTGGCGGTGTTCCAAGGCCAGTTTTTAGTAGGCGCCCCGAAGGGATCCCGTCCATCGGCGCAGAGTGTATGCCAATATGCCATTGAAAACCGCAGGAGTTCCCTGAGAGTTTTTCCGTTGACAATGCGGCCCGCATCATAGTATTTAAAAGACAGTGGATTATCTGAAGACGGCCCTTCGAAGGGAATCTTTTGTATATCCGGGAAAAAGGCTCTGTCTCCGGTAACTACCGGAAGATACGGCATATTCGTCTTCATGATGCACCTTTCTTTTCAAAAAGAAGTTGACGCTGAAAATATCCAGCGATAGCGCTATATGTCAATTATGATCCTGAGTGGGATTTTTTTGAATATTCCATGTGATCCTGCCATCGGGCAAAAGCCGCAGCGTATCGGGGTGCCGCTTCGACATTGGGCTCAATACACGTCTCCCGGGAAAGTCCCCGGAAGGCGGAGGGAAAATCAGTAAAGGCGCGCTGACCGACCCCGGCTCCGCGGGCTGCTCCCTGCGCACCGTCAGTGGCATAGAGCTCGATGGCAGCCCGCGTAGTTCCTGCAAGGGTATCCCTGAAAATATCGCTCTGGAACATGTTAGAGCGGCCGGCACGGATGTTTCTGACATTCACGCCCATACTCTCCATAATCTGCATGCCGTGATGCAGAGCGAAGGCGATTCCTTCCTGAACAGCGCGGCAGAGGTGAGCCTTCGTATGGCGGTTGAAGTTGAGTCCGTGGAGCGAAGCGCCGATCTCCTGATTGTTCAGCATCCTTTCCGGACCATTGCCGAAGGGAATCATGCAGAGGCCATCGCTTCCGATCGGAACGCTTTTGGCGAGGCGGTCCATTTCATCATAGGTCACAAAGTCGCCCAGTATTCGTTTTATCCACGCATTCGCGATTCCCGTGCCATTGACACACAAAAGTACTCCGAGCCGTTTATGTCGCGGAGAATGATTAACATGGGCGAATACATTTACACGTGAGGTCGGATCGACTGTAAGGTCCTCGGTCACGCCGTAGATCACCCCCGAGGTACCCGCGGTTGCCGCAAGTTCACCGGGTTCGAGCACATTGAGTGAAAAGGCGTTGTTCGGCTGGTCTCCTGCGCGATAGGTGACCGGCGTGCCTTGAGCAAGGCCGAGTGCGTCCGCGCCGCCCCGAGAAAGTTCTCCCTGGATCCCGAAGGTCGGCACCAAATCCGGAAGGAAACTGTCGGGAATGCCATAATAGTCCAGCACCGCTGCGGCAGGCTTATGTTCGGAGAAATCCCAGAGAATAGCTTCAGAAAGCCCTGCGACCGATGTCGTGACGCGGTTGGTCATGCAATAAGCGATGTAATCACCGGGAAGGAGGATCTTCGAGGTTTGGTCGAAAACCGCTGGTTCATGATCCTTCACCCATTTAAGTTTGGAGGCGGTGAAATTCCCCGGAGAATTGAGAAAGCGTCGAAGACACACCTCTGCGCCGATACTCTGGAAGGCTTTATTCCCTATGTCAACTGCACGGCCGTCGCACCAGATGATGGCAGGGCGAAGCGGAAGTCCGTTTTTACCCAATAGCACAAGCCCATGCATCTGATAGGATATCCCTATCGCATGGATGTCCACGGGACCGGCAATAGCAGCTTTCGCGGATGCGGCACGCACGGCACTGCAGCAGTATTGCCACCACAGGTCTGGATTCTGTTCGGCCCAACCTTGCCGTTCGGCAAAAATTGGCATCTCATGCTCTGGCACCGATGCGGCTCCTATGCATTGCCCGGAGTCGGTTTCTATGACAGAAGCCTTAACAAAAGAGCTTCCTATATCGACGCCAATGCATTGCATAGGTACTGTCCTTGGTACAAATTCATAGTGCCACTTCACATAAATTGGAAAAAATATCTGTTATGGAATCGGAAAACAAGTATATGAATTTAATACTATGCGATATTTATAAATCACATTTATCGAATACCAGCTATAATTGATCGGCGCTCTCGAGTGCGATGGCAGGTTGCAAGTCAAAGATGCTTGCCTACCAGCCGGCGATAATTTTTAAAAATTCGGGGGATTTGTTTCTTCCCTCTAAGCGTAGAAGGTAAAGGCCCCGCGTCGGCGGACGAAAGGAAAGAGCGGAGGGGCCAAATCCCCTTGAGGACCAGACAATCCTTCCATCGGGCCGAATGATGGTCGCTTGCCAGGAATCTGCTTCTTGGAGAGAAAAGCGATAGGAGCATAGCCCGAAGCCTGCAACGACAGTATGGGCTATAACCTGCGATCCGCTCGATATATCGACACCGCCTGTTACCATGATCTGCGTAGAATCGGCAATTCTGGCCGAGGAGTTGCCGACTTCCAAGTTCCAGGTTCCATTCTGGGTGACATATGTTTGTTTGCTGGAATTCCAAGTGGAGAGCGCATCGAAGGGCAGGGCAAAGCTGACGGTTGTTTGTTCTCCGGGAGTAAGGCTTACCCGTTTAAATCCTTTCAGACGCTTTTGAGGGCCTTCGGGGTCATCGTTATGCACGTAGAGTTGCACAACCTCATCTCCCGCGCGGCTACCAGTATTGGTTACGCCGACTGTTATCATCGCAGTGTCGTCCGGGGTAAGGGTTCCCGATCCCACGGTCATCGGGCTTATTGCAAAAGAGGTATAGCTCAGCCCATAGCCAAAAGGATAAAGCGGCGTTTTGTCGAAATACCAGTAGGTACGGTGGTGGGAAATTACATAGTCCTGCATATTCGGGAGGTCGCTTTCATCGGCAACCCAGGTTGCGGTCAGCTTGCCGCCGGGATTGTAGTCTCCGAAGAGAACATCGGCGATTGCAGTTCCCTGTGATTGTCCGCCGAACCATGCTTCAACAATTGCCGGAAGGTGCGCCTGCGGCCATGATATGGCAAGCGGGTTTCCGTTAACAAGGACTAGGATGACTCTCGGATTTGCAGCGTAGACCGCTTCGATCAATTGTTCCTGACTGCCGGGAAGATTGAGGTTGGGCATATCGTGCCCTTCGCTCGCATAGGTAAGGTCATCGCCCATGATCATGATGG
>JBEKOX010000080.1:0-11413 GCA_049521335.1 Chitinispirillaceae bacterium
AGCCTCTATTTCAATCAGCCGGAACCGTCGTTCTGGTTATCATGTCGACCTTTATGGTTTTCATTAATACCCGGACGACAGCAACGCAACTTGCTTCCGGTTCCTCTTTTCATGATTTTAACGCACGCCAGCAATTGCTGGATAACATCCCCCGCTCGGACCGAGTGGTGGGCTTTTACAAGACCCATCCGTGCTTTCGGGAGGATCAAACGTTTGTGACCTGGGATGAGCAGTGGGGAGAGCCGAAGGGGTTCACGCCGATTTTGCCGAAAAACTCCCGGCCTTTTTCTTATTTTCTCCCGGAGAATCTCAAACAAAGCCTTGAAAACTCGCCGCCGCCTGCTACCATAGCCTTCGATTCCTTGAATTATCCTCCCGGCTGGAATCAGGTTTTGTCGGATTACCTTATGCGGCATGCCGATCTCTACACTAAGGGCGAAGTACTGGATTGTGAGATTTTTATCCGGAAAGATCTGTCGCGATAGTGAATCAATTTCCCGTTCCGGAATTTCCTCGAAATTTCCAAAGCATGGAGGTCAATGCCGGGTATTCTCGTTTTGTCCGCAAGTCAAAATGGTCGCATTATGATGCTTTCAATCGTCGCAGCCAGCTGCGACGTCGCGCCTGTGCGTCAACGAGGATTGCAGGAATTGTAAAATTATTGACCTTACCTGCAGGAAGTCGGCGGCATCTCCTTGTGAAGGACAGCCATAAGCCGAGATGAAACAAGGTCAAGGCGAACGGGAGGTCTTTCTTTCTCCTGCCAGGAGTTCTTCAAGGAAAAAACGTCTTAAAGCGGGAACGGCGAAATACGTATGAATGGATGACGAATCTGCAAAATGATATTTTATCCAGTACCGACGTTCAACCGCAACCGGCATGAAAGGCTTTAATAACCATCACCATCTACGGAAAAATGTCACTATGTTTTTTCTGATTTTGGTACCATAAACACAGATCGTGTACAATCAATAGCCCAATCGACAGGAGGTCCAGTGTATGGCGTATACGTACGAAGAACTCAAAAAGAAGACCGTTGCCCAGTTGCGCGAAATTGCAAAAGGCGCCAAGCATGAAGCGGTTGCCGGCTACTCGCAGCTCAACAAGGAGAATCTGCTCCTGGGACTCTGCAAAGCGTTGAATATCGACCACCGGGTTCACCATGTCGCCCAGGGCATCGATAAGATAAAGATCAAGGGCACGATCAGGCAGTTGAAGAAGGATCGCGACGAGGCGCTTGCGGCATCGGAAAAAGATTACACGAAGCTCAAGACCATCCGCCGTTCAATCCATCGGCTCAAGAGAGATCTCCGGCAGGCCATGCTTTAAACCCGGCTGCGCCATGGCAAAAAGACCGTCCGCGATCAATGTAATCTGGCTCTATCTCATTCTTCTGAGCATCCTTACCGCCGCCTACAGCGGCACGATGGATGTCATTACCAAAGCTTCCTTTGATGCGGCGAAAAACGCCGTGATGCTGGCCATCGCCTTGATCGGCGCCATGGCGCTGTGGCTCGGGATCATGAAGGTGGCGGAAAACGCCGGGCTTATGCAGATCGTGAGCAGAGCGATCCGGCCGGTCATGACGTGGCTCTTCCCCGATGTTCCGGCCAATCACCCGGCCATGTCGGCGATGATCATGAACATCGCGACCAACATGCTCGGGCTGGGCAACGCGGCGACGCCCATGGGCATCAAAGCCATGAGTGAACTTGACAAGCTGAATCCGCGGAAAGGCACGGCCTCGAATGCCATGTGCCTCTTTCTCGCCATCAACACCTCGAACGTCTCCCTCCTGCCGCTCGGCGTCATCGCGGTGCGGGCGGCGGCCGGGGCCACGAGTCCGGGATCGATCCTGATCCCGACCATTGTCGCGACCTCCTGCGCGACCCTGTGCGGCATAACCCTGGCGAAGTTCTTCGCCCGCCGAAGTCCGGATCCCGCTCCCCTTCCGCAGGAGGAGATTCCTCCGATGGTGACCGAGGACAACGCCAGCGCTGAAGAGGTCCGCCGTCCGGGCTTTGCCGGAAAGCTTGTCGCCATGCTGGTAATCGTCGCCTTTATCGCCGCCATTCCTTACCATTATATTGCCATGCACCGCCTGCCCGCGTTCAACTATCATCTGCTCACCCGGGCGACCGGCTGGCTGGTGCCGGCGCTGATGGGTTCTTTCCTGCTGTTCGGCTACTTCCGCGGTGTCAAGGTCTACGAGTCGTTGACCGACGGCGCCAAGGAGGGGTTTCACGTCGCCATCCGCATCATCCCGTTTCTGGTCGCGATCTTCGTAGCGATCAGCATGTTCCGCGAAAGCGGCGCTCTTGAACTTCTGACAAGGATCCTTAGCCCGGTCTTTTCGCGGATAGGATTTCCGATCGAAGCGCTGCCGGTTGCGCTGCTTCGCCCGCTTTCGGGCACAGGCTCCTTTGCGGCCATGACCGAAGTCATAAACCGGGCGCCGGACAGTTTCGCATCGTTTCTCGTGTCGGTGCTTCAGGGATCGACTGAGACCACCTTCTATGTCCTGGCGGTTTATTTCGGTAGCGTGGGGATTCGCCGGTCCCGCTATGCGCTCACCGTCGGACTTCTGGCCGATGCAGTAGGGATCACGGCGGCGCTCTGCGTATCGCACCTGTTGTTCAGGGTTTGAGCCGCAAAGAGTTCTTAGATAAAACAAAGATGAGCGAAAGATTTTTAAGGGAGAGCCCTTGGGCAGGTTAAAGACCCCTGCCGGGTTTTCGGGTGGTGTTTCAGGGATCACGGAAAAATCCCTGAAGCGACCCGCGAGGCGTTTGGATTGCAACAACCACGTAATCGTATATATATTTCGTTATATGACGAATTATAAAAACAATATTCGGGACGAAATGGGTTCCTTCATTGCGATCACGAAAGCGCTTGCGGACAGTAACCGGGTTCGAGCATTGCTCGCGCTGCGAAATGGCGAATTATGCGTGTGTCAGATAATCGAGCTGCTGGCCCTCGCCCCCTCCACCGTGTCGAAGCATATGTCGATACTGAAACACGCCGGTATAGTCTGCTCCCGTAAAGATGAACGTTGGATATACTACCGTCTGCCTGCTATCCCGGATAAAACCGGAATGATTCAAAAGGTCCTCGATTTGGTATTCATTTCGCTTTACCAGGACCGGCAGGCAGGCAACGACCGGGACCGGTTAGCGGCTATTCTCCGGGTGGATCGGGAAATACTCTGTAGAAACCGGCGCAGGGTTAGCGGGAAAAAATCTAATAAAGCACGGTATTCGTAACGATGGGAAAACTCAAGATTCTCTTTCTCTGCACCGGCAATTCCTGCCGCAGCCAGATGGCCGAGGGATGGGCACGTTATCTTAAAGAGGATCTAATTGAGCCTTATTCGGCAGGCATAGAAACGCATGGTCTCAATCAAAATGCGGTACAGGTCATGGCCGAAGCCGGAGTCGATATTTCGCGGCAACGCTCAAAGCTTGTCAGCGAAGTGATGGACATCCCTTTCGATTACGTGATTACCGTATGCGATTCGGCAAATGAAAGCTGCCCTGTTTTTCCCGGCAGTGTACGGCGGATTCATGTCAGTTTCGATGATCCGCCGAAACTTGCAAAAAACGCGAAAACCGATGACGAAGCGCTTTTGCACTATCGGCGGGTACGCGATGAGATTCGCGATTTTATCACAACCCTGCCCGGCGCTCTGCCTGCGTTTCAAAAGGTTGATTGCTGATGGTAAAAATTCAGGAAAAAAGGCTTTCATTCCTCGATCGATATTTGACGGCATGGATTTTCGCCGCCATGGGCCTCGGCCTTCTCATTGGCCGAGTTTTTCCCGCCATGTCAGCAATACTGTCCCGCTTGAGTGTGGGGACGACCTCGATACCAATCGCCGTCGGCCTGATAATCATGATGTACCCTCCACTCGCTAAAGTTAATTATCGCCGACTGGGCGGAGTCTTCAGCGACAGAAAGGCGCTCACGCTGTCGCTTATCCAGAACTGGATCATCGGGCCGGCGCTCATGTTCGCCCTGGCAATCATATTCCTGCGCGGCCATCCGCATTTGATGACCGGCGTTATTATCATCGGCCTCGCCCGGTGCATCGCCATGGTCATCGTCTGGAACAGCCTGGCGCAGGGAGACGCGGAGTATGCCGCAGCGCTGGTTGCATTTAATTCGGTATTTCAAGTTCTCTTTTTTGCCCTGTACGCATATGTATTTGTCACCGTGTTTCCGCCCATTTTTGGACTCGCCGGGCAGACGGTGCAGGTGTCGATGAAGGATGTCGCGGTGAGTGTCGGAATTTATCTGGGCATTCCGTTTGCGGGAGGTTTTTTTACCCGGATGATACTTGAACCTCTCAAGGGTGTGGCATGGTATACCGAGCGGTTCATGCCGAAAATCGGTCCGATAGCCCTCGTCGCGCTCCTGTTTACCATCATGATCATGTTTATATACAAGGGAGAATCTATCATTACCTTGCCGCTCGATGTACTGCGCGTGGCAATTCCTCTTTCGATTTATTTCCTCATCATGTTCTTCGGGTCGATGTTCGCCACGCGTCGATTAGGCATCGGTTACAAGGAAGCGGTCAGCCTTTCATTTACCGCCGCAAGTAATAATTTTGAGCTGGCAATCGCCGTCGCCGTCGGCGTGTTCGGTATCGCATCGCAGGAAGCCTTCGCCGCCGTTATCGGCCCGCTCATCGAAGTTCCCGTGATGATCGGACTGGTGAATGTGGCATTGAGATATAAAAAGGCGTCCTTGATCCGACGGGATACAAATCCACGGTAAAACCTGCTTGAATTTTGCACTTCGTAAATAAAGGGAGTCTGTTGAGAATGGCGGGTACCGGTGGCGTCTCTCTGGCCCTCTCCTCCAAAGACGATGGCGTGGGCGTCGGAACGAACTACGGAGAGCACCACGATTTCCTTTCTCGCGTAACTATTTTGTATCTTCAGGGGTGTCGCTTTCCAGATGCAAGCATGGCGCATGCTTTCTCGATCCTGCGTGTGCGCATCTCAGGTTCTTTCGCTGAGTCTATCCAATCAACAAAGTCCCTGCGCGCGTTCGGCGTAAGGTCTCTCCATTGAGCCTTTGCCTTAGGAGCAGCCGCAAGAGCTTTATAAACACCCATTGGCACTATTGCATAACAGCAGGGGCGTCGCTTTCCGGCCACAAGCTTTGAGCAGGCTACCTCGATCCGACGTCTATGCGTCTCCGGTTGTTTGGCTGACTCTATCCAACTAATAAAGTCCCTGCGCGCGATTGGCGTGAGATCACTCCATTGAGTCTTCGCCTTCGGGTTCGTCGCGAGTGCTTTGCGAAGATCCGTTGGCACTCTGGGCTCTGGTTCTTCCCCAGCCGGATTAGGGTTCGTTTTGTTCATATAGATATTTTAACAAAGGGCATCGACAATGAATAGAGTCGCAAAACGGGGAATTACCACCTCTCGGGGAATGACCCGTTATTAGTTGAAACTGACAGAATCCCCTAAGGCATATAAATTAAGCTACGCATCTAACGGGGTCAAGTTTATTCTACCATCGCTCTATGGGAGCCCCAAGTGGCGGACGAGCTGCGCGGCACTTTGGCCGGCGCTTTGGTCGATATGATGCGAATACGTGAAGGTAAAGATATCCCCCTATTAGGGGGGCGACACAGCTACAATCCAGGCTATAATAATGCGTCCATTTTGCCTTTTTGGCAAAATGGGAAGTCGGGGGGTCAAATCCGGGACGGCATAAAGGAGGCCCGTCTATGTAAAGGAAAAACCTGGTAGCGCCTTAAACCCAAATTAAAGACGTTTTTAATGAGGTTTAAACGGTTGTTTAATGCTGAATTTATTTTTGTGTACGCACTTGTTGCCGGGTCCGATACATTCCGGAATAGAAATATCCGCGCGGGCTAAAAAGCCTTAAAATCGAAAACGGTACAGTTTTGGTCCACTTTTGGTAAACAAACATCATATAAGTCATTGATAAATATATGGACGATCTTTCTTGTCGAACAGCAGAGAATTCTTATAATCCAACCTTAAACAGGCCATTGCGGGCCCCTAAAAATACCGTTCATGGTTCGCGATCGCATCAGGCAGGTCGAAGGACGAAAAAGGCGATTTTTAAAGGCGTCCTTCGGGATAATTAAGAAAGAGCCGCATGAATCCTTCAATAGGAAATGAACCGAAGATCCGCGCGTGGAAGAAGCTCGCCACCGATGCGGGCTCTACAATACGAAGCCTGGAACCTCTCGCGCTTCTCCATAAGAAAAACGGCGACCTGCTTTTTGCCCTGCTCGATGCGGATGTCCGCTCGGCAGACGGACAGAAGCTTCCGCGCTACCTCTTCATCAGGGGAGATGCCTGCCTCATTGTGCCCCTCATCCGCAATCGCGACACCGGCGAAGAAAAATTCCTGATGATCCGTCAGTACCGGATAGGAAACGGAACGTTAAGCCTCGAATTCCCGGCCGGCATGCTGGATAATGACGTTGCAGAGCCTCGCGCAGTCGCCCTCCGCGAATTTGCCGAAGAAACGGGTCTATCGATCGATGAAGACGATCTCTTTCCGCTCTGTGGTAAAAAGCTGTTCAGCTCAGTCGGCGCGAGCGACGAGGGGATCTACTATTTCGGCTGCATCCGGGAAGTTGATCATCTCACATGGCAGACCCTCTGCGACGGAGTACATGGAAATCGCGAAGAGGGTGAAAATATTGCCCTGGTCCTGCTTTCGCGGGCGGCGGCGATGGAGGAAGCGACCTCCCTGCAGGTCTATCTGGGCTTTCATTTGTTCGACGAGTATTGCAAGAAAACGAGTTCCGGTCTTTAAGGAGGTTGCTCCAAAAGCTTATTTCAACTATTTTATAGAGTTGTGTCGTTTTTGTCTCGATCCCCCAAGGAGTGTGCAGTAAACATGACAACAAACAAAATGCTACCACCCCTCCTCAAAAAGGTGGCGGATTATAAAGATCCCGAAGTCGTCCGATCCTTGAATCTCTACCCCTATTTTCGACCAATCCAATCCGACCAGGCTGCTGAAGTCCTTATTGATGGGAAAAAAGTATTGATGTTCGGCTCGAACAGTTACCTTGGCCTCACAAACCACCCCAAGGTAAAAGAGGGAGCAATCGCGGCCATTCGCAAATACGGCACCGGGTGCGGCGGATCGCGCTTCCTGAACGGCACCCTCGATATTCACATCGAGTGCGAGGTGAAAATAGCGAAGTTTGTCGGAAAAGAGGGGTCGCTGCTTTTTGCCACCGGCATGCAGGCCAATCTCGGCGGCATCTCCGCCCTGGTCGCCGGACGCGACGATGTGGTGCTCCTTGATAAATTCGACCATGCGAGCATCCTCGACGGCGCCCGTCTCGGGATGGGGCGAATCTCCCGGTTTCAGCACAACGATCTTTCGAGTCTCGAAAATCTCCTCGCCGCGTGCAAGCCGGAACGGAACAAGCTTATCGTGGTCGATGGGGTGTTCAGCATGCACGGCGACATCGCTCCGCTTCCGGGCATCATAGACCTTGCCGAGCGGTATGGCGCGGCAGTCATGGTCGACGATGCGCACAGCATCGGCGTTCTCGGCGATCACGGGAGAGGTACGAGCGATCATTTCGGCGTTACCGGCAAGGTCGATGTCATCATGGGAACTTTCAGCAAGTCCCTGGCAACGGTCGGCGGTTTTCTTGCCGGCGATGCGGCGATGATCGACTACCTCAAGCACACCTCCCGGGCGCTGATTTTCAGCGCAAGCATCGCTCCGGCCAACGTCGGCGCGGTCATGGCCGCTCTTGATATCATGGAGTCGCAGCCCGAGCTGATAGCGCGACTATGGGCCAACACCGCCCGTATGAAAGCAGGCCTTCTTGGCATGGGCTACAAGTTCCTCGGCATCCCCGAAACTCCCATTCTGCCAATCTTCATCGGCGACGATATGGTCTGTTTCAACATGTGCAAAACCCTGCAGGAAAACGGAATTTTCGTCAATCCCGTGGTCAGCCCCGCCATCGAACACGGGCACGCCCTCCTGCGGATCAGTCTCATGGCCACTCACACCGATGCCCAGATCGACCGGGCTCTCGAACAAATGCGCGTCGTGGGGAAAAAACTCAGCGTCATTGCAGGCTGATGGTATTAATGAAGGAAGGGTCGGCTTCATGTCCGTCGTGGTAAGAGAGGTCACATCGCAGAGGGATCGCAGGGTTTTCATCTATCTGCCCGAAAAGATCCATGAGGGCCATAAGGAGTGGCTGCCTCCGCTCTATGGCGATCAAAAGAAATATTTCGATCCGGCAAAGAATCCCTCGTTTAAACATTGCGACTACCGGATGCTTCTGGCCGAAAGAGAGGGCAGGCCGGTCGGGCGCATCCTCGGCATCGTCAACCGCAAATATAATGAGATGCTTGGCGTGAAAAATGTCCGGTTCGGTTTCCTGGAGTGCTACAACGACCCGGCGGTCTCTCATGCGCTCATCGCCGATATCGAGGAGTGGGGGAAAAGGCAGGGAATGACCAAATGCGTCGGGCCGTTCGGCTTCTCCGACCGGGACATTCAGGGCCTGCTCATCCAGGGATTCGAGTTCGAACCGGTAGTCGACAGCGCCTGCAACTTCGAATATATGCCGGAACTCGTGACGCGCGAGGGATACGCCAAGGAACTCGACTGCGTTATCTACCGTTACCCGCTTGCAAAGCCCCTTCCCGAGACGTACGACCGCATCTACCGGCGGGTGATCACCAGGAGTCCGTTCCGGTTTCTCGAATTCTCCTCGCGGAAACCGCTCAAGAGATACATCGTCCCGGTTTTACGCCTGGTCAATGTGTCGTTCCACGATATCTACGGATTCGTCCCCATGGATGAGGATGAGATGTTCGACCTTGCAAAGCGCTACCTTCCCATCCTCGACCCGCGATTCATCAAAATCATCACCACGGCCGACGATCAGGTCATCGGGTTCATGGTTTCGATGCCGAATATGTACCGCGGCATCCAGAAGGCGCGCGGCAGGCTCTTCCCCTTCGGGCTGTTCCATATTCTTCACGCGATGCGCCATGCAGAATCGATCAACACCATGCTCGGCGCGATACACCCCGACTATCAGAAGCGCGGACTCGATATTTTCCTCTCGCTTGCCACCCTTTATTCGGCGAGAAAAGCCAAAATGAAAAACATGGATACCCATGTGGTAATGGAAGAGAACCTTGCCATGGCCGATGAGTTCAGGCGATTCGGCGCCGATCTCATTAAAAAATTCCGGGTTTATCAGAAAGCTCTGGTTTAGTGAGCAGTTCCTGGTAGTGTCCGTTCTTGATTCCCGTTTGCCGAACTCCGTCATCCCGATCCAAAGTCAGGCAAAGAATCAGGGGGAAGAGGTGCGGCTAAGATTTTCATTGTGGTCCGGCAAACGTACCGCATAAGCATCACGAAAAACAATCACGGGGAGGAATTCATGAACTTTTATGCCGACAAACGAGTGGTCATCACCGGGGGTTCGAGCGGCATCGGCAAGGCAACCGCGTTGCTGCTTGCCAAAGCCGGAGCGCAGGTAGGGCTCATCTCCCGCGACCGCGCCAAGCTCGATGCCGTGGTGCAGGAACTCCGCGTCGTCGCGGCATCCAAAAGCCAGAAGTTTTTGGCCGTCTCGTGCAGTGTTGCCGATCGCGCTCTGCTCAATGAAGCTGCGCGATCGATGGTAACCGAACTCGGGGGAATCGACATTCTGATAAACAGCGCCGGCATCTCCTACCCCGCGTACATCGACAAAACGCCGGATGACGTATGGGACTCCATGATGCAGATCGACTATATGGGAACCGTGAACAGCGTTCGCGCCTTCCTTCCCGCCTTCATTGAACGGCGGCGCGGCACGATTGTCAATGTATCATCGGTAGTCGGCTATATGGGGGTCTTCGGATATGCCGCCTACGGCGCGGCCAAGTATGCGGTGGTCGGATTCTCCGAGTGCCTGCGCCAGGACTTACTCCCCTACAACATCAGGGTATCGGTGATCTATCCGCCGGATACCGACACGCCCCAGTGGCACGAGGAGAACAAAGTCAAGCCGCCGGAGACGCTGGTGCTTTCCGGAAATATCAAGGTGCTCCCGGCTGAAAAGGTTGCCGCCGACCTGCTCGCCGGCGTCGAAAAGGGCGCATTCGCCATCGTTCCCGGATTCATGAACAAGGTCACCTGGTTCCTGAGCCGCCACTTCCCCGCAATCGTCTGGATGATCATTTCCGGCGATCTCCGCAAATTCTGGCGAAAACATCCCCGGCAAGGGGCATGATCATCTTTTCTCTATGAAACGCAATTCATTGCGCATTGCAACGGCAACCATCTGCCTGCTGACCCTCATGGCAACCGGATGGACGCAGACGGCTACGCCGCTGTTCTATATCGCCCGCAGCAAAAATGCCAACAAGGTGTACTACGAGGCGCGGCTGATGGAAACGGGCACGCTCGATACCATCCAGCCGATCCATGCCTACTGGATCCTCTGGGCGAAAGACTCCACCGGCGCCACGCACGAGGAACTCAACGAAATCGAAAAAAAACTGGCGTTCGGGTTTAAAATCAGCGATTGTACCCCGACGTCGTGCGCCTTCAAGCTTGCGGCGTTCCGCAACCGGGCGATCGAGGTAAACCTTCACGGGAAAACGCCCTGCGCCAAAATGAAAGTTTCGGGCAAAGTCGCGTATCTGAAGAAAATCTTCGTGGTCTCCAGCGAGGGGATGCTGATCCCGAGGGTCTCGTCGGTAACACTCTACGGCAATGATACGGCAAGCGGGACCGAAATACACGAGGTGATCACTCAGCGGTAGTTCCGCCCGTGTACGCCGCCATAGCCGCGAGAAGCCGTTCATTCTCCTCGGGCAAACGCACGGCGAGACGCAGATACTGGTTGCCATCCCGGAGTTTATCCGTGACATCCTTGACATAAATTGAGTGGGACGAAAGCAGGTCGCGCTGGAGGTTCTCCGCCGTCGGCGCTCTCTCTTTAAGGCGAAGGAGCAGGAAATCTCCGCTGCTCGCGAACACCTTCCCGACAAGCGGGCATTCGGAGAGCCGCAGGAAAAAGGCCGCGCGATCCTTTGCCGTCCGGACAAAGGATGCCTTCATGGCATTGCGGTGTTTCAGGATGATTTCGAGGTAGTGCTCGGCAATGGCGTTCATGTTCCAGATCGGAATCATGTCCCGGAAAAACGCCATGAGCGCCACATTGCACGTATAGGCGTAGCCCAGGCGGATCCCCGGCACGCCGAGCGATTTGCTCAGGCTCTTGATGATGAGCACGTTGTCGAGCGGTTTCCCTTCCAGGAGCGAGAGCACCGACGGCATATCGGCGAACTCGATGAACGATTCGTCCACGATGACCGTTTTATGCGCCGAGCGCGCCGCGAACCCGTAAATCCACTCCGAGGGAATCA
>JBEKOX010000081.1:0-10596 GCA_049521335.1 Chitinispirillaceae bacterium
TTCAAACCGCAAGGAGCGGGCATACTTACCGACGCCTCCGGCAGTGTTCAGACCATGAATGGCGCGGCTTCATCAAGCTGGACATATGCAAATAAAATCCTTGACCAGGACATTACCATTCCCCCCAACGGCACCGGGCTTGTTTTTCTGCCCAGCGTCGGATTCAACGTCGACAGCGCCTGGGTATATGCAGGGGAGACGGCCATATGGAAAAACCATGCCATTTCGGGAACTGCGCCTGGCGTGACCTATGACTCGACCGACACGAACTATCTCGTATGGAATGTCGCTGCAGGGACCTATCATTTCCGGGTCGGGCCTCCCAATACACCGCCACCAACCACGAAAGTCGTTGTCTCCGTTACGGCGGGAAATAATCGTCGATTCTCGGTTTCCTGCGGGGGAGCGAAACTGTATTTTGACGCGACCGAGGTAAGCAGGATCAGAATAAGCGACATAATGGGCAGAACGGTACGCGAGGTTTCCGTTGTACCGCATACATGCAACGTTATCTGGGATCGCAAAAATACCGGCGGCGCACTGGTCTCTCCCGGTGTTTATATGGTTAATGTCAAAGGCAGAGAGGGCGAAAAAACCCTTTCTCTGTATCTTAAATAGCCGGGATCGAGTTGGCAATCAATTGCAACAGTACAGGGAAAATTGTTTTTCCATATTTTCAGAATTCCATAACAGCTAAATTTGTCTCATTGGCATGGATTTCGCTTACTTTATCTACATTCAAAAAGATGACCTTTATATGGTCCCGGGTGGCACGGGTGAAGGGACCCCTTATGGTGCATGCACGGAGAGCAGGTGAACACAAACGGGCGAAGCGGGGAGAACGAAAACCATGATTAATTGCGCGGCAGTAGCGGAAGAAAACGGTCGTTCATCGGCAAACGGTGAAAAAAACGAGGATGGATCATTTCTTGCCCTTGCCAAAAAGATCGAAGTGCTGGGCAGGGATCTTTATGCCAGCGTTGCAAAGGAAATTCCCATTTCCGAGATATCCGGCATCTTTAAATATCTCGCCGACGAGGAGCAACGGCACTATGAAATTTTTGATGCATGGGAGACAAAGACGCTTCTGCCATCAATAGTCAACACGCAGGTGCTCGTGAAAGCCAAAAAGGCTTTCCTGAAACTGGGAGAGCAGTTCCGGGTGGTCGGATTGCCGGCCCATGACTATTATGCGGCCTATAAAAAGGCGCTTGACTTCGAGAACCGGAGCGTAGCGCTCTACGAAGAACAATTGTCGCACATCGAGGTTTCCGCTGGAACCGAACAAGAGCGAACGGTATTGAAAAACATCATCCGCCAGGAAAAGGCCCACGCGCTTCTTATCTCCTCGCTCATGGAGTTCAATCGCGCTCCGGGCGAATGGCTGGAAAATGCCGAATGGCGTCATCCTGACGAATTTTAACCGATCGTGTCGTCTTCGTCAGAGTGATGCGCACGTTCGCCGAAATTTGAGGTACATTTGTCTTTAGCATAACGGTTGCGCAGCTTCCCATAAACTACAAGGAGGTTTTGAATGGCTATTTTTATTTGCAGCGTGTGCGGTCATATCGAATTCGGCAAAGCACCGGATAAGTGCCCGGTATGCATGTCCCCCAGGGAGAAGTACGCACAGAACGACAATGTCTTCATCGAATCCGAGGAGAAGAGCAAGGAAGCGGCGATCAAGCACATTCCCAGCATCACGATCAACAAGGAGTGCAAACTCATTCCCGAGCTCTCCTGCGCGGACATCATCGTTCGTATCGGCAAGGCGATTCACCCCATGGAAGCGGCGCACTATATCCGGTTCATCGACTGCTATGTCGATGATGCTTACGTCTCGCGGGTGATGCTCTCTCCCGGCGTCTTTGCCGGGGCATGCTTCCATTTGAAAACCAAGGGTAACAAAGTAAGGATCGTGGAAAACTGCAATATCCACGGCTACTGGCAACTGGAAGGGCAACTGTAAATAATTATAAAGACATTGCTGCGGGAGAGACACACAGTAAAGGGATCTCTTCCGCGCAATAATCGATACCCCCTATTCCGCCGGCGTGATACGGTTAATCTTGCGATACAAAGAGGATAAGGATATTCCGAGGGCTTTACTGGCTTTCACCTTATCGCCCTTGTATTTCTTGATTACCTTCAGTATATGCGCATGTTCGATATCTGAGTGGAGCACGTTCAAATCTTGGTCATCAGGGAGAACTGCGCGGTGAGGAGTAATGACTTCGAGCCCGGGGAAATGGCTCGTCGACAAAGTTTTACCGCGGGCCAGAAGAAGCGCGCGTTCGAGCATGTTTCGAAGCTCCCGCACATTACCCGGCCAGGCGTAACCTTCAAGCAGGGCGATGACATCCGCTGCAAGCGGGAACTCCGAATACCCGAACCCGGTGAGGAAGTGCTCGGCAAGGCCGCGGATGTCCTCCACCCTTTTCTGCAAAGGCGGGATCGAAATGGGGAAGACGCAGATCCGATAATAAAGATCATTCCGGAACCTCTTGGCCTCGATCTCTTTCTGCAAATCGCGGTTTGTGGCGCAGATGAGGCGGAAGTCGCTTTTGCGAACAAGGTTCTCGCCGATTCTGCGAAACGACCTCTCCTCTAACGTCTTGAGGAGCTGCGCCTGGACTTCGGCATCCATATCGCCGATTTCATCGAGAAAAAGCGTGCCGCCGTCGGCGACCTCGATGAGCCCCTCGCGGTCCTTGATCGCGGAGGTGAACGCTCCCTTGACATGGCCGAACAACTCGCTTCGCAGAAGCTCGCCCTTCAGACTCGAACAGTTGAGCTCCACAAAGGCTTCGGATTGCCGCCGGCTGTTGTCATGAATCCACCGCGCGAGGACTCCCTTGCCCACTCCGGTCTCGCCCAGAAGCAGTATGACGGAATCATTATCGGCCGCGACCCTGGCGTTTTCCATGAGATCGGCCATCGCATCGCTCCGGCCGAAAAACGGCTCCTCTTTTGTCGCCAGTCTCTGCTGCACCATTTCGCGCTTGCGTAAGATCTCGAGTTCAAGGCATTTGTTAATGGCCGCGCGGAGATCCTGCATTTCGACGGGCTTGGTAAGGAAATTTTCCGCCCCATTTTTCGTCGCCTGCACCGCGGTCGGGATATCGTTCATGCCGGTGATGACGATAACCGGCGTATGCGGATGGATTTTTTTGAATCGCGGCAGCCATTGGAGGGCATTGCCATCGGGCAGCTTGAGGTCGAGAAGCGCCGCGTCAAAAAATTCCGTTTCAATGACCCGCGAGGCCTCGTGGAGCGTCATTGCCATTTTTGTTTCGAATCCGGCGTTCGTCAGAAAACGCTCGTAGGCGAAGGACGCCGCTTCATCATCTTCCACAACGAGCAGGCGAGGTCTTTTTTGAATCATTGGTTACTTCACGGCGATGGGTAAAAGGAATGTTTAAAATAATTTACGCCGCATCGACGGTTTCAGCGGGTACGCAGAGGCACCTGTCGGTGAATGAAGGATCTTAAGTCAAGCTTCCGACGACCGCGTTTTTGAGCGCCGTTACGACGTTTCCGCCAGCGATATGTTGAGGTCCAGCCAGTAATGGAGAACGCTCTTCATTTCTTCGGTAAACGTACCCAGGTCATGGATTTTATAAAGGAAACTGTTGGCGCCGGCGTCATACGCGGCTTGTATATCGGATCCAAGGGTCGATGAGGTAAGCATTACCACGGGAACGTACCGTGTTTCCTCGTGTTTCCGGATCTCCTGCAAAACCTCGATGCCGCTCACGCCCGGCATTTTCATATCCAGTAATATCAATCCCGGCACGTTCCCCGTGCGCAGAAGATCTATGGCCTTGGCGCCATCGTCCGCTTGTTCGATAACGCTGCCCGGCCGGACTTTCGTAATCGCTTTTTCCGTGATAAAAATGTCCGCCGGATTATCATCAACGATGAGTATTGAATTATTGTTCATTGCCCACTATCCCCCCCGATGAGTATTGAATTATGGTTCATTGTCCCCTATCCCCCCCGGGGGATTTGCCTTATGTCAATTCCTGCCGGAACTTCAAAATATATCGTGGCGCCGCTCCCGGGTTCACTTTCCGCCCATACCTTCCCGCCATGACGCTCAATTATCCGCCGCGTAATCGCGAGACCAATGCCGATTCCCGGGAATTCACTCTCGGAATGGAGCCTTTGAAATGGGGTGAACAGCTTCTTGCTGTGCGCCATATTAAATCCATCGCCATTGTCGCGCACGAAACAAATAGTTTTTCCCCCTTTCCGCTTGGAAGAAAACTCGATCTTCGCCTGCGACCGCTTGGAAGTAAATTTCCAGGCATTGGAAAAAAGATTATCCATGACAATGCGCATCAGCCCCGAATCGGCATATATGACAATATTGTCATCGATAACGAATTCCACCTCTCGCTGAAAGTTACCCTTTTGGTTACCTTTAAGCAAATCCTGTGCCAATGCCTTTGCGATGCTGCTTAGGTCCACTTCGGTCCGCTTGATTTCAGCTTTGGTCAGGCGGGACAATTTGAGTAAATCATCGATGATAGTCGCCATCCGATCGGTCGATTTTAGAACTTGATCCAGATATCCTTTCCCCTCATCGTCCAGCTTTGCGCCATATTCATCGCCGAGCATCCTGCTGAACGCGCCGATGGTGCGTAACGGCCCCCGCAAGTCGTGCGAAACCGAATAGTTGAACGAATCGAGTTCGGCATTGCGCGCATGCAGGGCGGCGTAGGCTTCGTTCAGCGCTTCCTCGGCCTGTTTCCGCTCGGTAATGTCGTGTCCCACCACCGTCGCCCCCACGATCTTTCCGTCGCTCCAGCGGAAGGTGACGTTCAGGAACGCCCAGATGAAACGGCCGTCCTTTGTCCGCACCCGGTACTCGATGACCTCTTCGGGCGGGTCTCCGGATTGTCCCCGGCGAATCCGCGACGCGAAATCGGCTTTCCCTTTATCATCAAGGAGGTCCATGGCGGGAATGGCAAGAAGCTCCTCGCGCGTGTAGCCGAGGATCCGGCACATCACGTCGTTGACCTCGGTATAACGCCCTGTGGTAAAATCGATCGTGTAAATGCCCGCGGGCGCGTACTTGACGAGGGTTCGATACCGCTCCTCGCTTTCGCGCAGCGCCTCCTGGGCAAGTTGACGTTCGGTAATGTCTCGAGCCACCACCACTGATCCTGTAATAGTACCGCTCATGTCACGAAGGGGAGCAAAACTGTAGCTCCCCACCCAGGTTTCGCCGGTGTCTTTGCGTCGCAGCCTATACTCGGTATTTGTGTCCGTTTCGCCCCGAAGCGCACGGGGAACTATCCACTTGTCCACGGGCACAGGGGTTCCATCCGGAAAAGACACATCCAGAATTTTTGGAAATTCGGCAAAGGTCTTGACGTATTCATCTTTATTCCTGAACTTGTAAAACGTGGCGAAGGCATCGTTGAAATTGACGAACCGGCCTTCCGTATCGGAGATGAACACGGCATCGGTCATACTGGCCAATGCCGCCTTCAGCATCGTTTGACTCTCCCGCAGGGCTTCCTCGGCCTGCCTGCGCCAGGTAATATCGATAGAGGCCGAGATAAGGGCGGGTTTACCCTCAAACACGAGAGGCCGGAGCGAGTTCAAGAGCCACAACGGAGTCCCGTCGCTTTTTTTGGTTTTTACCTGATAGGCGTCGATGTACCCGTGCGCCGTGAAGACCTTCATCATTTTTTCCCGGTCGGCCGGGTCGGCGTAAATGTCTTCAGCCTTGCCGCCGATGATATTCTCCCTGCGATAACCATACGTCCGGCAAAAAAACGTATTAACATAAAGGATGATCGAATCCGCGGCGCCGCTGATGCAAATCAGAACCGGAAGCGCTTCGGCGATAGTCCGGAACCGCTCCTCGCTCTCCCGTAACGCCTCCTCGGCTTTTTTTCGTTTTGTAATATCCCGCCCGTATAAATTGACATAACCCAATTCCGGCACCGGGACTACGTGGACCGAAAAAATGCGACCGTCGCATTCGATGTCGACGTTTCCCGAAGACCCTGCGGCAACCGTTTCATCGATCATCGCGCGCACCTCTTCGGGAACGAAGCTTCCCTTCGCGGCGTTCCACATCTTCAGGAGCGGCTCGCCGGCCTCGTTGGCATACAGTACCACGCCATCCCGGCTCAGCCGTACAATCGGATTGGGGTTTTCGGAGGGGAATTTCGACAGACTTTGAATTTCCTCCTGGGCCATTTTGCGCGTGGTTATATCCCGCATCACGTTTACCATGCACTGGCTGGCGCCTATGGTCACCGTGAATGCGCTGTAATCTACCGGTATCAGCGTCCCGTCCCTGGCCACGATATCCATTTCCCCGCGCGATACCCCGTCCGCCATCACCTTTTCCATGCGGGATACTATTTTCCCTTTATGCGGCGTCGACCAGAAATCGCCGATTTTCATTGCGCAAATCTCTTCAAGGCTGTACCCGATCATGGCCTGCAGTTTCTTATTGCAATCGATATACCGGCCGGTGGCGAGGTCGACGAGGGTGATTCCATCGTTACTATTCTCGAAAATAGCCTTGAATTTCTCCTTCTCTTTTTTCAGGTCCGTTTCGGCGGCCAGGAGTTCGCTGATATCCACAAAGGTAACCACCACGCCTTCGACGCGATTATCCGGCGTCCGGAACGGGAACGTGGAGCGCAGATACCAGGCGTCGCCGATCGCAACTTCCCTTTTAACGGTTTCCAGGCTGTCGAGCACCCCTCGGATATCGGCTACGAGACCGACGCCCAGGCGCTCCAGCGCCATGTCCGCAACCGGCCGCCCGATGTCCGAAGGGATCAGATTGATCAGCCCGGATAGCGAGGGGGTGTACCGCCGCACCTTCAATTGATGATCGAGGAACAGAGTCGGAATATTGGTGCTTGACAGAAAGTTGTTCAGGTCGTTGTTGGTCGCCTCCTGTTCCTCTATTTTGCTCTGCAACTGCGCATTGCCCGTTATGAGCTCTTCATTGATCGACTGCAACTCCTCGTGCGAGGTCTCCATCTCCTCATTCGCGGCTTCCAGCTCCTCGTTGGAGTTCTTCAACTCCTCCATTTTGGTCTGCAGCTCGGTGCGCATCGTCGAGAGCTCGCGTTCCAGCTGGCGGAATGCGGCGCGGTCCGCTTCCGCGTCCGGCAGCACCGTGCCTTCCATGCGTTGCGGCGCAGTATTATCGGCATTATCGACAAAGGTGATCAGGTACAACTCGACATCGTCGGCGGGATTCTTGCAATGTCGAATGGTAAAAATGCCGGTTCGTTCTCCATGCTCCGCGTTAGGCAGAATGATCTGGACCGAAACGGGCTCCGGCGTCTGCGACGCGTTGTAGAGCGCTCCCCGCACGCGGTTGCGCATCTGCTCCGGGATCCAGGCGATGAAATCGAAGAATGAAAGGTCGGCAGGCGGTTCGATGAATCTTTTTACCGGACCGTTGAAGTGGAGGATTTCGTAGCGGTTGTTCACCAGCACCGCCGCCGGCGCGTACAGGGAGAGAAGCGTTTCATGAGCGAACCTGGCTATGGCCCCGTCCGAACCCGGCGCCGCGCGGTTTGCGCCCTCCTTTTTTTTCGGTTCCAAGGCCGCCGGGGCGGTAAACTGGTACCGCGCCCGTGGAGGGTTCGCTTGCGCAATGCGCTGAAAAATGCGGCAACGCCTGACGCCGACCGGTTTGAAGATCCCTTGACGGTGTTCGATCGATTCGGCGTTTCCCAGAAACAGGTAGCCGTCTTCCTTAAGCGCATAATGAAAGATTGCGATGCATTTTTCCTGGGCCTCAGGTTCGAGGTAGATAAGCAGGTTGCGACAGATGATAAGATCGAGTTTCGAAAAAGGAGGGTCGGTGAGAAGGCTCTGTTTTGCAAAAATAACGTGATCCCGGACGTTTTGATTGATGCACACATGCGAGCCGTTTTCGGTATAACTGAAGTATGCCTTCTGATACTCGGGCGGTATGTCGGCGGAAACGCTGCCCGGATACTTTCCATAGCGCGCGACGGTCAATGCCGTATCGTTGATATCGGTGGCGAAAACCTGAACATCGTTGCTCGCATGGGCCGCCTCGATCTCATGCAACAGCGTCATGACGATCGAATACGCCTCCTCGCCGGTCGAGCACCCCGGCGCCCAGACGCGGATTGATTCGGCGGATCTCTTATCGCCGATAAGGGCGGGAATGACCTCCCGTTTCAAGGCTTCCCACGCAACGGGATCGCGGAAAAATGCGGTCACGCCGATCATCAGGTCCGCTGCAAGACGGTCGATTTCGGCCGGTTCTTTTTCCATGTACTCCATATAGTTCTCGATGCGCACGAGCCCTTTGAGCGACATGCGCCGCTGTACCCTGCGGGCAATCACGGTTTTCTTGTAATGATCAAACCGGAAATCCGCTTTTTCGCGGAGAAAATCGGACAGCGACGTCAGGGCAGGCTGCTTCTCCAGATAAGCGGCGCCGGGCCGTTTCGAGATAGTCTCCACAAGGGCGACCAGGCGCCGGGCGATGTTTTCGGGAGTGAGCACCTCATCGATGGCTCCCGCTTCGATCGCCGATCCGGGCATGCCGGCAAATTCGGCGGTATCAGGATCCTGCACCAGTACGGCGCCGCCCTTGCATTGCACCTCCCGCACCCCCCGCGACCCGTCGGCGCCCGCTCCGGACAGGATCACGACGATGGCATTCTCCAAGGCCGCCTCGGCAAGCGAGGTAAAAAACGTATCGATCGGCAAATGCACGCCGGTTTTCCGCCGGCGTCTGGCGCGGAAATGTCCCGATTCCATCGTGATATCATGGTCCGGCTGGTTGACATACACTTTCCCTTTCTCGATCGTCATGCCATTCGTTATCCTGACGATATCGCGCGAGGGGAATTTGTTGCGCAGGACCTCCGACAGCAGGCTTTTTCTATCGGCCAGAAAGTACTGGATGAAGACGACGGCGGCATCGAAGTCCGTTGGAAGCGTTTCGAGCACCTTTTCAAAAGGAATAAGGCCCCCGGCGGCAGCGCCGATCCCGATGACGGGAAAGGGCGTTTTTTTCCCGGATTGGTTGACAGTACGCGCAGCACTCATGGACGATCCTCTACGTAATGCTCGAACGGCGGCAGTCGTGATTCACCTTACTATTTTTTTAAGGTTTTCGATGCCGCGCGTTTTTTTCAAGCGGTAAAAATATAACTAATTATAATACCTTTTTTCAGTCAAAAACAGGGGGTCCTTCGACCATGCCGGGCGCCGGCCCACCGCAACGGAAGCTATAATAGTGCATACATTATTTTTTTGGGCGGTTATTTGTATGAGAAGCATTAATCCGCCGGGGGTATTCTCATTTTCGGTAAATGCCAATCAATTCTGGGAATTCCCGCCGGCCGCATCGATTTCACTTACGTACAACGTACGGTGAAGCGCGGGCTGCCGGCGGTACCATTGCGATGATTCGTTGAATACGTCCTTCCTGACCTTCATGTCGTTCGGGAACGGTACTCTTGATCTCCGGCTGATTCCACTCATTTATATTTTTGACGGCCTTTAAATCGCCGTGAAAAGGGAGGTCATGTTTTATGGGTAACAATAACCATGCCAAAAAGAAACCGGACGAGATTCGGTCTCGCGTTAAACCTGATGCAAAGCCGGATAAAAGCGGGGACCCAGGCGGACCTGCCGGAAAAACGTCAGAAACCGCCTACAAAGGATGCCGGATAGTTGATAATGTCGAGGCCGATGCCTGTCAGATATTCTTCAATGATTTCCCGACTCAAACGGTACGACATTACCTGCTACGCAATGAGTTCGACTGGTCTGAAATCAATCAGTGCTGGAGCCGCGCGCGGTCCGAGCAAGCAAGATTTCATGCCAAGAAGGCGATCGATAAAATGACGAAACCAGCGTGAACGACCGCAACCGCGCCAATACACGGCGCGACGGTTTTACATGCGTTGTCGCTGGGCTCGAGCGGCCTGATGATGCTGTTTCTGCCGCGCCGTCATGCCACTATGTTTTTCGCGGGCGGCCATTAACTCCTGACTTGTCGGTTTAGCCATTATGCCGCCCCTGCCGCCATTGTAACTGACGCGACTGACCGTCGTCGTATTCACGACCTCTTTCGTATAGGTGTTATGGACGACCGAGACATTTACATTGGTCACGGCGGTATTGTAATGGAAAGCGCCATTTCTCCAGTATCCGCCCTCATAACCGACGCCGCCATAACCATAGCCGTAATTAACGCCGCCGTAAAATCCGATATGCATTCCCCAATATCCGCCGTGCCAGATATAGGCGTTCCCGGACCACCCCCAGTATCCGGGCGTCCACAGCCAGCCCACTCGCGGAGCCACTTCCCATATGCCCGGAACCCAGAAATATCCATCCGAACCATACGCCCAGTAGCCGGGAACCCACAAATAACCGGGGCCGGGACAAATGGGCTGGTCGTAATACGGGAGCGGCGGCGGCGGCGTACGAATTCCAACATACCCCCCCGCGCATCCGCCCAGGATCGCGGCGGAGACGGAGAAAACCATAAGTGCGAGCAGATTGAATCGAACTACCTTTGCAGCGTTTTTCACCGTCGCCTCCCGTCGTGGA
>JBEKOX010000082.1:0-10579 GCA_049521335.1 Chitinispirillaceae bacterium
GGGTTCTTCGCGATCCCCAAGGTGATCGGTTGACAATGCCCGCCATGCGGCCCGATGACTCGGTAGCCTGTATCATTCCGGCGCGGTACGGCTCGACCCGCCTGCCGGGCAAACCCCTCATCGAAATCGATGGTCTTCCACTCGTCATGTGGGTCTATTCCTGCGCAAAAAAAGCGCAGGTTTTCGATCGCATCATTGTCGCCACCGATGACCGCCGGATCGCCCTTACGGTTGAACGCCACGGCGGGGAGGCGATGATGACCGCCGTCAATCATCGAAGCGGAACCGATCGAGTCTTTGAAGTAGCTCAAAAAATTCCCTGCGGGCATATCGTTAATTTGCAGGGAGATGAGCCGCAGATACCCGTATCGCTGCTGGCCGACATGTGCGTTGCGGTGCGCAGACTCGACGATTTTACCGTGCTAACCGTCGTTTCCCATGCTGCCATAAAGGGAATAGATAACCCCAATATCGTAAAAACCGTCCTCGATGCCAAAGGCGAAGCGCTTTACTTTTCCCGGTCGTCGATTCCCTATGACCGTGATAAAAGCGGCAGCGCACTGTTTTTCCGTCACATCGGTATGTATGGCTTTTCTCAAAAAGGGTTGCAACGTTACTGCACGTTGCCAGAAGGAACTCTTGAACGGCGTGAAAAACTCGAACAACTTCGCGCTCTGGAATTCGGCATGCGGATCAAATGCATCATTCACGACTTCGAACCGGGGGGAATAGACACTCCGGAAGATCTCGCCGCCTTTCGGGAGAGATCACTCCGCTCAACGCCCGGTTCCTCAGGGTCGCCGACGGCTTCAAAACCATGACTGATCCGTGATGCTTCCGGCTGAATCCGGAAGGTACTTAAAGAGAAATAAAGAGATATACATCCCATTTCAGAAAATGATATTTTATATGCTCGCACAAGGCGGCGACCCGCGTATTTCAGGATGCTTTCGCCACCATTGAGGACTATGAAGCACAATACCGACTGTTTCTGCGGAATTGATTTTCAGCGGGACTACTTCAGCGCCGTCCAGTACTCCCTTAAGGAACGGGCGGTAACGCTCATTTCCATCCAGCCTTTCCCGGCAGAAAAGTCGACCGAGGAGTGGAAGGTCTGGCGGCGCGAGTTAAAAAACGGCAGATCGCGTCTCAGGCTTTTCTGCCCATCCATCTCCAGCTCTATTCCGGCACAGTACGCGGTCATCAAACTGTTGACCATCGATGCGAATGAACCGTCCGTCGAAGATGCGCTTAAGTGGGAACTCACGCAGCATCTTGTCGGCGAACCGGATGACTTTGTCTTCGATGTGCAGGAGATGGTCGGCATCGCCACCGAGAGAACGCGAACCTTCCTTCTTGCCGCCTATCGGCGTACCCTCGTCGAACAGACCGCGGACATGATACGTAACTCCGGCTTCGAGCCACTCGCCATCGGGCTGGATATCTTCGGCCTCATTAACGTTTTTGAAGCCAACTACCGGGAATGCCTTGCTGTGCCATGCCTGCTGGTCCATTGCGAAGAGACAACCACTAAACTTGTCCTCTCCCGTGGCGGTGAATTCCTCGAATTCCACTGTTTTAATAATCATGACGATGTCACTGATGAAAAAAACTTCGCTGCCGCAGTGGCTTCCGAGATCAAACGCTTCTGCCGAGACCGGACGCCCGAGGCAATTTACGCAACCGGTTCCTGGTTCCAGCAGATCCCGCGGCAGGAGACATTTTTCAAAACGGTAAAAGGCGCAGAACTGCTCAACCCTTTTCGTAAAGTTTCCTGCCAGATCGCAGTCGGGGATCAGCAGCTGCGGGAGTACTCCACGCAGCTTGCCGTGGCGGTCGGTCTGGCGCTTCAGCGGGCACATGCCATCGCCGAAGCAGGGCTTGCGGTGACGAAGTCTCAAGGGCTGGAGGTTGCCGCATGATCTCCATCAACCTGCTCAAGCAGATCTCCGGCAGCACAAACAATACCGGACGGCGCCCCAATGGTTTCCTCAAGACGTTCATCGTTGCAGCGATCGGCGCCGGAATCATTGTTGCGGGCGTTAAAATCATGCACCGTTGGCGCGAAGCTTCCTACCGTTTGTCCGCCATCTCCTGGCACAAAGCCGAAACCAAAGTAACCGGTGCAATGGATACCGTGGTCGAGGCGGGCAGGCAGAAAAATGTCGTCACGGCCAGAACGCAGGCGGCGCCGGATAACGCACAAACCGATACGGTCAAAACGAAATCTTCCGCCGGCGCCGCACCGGCCATTGTTACCGCAGTAGCAGAAAAGGTCGAACCGGGACCCGCTGAAAGAACCGCGTATGAAATCGTCTTTGCCGACAGGGTTTTCTCAATACTGGCCGCGGTTATTCCCGACGACATTGCGTTCACTTCAATTTCACTCGATTCTTTCGCCCGGGTTTCGATGGTCGGACAATCGCCGAATCGCGAAAGCATCGGCAGGCTTTTTGGCAGTTTACCGCAGGACATTTTCCAACTGGATCCGCCGCCACGCTCCTTTATACGCCCGGCGGACAGCGCAGGGTATTGTTTTCAGATCGGGAGCAATGTCGCATATAGCAATCCCCTTCCCGCAGACACCGTGGGGCAGGAAAAGGTTCCGCCAGAGGTTGCAGCATTTTCCGGTCTGCTGAAAACGAACAACATCGCCATTCGCAAGGAGATCTCGCTCCTCTCTACCGAAAATGCCGGTGAATACCGGCGGTTCCGATACTCCCTTTTAGGGTCCGGGACTTTGCCGGACCTTATCGCCTTTGTTCACGCTGTGCATGAAGCGCGTGTTCATTGTTCATTCCGAAGGCTTCACCTCCTTGCCGCAAGCAAGGGAAAGATGTCAATCGACGCCGATGTCGATTTTATCACTCGTCATTAGCGGGAGGCCATGAAGTTACGGATCGTATCAGGCGCCCTGCGGGGAAGGGTCATCCGCTGCGGAGAGAAGGATCTTGCCTTCAGGCCGACGCTCGAGCGAACCCGTCAATCGATCGCCGACATGCTGTCTCCGGATCTCCCCAGCAGCCGGGCTGCCGACCTCTGCGCCGGCAGCGGCGCATTCGGATTCGAAATGATCAGCAGGGGCGCCGCATCGGTCGACTTCATAGAACATGATCGCGCTCTCATCTCCCTGATTCGTGAGCATGCGACCCGGTTCGGCGTCCTTGATCGCTGCCACTTCGTCGTTCAGGATGCGGCGCAGTTTATCCGATCGTGCGAGAGGCGCTACGATATAATTTTTTTTGATCCGCCCTACGATGACCGGGCCATGCCTGCGTTGGTGCCTGCCCTGAAGAATCTTTTGACGCCCAGGGGCGTGCTTCTGTTTCAACGACGGCGAAAACCCGGCGATATCATTGACAAATATGATACTCCAGCGGATGAGATAAAAACGTTCGGCGAGACCATCGTGGAGTGCTATCGCCTCCACGGCGGGCGCGTTGCCGGGGAATAGAAAGGAGTCTCCTGCCATGCCGGTTGCACTCTATCCGGGCACCTTTGATCCCATTACCTTCGGGCACATCGACATTGCGGTGCGTGCGATGAAAATATTTTCTAAAGTTATTGCGGTGGTGGCCGAGAACCCCGCCAAAAACCATCTTTTTTCCGCGGAGGAGCGGGTTGAAATGGTGAAGGAGTCCCTGGCCGGCCACCCGAACATCGAGGTAATCAGATACCACGGCCTCATTGTCAATTGTCTGCGGGAGTATAAGGCGACCGTGCTTATCCGCGGACTGCGAGCGATCTCGGACTTCGAGTACGAATTTCAGATGGCTTTTACCAACAGGAATATGCTCAGCGGCGCGGAAACGGTTTTCCTCATGCCGAGCGCCAAGTACGTCTACCTGAACTCCACCATGGTGAAGGAGATCGCGAAGCTCGGCGGCGACGTGATGCCGTTTGTTCCGGAGTGCGTCCGGGCGCGATTCAGAATGAAATATCCCCTCGCCTGATCCGCCATATCATGCAATCACCGTACCCTTTTTCTCGCGGCGTAAAAACGCTTCTCTTCGCCACCGGCGGCGTGTACCTTCTGCAGCTTCTGCCCGGCGCGGGGCCCTGGTTGTTGTCGCACTTTGCCCTCTCGCCCTTTGAGGCGTTCTGCCGCGGACAGCTCTGGCGGCTTGCAACCTACATGTTGCTGCACTCGACCCATGATTTTTCGCATCTCGCGCTCAATGCGCTGGCGCTCTGGATGTTCGGCGGCGAACTCGAGGAGCTGTGGGGTACGAGAAAATTCATCCTTCACTACTTTATTTTCGGCATAGGAGCCGGAATCTTCGGTGTGCTCTACCTGCTGCATCCGGTAATGAGGTACATTCCGGTCATCGGCGCCTCGGGGGCGATTTTCGGCCTCCTCACCGCCTATGCCGTGTATTACCCGCATCGGGAGATCCTGCTTTTTTTCGTGCTGCCGGTAAAGGCGTGGATGCTCGTTGCCGGTTATACGGCGCTGTCGCTCATGTTGTCTTTTACACAGGGGACAACGGTCGCCCACCTGGTCCATCTCGGCGGCATCGCCGTGGCGTTCGGGTATCTCAAGGGAGCTCCCGGTCTCGATGCGTGGTACGTGAGCATACGGGAACGGATTGATGAGCAAAGAATGCGCCGGCGCGCCGAAAGCGCCGCCATGCGGACGCGATTTTTCGCCGAACGGGTGGACCCGATCCTGGACAAGATCTCCCGTCAGGGAATGGCGTCTTTGACAAAAGAAGAGAGAAAGGTCCTGTCAAGAGCGGGACAATCCGCGCGAGAGCGGCTGAAAGAGAGAAAATTCGTGTCGCTCGATATTTTTAAAAGGCTTCGATAAGAGGATCCTTTCAACGTTCCGCATGGTCCATTTGCCTAAGGCCATAGTATTTTTTCTCAATACCTCTGAGTTGTCGTATCGTTTTCGAAGGGCCCTGATGAATCTGCAGCGAATTTTCTTTCTATCAATTACCGTTTTCGTTGCCGCGCTCCTTGCCGATACCGATCCCGCCGGCAAGCTGGTGGTTCATTTCTTCGGCTCGGCCACCTGTGAAGAGTGTCATGAAGTTGAAACACTCCTCCTGCAACCGCTCGCTGAAAAATACGGGGATCGGTTGGAATTAAGAATCCACGATCTGGAAACCGACTCCGGCCTTCAGCTCGCGACAATTATGGAGAAGCATTTCGGCGTTAAAAATCCGTCACCGCAAGAGCTTTTTTTGCCGGATACCGTTCTCCTCGGTCATGACGATATCATGAAATGGGGCAGGCTCTTCATCGAACAACGGCTGAAGAATCCGAATAGTCGGAAACTATCCGGTCAAACAGAAACTTCATCGAATGCAACTGTCAACCTTAATACCGCAATAAAGAAGAGGGTGAGCACGTTCACCTTTTTTGCCCTCTTTGGGGCCGGATTCCTGGACGGAGTGAATCCCTGCGCCATTGCGACGATGATATTTCTCATATCGTTTCTCGGCACACAGAAGCGCAAGCGTCTTGACGTTATCAAGATTGGTCTGGCTTTTTCCGCAACGGTATATGTAACATATTTCTCCCTTGGGCTCGGTGCATTCCGCATCCTGACTCTCATGGACCAATTCTTCTGGCTGTCGCTCGGCATTAACATGGCAGCGGTATGCCTCTCGGTTTTCGTCGCTATACTCAGCATTCGGGATGCCGTGGTATTTTACCGAACGCATGATACCGCAGCAATGAAGGTGCAACTTCCCAAGCCGATAAAACTTCTGATCCACTCTGTTATCAAGGACAATTTATCGAGCAATAAAATCGTGGTAGGCGCCATAATCACCGGGTTCATCGTCACGCTGCTTGAAGGGGTGTGTACTGCGAAGATCTACCTGCCAACCATCGTGGTTATGACCAAAGCCGTGGGGTTCCGCTTTCTCGGCTGGTTGCTTCTTCTCTTCTATAACTTCCTCTTTGTTCTCCCTCTCCTTATCGTCATGATTGCCGCCGCTTACGGCCTTAAATGGACGCGGCTCTCGAAATTCACGCAGAACCACCTGGCGCTTATGAAAGTGTTCCTGGCGCTGGTGCTTTTCGCGCTGGCGACGTATATCACGATGCACACCTTGCCCCCTCATTTTTTGCACAATTTGCAAAACCTGTTCTACTCCCTCCGAAGGTTCGGGCACTTTGTTTAGAAAATCGTTTTATAAATTCGATATCGTATTTGCCACCGCTCACCTTGTCGAAGAGTGAGTGGCTGCTCATGAAGCAGCCCTTGGCGGTCGTGTTCCTGGCGCTGGCGACGTTTATTTTGCTGGGGAAATAAACACAACGACTATAATAATACCATTAAGAACTACAAAAGCTATAAGGGGGACGTTTCACTTTTTCACTCACATGATCCCAGCTCTTTTGTTCCACTTTCCTTAACATTCTCCCCTCCCTCAGAAAAACTCCTTTCCGCATATTTGTGAACGTCCCGAGCCGGACCATCTTCCTGCGCGTTATTGCCTGAAAAGAGGCCGGATCGAACCCCTCGCCTGCCGCGAACAACAGCTCATAATCCTCCCCGCCATGAAGCGTCCACTGCTGCCAAGGCGTGTCAAGTTCTTCGCTCAATGCAACCATGTCCGAAGGCGTCTTTAAATGTTCAAGCGATAAATCGAGGCCGAGCTTACTTTCGTGGCAAAGCGTGGCGCCATCCTTCGAGATGCCGTCAGAGAGGTCCATCATGGCATGGACTTCGGGGCATGCGCCGAGCAGGAGGCCGAGAGCAACGGGCGGATCGGGCAAAATATGCGCATCAGCCAGGCTCCGATAGCGTCTCGGCAATTTTTGGCGTCCCCACGTGCGCAGCGCAGCCAGGCCTGCGGCACTCCGGCCCGGGAAGCCGCTCAACCAGAGCGCATCGCCGTTCTTTATCCCCTTGCGAGTCAACAGCCGGCCGTCAGGGGGCGAATGCCCGATTAACGTTATCCCGATTGTCCAGCACGGGCCCCCGGAAAGATCGCCGCCGATGAACCGAAACTTCCATTTCCGGCACGCCATTGCAAAGCCGCGATAGAGGGCTTCACTCTTTCTTTTAATTGACGAATTACCTGCGGGGAATACGAGCTGCACGAGCGCCGCCTCGGGCAGCGAGGCCATGGCCGCGCAGTCGCTCACATTCGAGGCCATGCACCGGAAACCAATCTCCTCAAAACTCATGGTATGGGTCGTAAAATGGACATTCTCCACCGCGATGTCGGCGGTGAGCACCAGCCGCTCGCCCGCTGCGCAGAGCCGCACGGCGGCATCGTCGCCGAGTGTCAATTGATAGGGACCGCCGCGCCGGGCGGCGCTTGCGAGAATCTTTCCGAGCCCGGCTATCAGTTCGTATTCCCGGGAGGGATAATTTTTATTGGCCATAGTATCCCGTTTTATGCGCAAAGGGATACCCCCATGAGGAAGAGCTGGTTATGAAGTCCGAATGTATAGTGTCGTGAGCCGAATGGTTCAAACGGTCGGGTTGTTCTCCATCGAGCCGGTTTGAGGAAATCTCCAAGACTTCGAAGTGGTCGTCGCTCATGCCATGCCTTTTTGCAAAGATGACCGTAACGACACGAGCCCGAAGCGCCGTCAACATGATACCGAAAAGCGGCTTTTTATCCCACAGTGTCTTCAATGTTTGCACGGCTTCTTCCCTGGTAATGCAACGAGTCAAAGAAAATAAATAATCCCGCCTTGTAACAAATAACTCGATATCTTTCCCCCCACCGGGAAGGCGGTTTAAAGCGGTCTTGTTCTCACGAGGAACTATATTTTTCGATCATGAAATTCTATGCCGACCTGCACATTCACTCGCCGAACTCGCGGGCAACGAGTAGCCTGCTTTCGCTGGAATACCTGCATGCTTTCGGACAGATCAAAGGTATCCAGCTGATTGGAACCGGCGACTGCCTCCATCCGGCGCGCCTGGCCGAGTGCCGGGAAAAGCTGAAGGACGAGCAGAACGGGCTCTTTTCGCTCAAAAAAAAGTTCGCCGCCGAGACAGGCGATCTGGTGCCGGAAAGCCGGTCGGGCGATGTGCAGTTCATGCTGACCGTAGAGATTTCAGGAATTTACAAAAAGACCGGCCGCGTCCGCAAGGTGCATAACGTCATCTGCTTCCCGTCGTTTAACGCGGTAGAAAAAGCCCGGACCCGTCTCGAAAAAATCGGCAACCTGAACGCGGACGGACGCCCGATCCTCGGGCTCGATTCGCGGGATCTTCTCGAAATCGCGCTCGAAGCAGATCCGGAGATAATCCTCATCCCGGCGCACATCTGGACCCCATGGTTCTCGGTGCTGGGATCAAAGAGCGGCTTTGATTCAATCGGAGAGTGCTTCGGCGATTTAACAAAAAATATTTACGCGGTCGAAACCGGTCTCTCGTCCGATCCGGCAATGAATCGGCGGCTGTCGAGCCTCGACCCGTTCGCGCTGGTCTCCTTCTCCGACGCCCACTCGCCGTCCAAACTCGGGCGGGAGTGTACCGTATTCGATACCGATCTTTCTTATAGAGCAATTTACAAAGCGTTGGCAGACGGAAGAAATCCGGGGCTTGCCGGTACAATTGAGTTCTTCCCCGAAGAGGGGAAGTACCATGTCGATGGCCACCGCAAGTGCGGTGTACGGTTTACTCCTCGCGAGACCATCAGGGTAAAGGGCCTCTGCCCGGTCTGCGGCAGGTCGCTCACGGTCGGCGTACTGTCGCGCGTCGAGAAGCTTGCCGACCGGGAAGAAACCGCCGCCCGGAGGCGGGTAAAACCCTACACCAGCCTGATCCCGCTCCGGGAGGTCATCGCCGATGCGCTCGATTGCGGCCCTGAAACCCAGAGCGTAACCAAGGTGTACGAACAACTCATCGCGGAGGTCGGCAATGAGTTTTCGATCTTGCTCGATGCCCCGATCATGGATATCGCCCGGGTGGGCGGTGACCTAGCAGCGGAAGGAATCCGGCGCATGCGAAAAGGCGAAGTGCAAATTAATCCGGGGTTCGACGGAGCGTTCGGGACTATTGAGCTTTTTACGGAAACGGAAAGAAAAACATTCAAATCCAGGCATCCCGGCGCGCCTCCATAGGGGGCGTTACGACGCGCTTCGCGGCTTCATACCGGGGGAAAACAGCGAAGCGGCGCACTCGCCAAAACTTCTGATTTTCAGAATTTTAAAATTTTACTTTCGGCGCTTCCTTCGCCTCGCCCGCCGCCTCAAAGTACGGCGCTTCCCTGAAGCCCGCCGCCACCAAACTATACGGAAATTTCCTTCTTGTCGCATTATATTCCTGCGCCGCGTCATTGTACCGCTGGCGGGCTACAGAAATCCTGTTTTCGGTTCCAGCGAGTTCATCCTGCAGGGCCATGAAATTCTGGTTGGCTTTGAGATCCGGATATTGTTCGACCACCACGAGCAGCCGCGAAAGGGCGGAGGTAAGTTGGTTGTTCGCGGCCATTTTTTCCGGCACCGTCGAAGCGCCGCCCACGCTCGCGCGCGCCCGGGTGACCTCGGTCAAAACCTGATCCTCGTGCTTCGCATACCCCTTGACCGTTTCAACGAGGTTCGGTATGAGATCCAGCCTCCGCTGCAACTGGCTTTCCACCTGAGCCCAGGCGCTTTTTGTGTTTTCGTCGAGCCCGATAAGTTTATTTTTCCAGCCAATGTATTGTCCGACGCACACCAGCGCAACGACGACGATGACCCCGATGGTAATCAGTACCGACCACAATGCTTTCATGCCTGCTCCTTTATGGGAAATTGATCCACGGTAACTATCAAGGTTTTGATTGCCTGCACATAAGCCGGGAAAATGGCAACCATCTCTTTTTTATTGCCGCTCTTGACCGCCTCCATTGTTCGGAGAAGCGCACCCTCTTCCAGGCCATAGTTTTTGGTTACCTCCGCAAAAAGAGATTTTCTTTCAGGGGAAACCGTCTGATTTTTAAGATGCAGCAAAGCCTGAAAAATGGCGGAAAAATCCCTCATGGAACTGTGCAGTAAACTTCTGAGTAATCGCGGATTCTGTTTCGCTACCGGCCATTCCCGCAGGAGATGGAGCCATTTCCCCCGCAACTCCCGTTCGACCTGAATCTGCAGCTCCCGGTCATCGATTCGTATATCTTTCAGGACATCCTCGCCGAAGATAACAATGTAGCTCCCCTTCATTGCGAGGAACTCAATGGGAAAAGAGTCAAGGGCGGAGTTTATGTATTCCTTGTCCATGAAAAGCAGCCGCGCGAATCGCTTTTCCATCCACTTTTCCTGAAATTTTTCCGATTTCTCAATCATCGGCAGCGTCATTTCGGTGAGAAGAACGAGTAGATTAATATCCGACTTTTTCGGGTCGAAATGCCCGCCTGCCGCGCTCCCGTAAATAATTAATGAAAGCAGGTCGGCGCCGTAACAAATTTTAAAATCCTCCGCCGCCTGACGGGCAACGGCAATCGGATCGGTTATCGTGCTCATAGTTCAACCTTTTGTTTGAAGGTAAAAGAGATCTTACTATTGATTTTTTTCCGGTCCTCTTAAAATCCCCGTGACGCTCCGCCGCCGCCGCTCATGCCGCCGCCAAATCCCCCGCCAAAGCCGCCTCCCCCGAATCCGCCGCCGAACCCGCCGC
>JBEKOX010000083.1:0-10437 GCA_049521335.1 Chitinispirillaceae bacterium
TTTATGATCGATACAGTTCCCCCGTCCCGGGTCAGGGCCCTGTCCAAGTCCATGGACAGGTCCATAGCCCCTGCATTTTATCGTACTCCTTATTACGTTGATTTATATGGTCGGCACACAGCGCAGCCGAAAGCCAATTCCATTCAACTTGATATAGCAAACGATCGTGTAAGGTTTTTCATTAATAAATGAAAAATATTTTATTCTGCCAACCCTGAATGTGTAAAATCTTTGATAATTCGGACACCTGCGAACGAACTGAATAAGATACCGTGATTTGACCAAAAGGCGACCCCGAAGAGGTGTTCCCGACTTACTGAATCGTGACATTTATGTCCGTTATACCGTTTCAGCCAATAAAATCAATGGTTTTCATAAACGACACGCTAACGGACACGATTTTTAAGATGTCGATTAGAAAGAAATAGCCAATAATGGCGGGCATCGGGATAAATGACACGGTTATTAAGGCGAAATCTATGCGGTTCAATATACCGAAGTCGTTTAGAATTGATCAATGTTTACGGGCATGTTAAGTTCTAATGGACATCACGGACATGCTTTACAAGAAGGGTGTCATTTAGAAGTAATCAATGTTTATGGGTATTTAATGCTTAAAAGACATAAATGACACGTATCCCGTGTGTGCTATTTGAGAGGTTCAATACTATACCGCGCCTGACTCTGACTTGTTAGAAACAATGCCCTGACCCTGGCACGGTGCCCGTTGCCTCGCCCTGCCCTCCGCCGAAGGCGGTAGGCGTGGCAAAAGCCCTATTTCCGAGTTATTTCCATTAAAACATCGGTTTTGTGTCCGAATTCCGATTTTTATCTACCCAATTATCAATAACTTACATTCCCATAGAATTATCTTCTAATAAATCCACTATAAGTGATCCGCGCCAGTGGGTTACTCTCTTGTTTGAATTTCGGTCCGGGACCGTGCACAGGTCCCGGGGACCGACCCAAGAGAGGACGAAACAATTCAACAGGAGAGGTAGTATGAAGCGTGTATTCCGCAGTATTATCAACATTGAAGATCCCCGTTATAAAAATGAGCCAAGTATCCCGCTGAGTGATTTGCAGTCCAATTATGCGGCGTTTGTGGCGTCTGAACTGCTTTTTTCAGATCCTGCTTACAAAATGCTTGCCACTCAGATTGAAGACCATTTTTCCATTTACAAAGAGCTTCCAGCATATACACTTTTATATGAAAAAGCGGAACACGAAGGCAACGAGGGAGTCCGTGAAAATCTTCGTGACCTGATTAGGGAGGTTCCATATACAAAAGGCAATTTTCTTGCCCTGCTTCAGGAGATAAAAAAAGAGCAGGAACGGGATAAACTTCAAAATTTTCTTCAAAAAACTTGGGAAGCTGGTCGCGATGATATTTCACAAGGTATTGAATATTTCAAAGAGAACGCGAAGAACATCAGTGGGAAAAAAGTTGATGTTGCCTCTATCCTTGCCCGCACCTATTCCGTCGGCGCGAACGAAAACACGCTTACGAAAGAGGGAGCGCTCCCGAACGACGCAATTATCATTCTCGCTGCATACCAAAACTCGCTCAAGAGCACTCTCGCCATCGATATAGCCTACCGGGCATCCCTCGGGGAGGACATTCTCGACCAGTATGAACCCCGCCGACCGCTGAAAACGCTCTACATCTGTAAGGATATGACCCCGCGCCAGATTGCCTCATACTGCATGGGACTCGGCTATATCACGACGACGGCAGGCGCTGACTGGAACCTTGCGGTGAACGAAAACCTGCGGTTTCTTTGCCCGCACTGCGTTCCTGAACTTTCCGACCTCAATTTTGATACCCGCAAGGGCATGCAATTGGTTGAAAGAATTACCGATTACTACCAGCCAGATTTGCTCATTCTCGATGCGCTTTTTAACTGCGTCCAGGGCAAGATCAACGACGAAAATATGAGGCTTTTTTACAACCAGATGCGGGAGAAAGTATCGAGCAGGAAAATTTGTACGCTCGTCCTGCATCATCTCCGCAAGCAGTCGAAAGAAGAAAAATCGTCGGGAGTGCGCAGCAACATACACGATGTGTACGGCTCCGTCGTCATCTCCGCGTCCGCCGATGCGGTGCTCATGACGCACAAAAAGGCAACCGCCGATGAATCACAACGGCAGGTTTCTATCACCCTGGAGAAGCCCCGCGACGTATTCCCCAACTTCTCCCCGCTTACCTTCACCTCGTCGCAAAACACGTCTTATAACTACGATTTGGATATCCCGACAGCCCGCCTGGTGTTCGAGCTTTCCTATGGACGGGACGAAACTATCTCTTTCGACGCGGATTCGGATGCCGAAACCTATTACCTGCTCAAATGCATCGCCGTGAAAAAAGACAATGCGGCCATTGCCAGCGACCTGAAGAAAAGCACCAGAACGGTGCTTCGAAAAATCGAACACCTCAACGACAAAGGCTTGATTGTCATACGCGGTGAAAAACGGTGGACGACCTATGAGCTTACGGAACTTGGTCGGCAATTACTCACGAAATTTCCCAGCCCGCCCGCCAATGTCGAGAAAAACCCCGAAGCGGACAGGGACAGGGCCCTGGAGCTTGTGCTGAGCCAGATGTAGCAAGTGGCGCAACAGGGGGAAAAATTATATTGTATAAGTTACATTTTTTGAAAGGAGATATGGTACGATATGCCACAAATTATGACACCTAAAAACTCTGCCCAATCCAAAATTGATGTACATGAGCGTTGGTTTGCGGATAGCCCATCACTTAATCCAATAAGAGGCTGCACCAAGCTCTCTGAAGGATGTGCTAATTGCTATGTGGAAAGAGAAGCAAGCAAGCTTAAGAAAAAATTTGCGCACTTAAAAAATAACCCATACGAAAATGAATTCAAGCTTACACTGTGGCCAGGTGTATTGACAAAAAAACCACCGGGTAGGCAAAACGACAATATTTTTTTATGTGATATGTCCGACCTTTTCCATGAAGACGTACCCGACGATTTTATAAAGGAGATTTTTGGATATATTGTGAACTATGACAAATGGCATTTTAGCATATGCACCAAAAGGGCTGATAGAATGGCGAATATGGCACCTTCCCTACCCTGGCCGCCGAACTTATGGGCGGGGGTCACGATAGAGTTAAATAAATATGTTTACAGAGCTGATCGATTACGGACATTTAAACCAGCGTTACGATATATTTTTGCCGAGCCTTTAATTGGCCCGCTCCCTGACCTTGACCTTACAGGGATTGGGGGGCTTATGTGTGGCGGGGAATCCGCAGACATAAAAAATCACGGCAAACTTCGAATAACAAAAAAAGAATGGGTCATAGAATTGCGGAATAAGTGCAAAAATGCAGGAGTTCCATTCTTTTTCAAGCAGTGGGGAGATTCCCCCAAAAATCCTGACAGGTCATCCCCGAAAAAATGGGGTGGTTGTCTTTTAGAAGGGAAAGTATATCACGAGCGACCGCCATTATACCCGAAGTTGACCGCTACCCCAACGCTCATTAGCGAGAGATTGCCGTTTGAGGATGATTAACAGCCCTGACCAACCATTCCCTTTGCCTGCCGACAGCCCGCCGATACTTGACATATAAGATACTAAAAACGGCTTGTTTCAGCACTCGTTTTTGTATCCAAATACCCTGAAAATTGTGTCCAAAATATTTTTTTATTCGTGTAACTACTTGATTTTTAAAGATATTAAGAAGTAGCGGGTTTGGTCCGAAGCCAGATGCTCTATCCAGTTGAGCTAAGGGCGCAACATATTATATCTCTCATCGAGTTACGGGTATTTTTTTACTTTGCATAAAAAGAAATGCGGTACTATCATTATTTTTCTTGTGCTAAAATATAAATCACGAAGAGCGAAGTGATGAGTTCAAAAAGCATAGTACCAGATAGACCGCGGTCAAAGCTGCTGAATTTATTATTTTATTGTATCTAAACCAGAGCTAAGGCCAGCCTCAACTATTCGGGCGAAATCTTCTTGAATTGCCGGTTTTATGGGAGTGAAGATTGGTAAAAGTTAAATAACGTGCAATTCCAGCTTTTCCCGTCACCTTAACAAAAGAAGAAACTACCATTGAAAACACGATTACTCTTTGGCATGGCAATGAGCTCGCTCTTCATGACCGCATGCATCGGCTGCGGCCCGCAGCAGCGCCCTCCCGAAAAATTTATAATAAAGACCGTCAAGCAATATTTTGATGATGCCGAGAATCAAAAGGAATTTTGTGACAAATGCCCGTCCGATTACTCCTACCGAAAGGGGATACTAGGTCTCCGCTACGACAGTTTTAAAATCATGGAGAATGGGAAATACATTCCAAGCTTGAAATTATGGCCGGTGAAACTATCGGTAGTTTTTTCCGGTGAATGTACCTGCAGCGCCGACAGCAGCAATGGGACCACCGCGGGAAAAGAACAATGGAATAAAACCGTCTATTGCGCATTTCAGCTTAAAGAAGACGACAATGGCATGGAAAAATGGACCGGCGGTATTTTAAAAGTCAAATAATAATTCCGTGAGGACTCGCGAGACGACACGGAATCGTGACAGATTTCTAAAAAGAAAGGTTTGTTTCATACGTTATTGAAGTATTTTTTCTCTTTACGGAAAGCGCATCGAACCATTAATGCAACACGTATCTCGTCCGGCGGAATGTTCATGCAGGAATACTTCGATATCATTATTATTGGCGCGGGTCCGGCAGGATTGAATGCCGGGTTGCATGTATCGAAAGACGGCGCGAAGCGCTCGATTCTTCTTGTCGATAAAACCGCCCCCTGGGAGCATCCGATCCAGTGCGCCGAAGCGGTGAGCCGCGGCGGGTTTGAAAGATCGATAGAAGTCAGGCCCAACTGGATACGCCAGACTATAACCAGAGCGGCATTCCATGCACCCAACGGCGTCGTCGTCACCTATACCGATAAGAATGGCGGGTATATCATCGATCGGGCCGCCATGCAGCGGGATATCGCTCACCGTCTCATGGAACGCGGGGTGGTGTGCGATTTCGATCGCCGCGTTACGCATCTGTCCGGCGGCATGAAAAATTTCCGCGCTACCGTTGAGTTCGCCGACGGCTCGGTCGTTCACGGCCGGGTGGTCATCGATGCCGCCGGTCCCGTTGCCGATCTTGGCAAAGACAGCATCCCGGCCAAGCCTCCCGATCTCGAGCCGGCATGCTTCGTCCTGACCGACGGCATTACGTTTTCCACGGATACCGTGCACATTTACATGAGTAAGGAGTTTGCGCCGGGCGGCTATGCCTGGGCGTTCCCTCGCAGCGCGGGCGCGAATATCGGAATCGTCGTGGGCTCCGCTTTTAAGGGTACCGTCAATATCCGCCGCCTACTCGAAGCCTTCCTGCTGCGCTACTTTCCCGAAGCAACCATTGTCAAGCGTTATGCCGGGGCCATCCCGTGCGCTTCCGGCCGCGCAAAAATGGCGCTGCCCGGTTTTCTCAAAGCGGGCGATGCGGCGAGCACGGTCAATCCCATCTCCCGTGCCGGAATCAGCGAGGGACTTTGTTGCGGGGGACTTGCCGGCGACCATGCCGCGGCCATGCTTGAGGCCCGCCACGAGAGGGATTTACAGAAAATTGCGAAGGCATATGAAACGGCGTGGCATAAAAACCTCGGCCATTACCACGAAAAACTTGCGCGCGTAAAATCAACGTTCGCCGAGGTTCCGGATGAGGATTACAGCAAGGCGGCCGATGCGCTCTCTCGTCTGGAACCCGGTAAACTTACCATGTTCCGGATTTTCAAGGCCGCTCTCGGCCGCTTTCCCCGCCTGCTGTGGGGACTACGGCACATGGTTTAAGCGTCCTCGCTGGCCATTTTCTCGAAAAATGCGACAAAATCCGTGCGTTTTGGATCGTCTTCCGGCAAGTTGAGCAATTGGAGCGCCGCCTCGGGATGGCGGTTGAGCATTCCGGCAATCATATAGGGAATGGTATATCCCCACTGTATACTTTTCTGCAGCGGCAACACCTCTTTTCCGATCACCCCTAAAAGCGGCAGAATATCGAACTTTGGATTTTTAAGGAAACCAAAGAGCAGTTCGAGAGGGCAGTTGCCTGCCGCCCTGCCCAGACCGTAGAGGGTTCCATCGAGGTAATTGGCATTCTTGATAATGGCTTCGATCGTATTTGCATAGGCGAGTTGCTGCTGGTTATGGAAATGAACGCCGACTTCCTTGGTTTTGAGGTAGCGCTGGAACTTATGAACAAGGTAATCGACATCTTCGCTGTAAAGCGAGCCGAAGGAGTCGACGAGGTAGCAGGCCACGACATCGGTTTCCTCTTCCACCTGCTGCAGCGCCTCATCGAGTTCGCGCTCCAGCACATGCGAGATGGCCATGAAATTAATGGTCGCCTGATAACCTTTTTCCGTCGCATTGTTGGCAAGCTTGATTGCCTTATCGATATCTTTGACATAGGTCGCGACCCGCACCATGTCCACCACGCTTTCGGACTTCGGCAGCAGGTCTTCCGGGATTGCCTTGTGTGCATCCTGCATGACCGCAAGTCTGGTCTGCCGTTCGATGCCGTCGGTGAGACGCTTGAGCACCTCGTCGTCGCAGAAGCGCCATAAGCCGTATTTACTCGGCGAAAACATCTCCTTGCTGTTCCGGTAGCCGATTTCAACGGTGTCGACATTGGCGGCACAGACCGCCGCATAGATGGCCCGGACGGTTTCAAAGTTGAAATTTGAGTTGTTCATCAGGCCGCCATCGCGGATAGTGCAATCGATAACGTGAATCTGCGGTCGGAACATCGACAGAACTCCTTGTCATGGTCAGGTTGAATTAAGAAAATACATCGGACGGCACCGGGCGAACCGACGCTGCTACAAGCTCCGCCGGCCTCGATGCTTTCATTTTCCCATGCCGGTGCGGCCGCCAGCACAGCTTTTGTCCGCCCCTTCGAAGCAAGAATTTTAAGCACGCACGGACGTATTTTAACAATCTACATTTGCCTGCTCGAAGTCCTTTAAGGAGAAACACTATGAATTCCGTTAAAACAACGCTTCTCTTGGGTCTGCTCACCGGTCTGCTCGTCATGTTCGGGAATATGGCGGGTGGACACAACGGGATGCTCATTGCTCTGCTGTTCGCCGCAGTCATGAATTTTATCAGTTACTGGTTCTCCGATAAGATCGTTCTCACGATGTACCGGGCCCGGCAGGTTGACGAAGCAAATGCGCCGACCCTGTACCGTGTTGTGCGGCGACTGGCGGACCGTGCCAACATGCCGATGCCGAAGGTATATTGCATCCCCACAGAATCGGCCAACGCTTTTGCCACCGGCCGAAGCCCCCGGCATGCTTCGGTTGCGGCCACGCAGGGAATTCTCAGAATCCTCAGCGAAGACGAACTCGAAGGGGTGATGGCGCACGAGCTTTCACATGTGCAGAATCGAGACACCCTGACCTGCACCGTTGCGGCAACCATCGCCGGCGCAATAACGTGGATCGCCAATATAGTTCAGTGGGGTGCGATGTTCAGCGGCATGGGCGGCCGCAGCAGCAATGATAATCGGGGCGGACTCCTCGGATCGCTCGCCATGGCATTCATCGCCCCCATCGCGGCGCTTATGATCCAGATGGCCATCTCCCGTTCGCGCGAATATGCCGCTGATGAGGCGGGCGCGCGATTGTGCGGGAAACCGCTTTCTCTGGCGAGCGCCTTGCAGCGACTCGAAACTTCGGCGAAAATACAGCCTCTTCAAGGCGGCAACCCGGCTACCGCTTCCCTCTTCATCGTTAATCCCTTCCGGGGGGGCGGCATGCTGTCCATGTTCAGCACCCATCCGCCGATGGAAAAGAGAATTGCAAAACTGCAGGAACTGGCGAGAATGATGTAGGGGAAGGGCTATCTGGCGGCCCGGAGTTCACTCTTTATCGCAGCGTCGAAGAGACGGCGTTTGAGATGGCAGCGAGGCTGTCGCGGGCTTCAGGATAATCCGGACGCAAGCGTAATGCTTCGTGATACTGATCGATCGCCTTACCGGTATTCCCTTCAGCGGCCAAGGCGCAGCCGAGGAGAAAATGGCCCTCTGCATCGGAGGGTTCAAGCCGGACTCCCTCCCTGAAGTACGCAGCCGCTTCCCGCATGTTTCCAAGCCGGTAACACGCCCTGCCCGCGCCCAGAGGGAATCCCTCGTCGCCTGGATGAGCCCGCTCACCCTCCCGGAAGCGACGGAGCGCTTGATCGAGGCTTCCCTTTTTATACAAGGCAAAGGCGAGATTGTACTCGGCATAGGAATCATTCTTCGATTTGTCGAGAGTGTGACTATACTGGTCGATCGCGCCGTCATAGTTACCCATGCCAAGGAGCGCATTCCCCAGATTGATCCTCGACATCGCTGAGGAATCGAGCGCGAGAGCGGTCGAATACTCAGCGAATGCCGATTGAAGCTTCCCTTCCGTCTCGAAGAGCTTCCCGAGACTGAGATGGGGTTTCGGATTTTTCGGATTTATCGACAGGGCTTCCCGGAATTTTTCCTCGGCATGGACGAAATCGCCCGCCTCTTCAAAGTTTTTTCCCGCTCTCCAGAGTGAAACATCATCGATAAATTGCTCCTGAATCTTCGCTATCGCGCCCGGCGCCGCGTTGATGAATTCAGGAATATTCGCCGCCCGATCCGGCGAGGTGAACTGTTCAAGGAGCACCGGTGGCGCATCATTGCCGTTTTCATCGACATGGGTGATGAAAAGCTGGGTGTAGGCAGAGTTTACTTTTGAGGAAAATACGATCCAGCGCGAATTTGATGACCAGCTGTGCCAGGAGTTCATGCGGTCGGTATTGCAGCGCATCAGGCGGGGCTCCCCGCCCGACGCCGGCATGAGGTAGAGCCTGCTGTCCGGCTGCAGCAACATGAAACTCTGCGCTTTGCAAAAAACAATCCACTTGCCGTCCGGCGAGAATTTCGGGAAATAATTGCTCATGCCGTCGCCGGAGGCGCCCCGCAACGGTTCCGCCTTTCCGCCGGCGCCGTTATTAAACGGAATGCGGAATAAATCGTACCGGAACAGTGTTTCACGCGTCAGGAATTCCCGGCATTCATCCTCGGAAAGAAGCAGCTTGTTGATATCGTGTTTTTTCCTCAGGTGATACACCTTGCTCTTTGTAAAAACGAGGTATTTCCCGTCCGCGGTCCATGCGGGATTCGATTGTACGAAGGCGGTATCGTCCGCGCCCGGCAGCGGCGCAAAGGTACGGTCGAGACGGGAGTAAATCAGAATGATTCCCTTGATAGGAAAGAAGAGCTGTGAAAACATGAGGTCGGGTCTGGGCACGAACACCGAAATGTCCTTGACCGTGCTCGCGACAAACCGGCCGTCCGGAGAAACCTGCGACAGCAGACCGAAGGTGGGCTGCCCGTCTTCGCGCTTGTAGTCGCTCCACGAGATGATGTCGCTGACAGCCAGGCGCATCTGCTTTGCGACGGCGGTAAGGGCGTAGGCCCCCTTGTCATTCCCATAATCGACATCCATGCCGAGGATGCTGCCGTCCGCCGAAAATGAATGGCAGTTCCCGCACACCGGCAGATTTGTCAGAATTACCGGCGGGAGCCGTTCTTGCGATACGGCGCCAAAGCGCCACCGGATGCGTGAAGGGTCTTTGACCGCATCGGCGAACGGAAGGGTGACTTCACGGTAAAATATTGGATCGTCAACACGGTCTTTCGAGGTCGTGAAGGCGATCTCTCCCCTTCCGAGAACACGGCCGCCATTCAGGCCTATGACCTTAAGATGCGCGCATGAATCGATGGAATATTTTTTTATCGTTTCCCATTGGGTTTTATCCGGTCGCCACTCCTTTTTCGCCGTGAATATATTCATGCGTGACGACCCCTTACCGAATCGGACCGATACGAGCCACCGGTCGCTTTGCGAAGAGGTATCGTTCCAGCGGACGGTCGGCGACGCGATTTCCGGCGGAAAGATGCAGCTGTCGAGCGGGTTGGTTATCGCGATGGTTCCCGCACTGGCGCTCCGGTTACAGGATACGATGATTCGATCAGCCTGAAGAGAGGGAAGGTTGAAAATACAGAAGCCCGCCAGAATTACCACGCAGAAGACGGCAACAAAAACGATGACGGATCTATTCTTTAATTGAAGCAATAGAACTCCTTGTTATTAAAAGATAATTCTCACCCCGCCCGATCCCGGGTAAATCGGGGATGAATTTATCGGAAGGCCGGCCGCCGGGAATCCAGCCACCATAAGCCCCTTAATTGCCCCGCAATGCCTGGCATCTCTGTTCCAAGCCCAAACTGCAGGCTTTCTGGAAGTAATTCATAGCGCTGTGAACATCACCCATGGCGGCATAGGCATGACCGCGGTTGCAATAGGCGGTCGCACGTCCTGGATCGTGGGCAATGACCCTGCAAAGATCTTCTATCGCACGCCCATAGTCCCC
>JBEKOX010000084.1:0-10436 GCA_049521335.1 Chitinispirillaceae bacterium
AGCCGGACGCTTTCGTTGGCGGGCCGATTTTTGAGAAGGCAATCCCGTTCACGGTCGCCGATGCGGCGCTTCGGGACCGGCAGTTCTAATTCGCGTATCTGCGGCAGCGCGCCGGCGGGTTATTCATGATGTCGCGGTTAATCTCTTTGTCAATTCCAATACCGCTATCTCGGGAGGACAGTTGATACGGAGGGGAATTCTGGTCATCCCGATGCCACGCGAAATGAAAACGGGAAACCCCCGTTTTGAACGGCGTAACCCGTAGGTATATTCTTTATTCCTCTCCCTGACAACAAGCGTTCCGACAAACGGCAGATTGATCTGGCCGCCGTGGGTATGCCCCGCAATGACCAGGTCCGCATGCTGACGACTTATCGTATCGGCGCTGTCCGGGTTGTGCACCAGCACGACGCGGCATTCCTCGGCCGGGATCGGGTCAAGAAGCGCGTCGATGCTCCGGTGGTCGTGCCATAGATCGCCGGTTCCGGCAAGCCAGAGGACCTCGCCGTTCCTCTCCAGTTTCCGAATCGAATGGCGGAGATTCTGGCCGGAATTTTCGAGCCAATGAATGGAACTGCCGGTACAGCCGTACTCATGATCGTGATTGCCGAGGATCGAGAATACCCCTTCCCTAGCACGGAGACCGTTGAGGAGCGGCCAGATGGCATCGACCTCGGCGATGGTGTTCGAGATGTAATCGCCGGTGCACACCGTGATATGGTGCGGGAGGTTATTGACTTGTGTAATAAGGTCCCGCAGCAGCTCCAGATGAATGAAAAACCCGTAATGGAGATCGGTCAATTGCACGATGGTAAATCCCTCGAATGCCTCCGGAAGGCGCGGCACCGCCAGGCGATACCGGTTGACTTGCACCGAAATCTGCGCGGCAAGCAAGGGATAGCATCCCGCGGCCGCCGCTCCGCCTGCCGCAGCGGCGCCGAGTTTGAGGAAGGATCGACGGTTCATGGAGGTCCGATAAAACGGGTGAAAATAAAATATCGCGCTGCCCCGCTCTCAATCGCGGTCACTGAAAGCAGGGTACCATCACTGTTTTAACCTTGAATTTCGGCCTGGAGATACGGGTTATTGCGGGCGGTCGCGAGACCGGTTGCAAATCGACCTGCCGAGCCCTCCGGCGTCGGAAGGCTTATCAATGGATGAACTTTAAATCACAAAAATAGAACCGTTCGTCCCTGCGAACAATCTCTCCTTTGTCGAAGCAGATTTTCTCCCTGAAAATCGGTCCTGCATACACAAACGAATGAAACTCTCCGTTTTCACCACACGGGTCGACATCTTTGGGAAGTTGCGATAGAAATGAATCATCGAACTCCCGGCCGCAGAACGATTGATCGAGTTGAGCGCCATCCACGCAGGTAATAATAGCCTTAAAATTTAAATCGATGAATTTCTTCGCAAGAATATAGCTGTTCTGTTTCCAGAGCGGAAATATTCCTTTCAGGCCGATTTTCGCCAGATTTTCTTCCCGATATTTTTTCAAATCCTCAAGAAAGATATCTCCGAATGCTACCGCGCTGACGCCTTCGTTTTTATAGCGGAGAAGAATTTCCTTTATTTTTTCCTCGTACTCTTCGTTGCTCGATTTCTTTGAAATGATCACTTTTTCAAGCGGAAAGCCGATTGATTCCGCCTGCTTCTCAAGAAGTTCCCGTCGCACTCCATGCATACTGATTCTGTCGTAATCAGCGGTGACCGTTGTGAGAAGAGCCGAAATCTGTATGTCGCAATTATTGTGCTTAAGAGAGTAGAGAGCAAGCGCGCTGTCCTTGCCGCCGCTCCATGAAAACAGGATTCTATCCGCCATAATCGTTCTTTCCCTTCGCGCTCGCAGTGATAATACAATCTTGAAGCTTACGGAACTTTTTCCGATGCCGCTCCTTTAACCAGGAGGTCGTGAAGGTTTTGTCGCCCTCCTGGTTAAACTGTCGGGAAAGCGCCTCATCGGACGTTGGACGGTCTTACCTGCTCTTTGTCATTTTATCGATCGCCTTTTCCACATGAAACATTGCCTGTGGAGACCGCTCACGGCCCCAGCACTGGTCGATTGGCGACCATTTAAACTCATGGCGCTTCAGGTATGCCCGTACTGCCGGGTTGGGGAAATCATGAAAGAAAATCTGGCATGCGCCGGACTCAACATTATCAACGACCTGGACCCCTTTGTACTTGGTCTCGGTCGTCTGTTCGGCGGCTTGAATCCTCTTTCCGCCCTCTTCCGGCTTGAACGCAGGTTTAACGCGGGATCGGATCTCTTCCAGCTTCTTCAGGACATCACTTTTGGCGGGATTTTTATTGTTCATTGCTAGAAAGATACATAAAATGAGACTGACCGGGCGTGCGTCCGCATACGGGTATCTGAGCGCTGACACGGAGGTAGTTTATATTTCGCGCTATCAAGTATATATAAAAGGTGATATATGCGCCGTAACCAGGTAAGAGAGGATGCGCACGATGAGCCATGTAAAACGAATTGCCCTTGTCGCCCACGATAACTGCAAGAAAGACCTCATAGAATGGACGGAATGGAACTGGGAGGCTATTCTCGACTATAAGCTCACCTGCACGGGGACCACGGGGAAACTCATCGAGGAAACCCTGGTGAAAAAGCTGGGCGACGGGGGGCAGCTCAAATACCCGATCATCAAATTGAAATCCGGGCCCTTCGGCGGCGACCAACAGCTCGGGGCGCTCATTTCCCAGGGAAAAGTGGATGTCGTTATCTTCTTCTGGGATCCGATGCAACCGCACCCGCACGACGTGGATGTCAAAGCCTTGCTGCGCATCGCGGTGCTTTACAATGTTCCTACCGCCTGCAATCGGTCAACTGCGGATTTCATCATCTCCTCTCCGCTCATGAAGGAGCCCTACACGCCGAAGGTGCGCGATTACACCACGTATGCCGAGCGGACGCTGCCGATCTGAATCCGTTACGGCGCCGCTTCCGGCGACCTTTCCCATCACGCGGAATCCGGGAAGGGAGGGGAAGGCATCTCTTCTATCTCAAATGTCAGGGGAACGCCTCAGAAGAATCCGGTCAACCATTTCCTGCAATGAGGTCCCTCTCTGAAGGACATATTTGCCCGCTTGAGCGTTATACTTTCTTCCCGCAATCGTTTCTGAAGGCACGCCAAGGAGGGTCCATGCCATGTCCGCATGAACTTTTTTGCACGAAGGATCGTTATAGTAGTCGTGCTGAATCAGTCCGTCATCATCAATGAGGCCATGCACAACCTGCGTTACATCGACGGGCTTGATCATGGGAGGAATGCCGTGCGTGTGAAGGGGGCCGGTAGCGCCGAGGCGGGTCATATTGAATTTAATATCGTGGCTGGCGGCCAGGGCCTCATCATCTTTATTGAAATAGACGGTGATTCGACGCGCCATGCGAGACAACGGTAAAAGTTTATCGTTATCGTCGAATGCATCATTGTCCTCGTCCGCGGCCATGAGCAGCGCCTCCCTGAACATGGCGGACGGTTGGGCATTGTCGGATACCAAACTCTGGAGAGCATACCGGAACAGATAGTGCCCCATGCTATGGCAGAGGAGTTGAACGGATTTGTTGCATCTTTCCGAACGCTTTTGTTTCGGCTTCCCTTTTTGCCCGTCCTTCTGCTGTTGCATGAAGGTAAAATATTTCTGGATCGCCCGGGCCAAACCCGGTGCGGATGCCTCAGCCTCCTTTCGATCCCTCGGGTATTCAAGCAGTTCATCCGCGGACGGCCAGCAATACGCGATCACGTTGGGTTTGTAGGCATCCGGCGTCGCCGCCGTGAGGCAATCAATCAAACGGGCCGCGTCGGAAAGCGCTTTGGTAAACCCCGTATTGTAGCCGTGGATGAAGATCAAGGTATCGCGGTTTTGTACCTTCATGATCTGTTGAAGTTCGGCAAAGACCGCGAATGATCCCTCCGGCTGGTTATCGGGAAGCACGGTGACGCCGGTGACTTTAAAGTCATTGGACTTGTCGATATCCGAATAACCGAACCGCAAATCACCGTCTTTCGTCGGATTGTTGCCGAACCAGGGAGATTCGGCGCTGAGAAAATTCCGATTTGTGGCGAAGTAAACCCTTGTCATACTGATCCTCCTCCGGGTAGTAGAGAAGCCTTCGCAACGAAAAATATTTGTCTCCTGCACGGATGACAATACCGATAACGACTATAACAACGGGACTCCTTCAGCAGGGATTTTTGAAGTCCGCGAAACTGCTTCCAATGCTATTTCCTTTATATCTCATGCCACTAATAAAGTGTAGCAAGGTAACCCCATCCGCTCTTAAACCCTTTTAAAACCGCCATTAAACGCCCTTTAAAACGGCTTTAAATCTGAGATCTCCGTATAGAGTATCGGGAAACGTGGTTACCGGCCGGAAGCGTATCGAATCGGAGGATCGGGAAAACGGTGCGATCTCCTATCGCAGAAGCCGCCGTTCAAGGATTTCCTGCAAATCCCTGCGTCCATCCAACACGCAATGAACAAATACTTTTTTTTCTATGATTTGGTAAATTATCCGGTATGGCTTAAAATGAATTTCCCTGAAATCCATGACGCCGATTCGTTCCAGCTCCGGAGGATGATGTCCCCGTTCCGGGGAGCGGGCCAAGGTCTCGCAGGTTTGCTTCAGAGTGTCAGCCACATAGCGGGACTTTATTACGGAATCCTGGCGCATGATATAATGGCATATTTCAACGATATCCTCCTCCACCTCTGCAATGATAAAGACCTGGAATTTCATGATTCATTGCTGATCCGGGACGATACTTCCTTGAAGGCCTTATCTATCGGCTTGAAACGCCCTTCGTGAAGGCTTTTGGTACTCTGGGCAAGCATTTTTAAAAATCGGAGACTCTCCTGCGTCTGCTCAAAAGAAACAATGTCCTGGACGACCGCCTTTGCCGTGCCATTCTGGGTTATGACGTAGGTTTTATGATCTTCCGCCATGCTCCGAACAATCTCCGACGCATGCGCCTTCAAATAGCTGATTGGTTTTACCGTGTCACTGAGCTTCATTGCGCGGGTCCTCCTTATGACCTAAATATAGTTCGAATTGTGGTCAAGGGCACAAAGCCCGCGATCACGAAGCGTATCTTGAGATAATCGCCCGTTGATTGAAGCGGCTTTAAATCTTCCTGTATGCGAGCTGTTTCCATGCCCACCGCGATTTCACCAAAAGTGCCGGATTCGCTCAGCAACGCCATTTTCGGTACGATAACGGTGAATTTGCTGAATGCGAGAAACGGCGTTTATCTATCCCGAAAATCAGCCGGCAACGGTTGGGGAGGCATTCTCCGGGGCTATCATGCCGTCATCGAGGGTAATAATCCGGTGCATTCCCCCGGTGAGCTGGCTGTTGTGCGTGGCGACGATGAAGGTCTGCCCTAGCTCCCGGTTTGCATGGTGGAAGTAGTCGAGGAGGTGCTCCCCGTTTTTACGATCCAGATTTCCGGTCGGTTCATCGGCCAGAACGATGGCGGGATCGTTGAAGAGCGCCCGGGCGAGCGCGACACGCTGGCGTTCGCCGCCCGACAACTCGGTCGGGTAGTGCGACATGATGCGTTCGAGGCCGAAGACGGCGAGAAGTTCCCGGCTTCGTTTTTCGCAGGCCGGGCGGTTTTTACCGGCGATCATGCCCGGAATCTGGACATTTTCGATTGCCGTAAAATCTGGGAGCAGGTGGTGAAACTGGAACACAAAGCCGATTTTCCTGCTGCGGAAAGCCGCGAGTTCGGCGGAGGGAAGCGAGCTCAGGGTTTTTCCCTCGACAACCACTTCACCGGCGGTGGGATGATCGAGGCCGCCGAGAATCTGCAGGAGCGTCGTCTTCCCGGAGCCGGAAATGCCGAGCAGGGCGATCATCTCTCCCTGCGTAACGGAAAAGGAGATATCCTTCAGAACCTCAAAGGTTCCGGCTTTGTCGGCAAAGGTTTTTTTTATATGCTGAACTTCAATCATTGCGTCTCGCGGGAATAGCGCATCGAGATAAAGAGAGCGCCCTTAAAAAATGAATATGCATGACTATTCATACCTGATCGACTCCGCCGGAAGCGTTTTCGACGCCCTGTACGCCGGGTAGATGGTGGTGAGCCAGGCAATGATATTGGCGACCGCGTAGACCGCGAATACATCGATCGGGCGTATGATTACCGGCAGCGTATCAAGGAAGTAGACATCGCCGGGGAGCGGAATCAGATGGAATTTGTACTGAATAAAGCAGAGCAGGACGCCGAGCGCGACGCCGACGGTTGAACCGACGAACCCCACCACCATGCCGTAAAGCGTAAAAATGCGCATGATCGTCGAGGAGTTCGCTCCCATGCTCATGAGGATGCCGATCTCACGCCGTTTTTCAAAAATCGTGGTGATGAGGGAGGAGATGATATTCAACGCGGCGACCACCATGATGAGCGAGATGACGATAAAGATGATGAGCCGTTCGAGCTTCATCCATTTGAACAGCGATTTATTCTGCGACTCCCAATCCGTGGACCGGTACGGGTAGCCGCCAAGGGCTTCCGTGATGCGTTCGGCGGTCTCGCCGGCGGTGAAAAGGTTCGTCGTCTTGATTTGAATTCCTTCGACCCCGGCCATGTTGAACAGTTTTTGCGCTTCGGGAATGGCGATATAGACCAAGTTGAGGTCGTACTCGTACATGCCGGTTTCAAAGATCCCGGTAACGGTGAAACGCCGCATTCTCGGCGTGGGATCGCTTTCTCCATGCGAAGCGGCAAGGGCCATGAGGACGACTTCGGAGCCCACCCGCACCCCCATCTTGTCGGCAAGCCCGACTCCCACGACGATGCCGGGGAAGACGCGGTCCCTGTTCGATTTTGCCGGGCCGAGGGCTAAATGGCCGAAGGTGATTTTTTGCGCGATATCGGTGACGTTCGGCTCTAAGGAATCGTTGACTCCCATGATGAGCACTCCCTCCTGCGTATCTTCGTGTTCGATGCCGCCTTTGCCGGTGATGTAGGGTGCGGCGGCGGTCACGCCGGGCTGATGCAGGATCACCCGCCGCAGCGAGTCTTCGTCGCCGATTGACGCATCGCCGTATTCGAAGATCTTGGCGTGCGCCAGAGTGCCGACGATGCGGTCGCGCACCTCCTTTTCAAAGCCGTTGGCGACCGAAAGCGCTATGATCAGCACAAAGCTGCCGAGGCAGACTCCGATGGCGGTGATGTAGGTGCCGGCCTTGCGGCGGCCGCGCAGGTAACGGAAAGAGATGAATGGGATGATGGCGTTCATCGATCGAAAAGGCTTAAGCCTGATCCTCCGGTCGAAGGAGCGGAAAGAGGACCGTGTCGCGCAGCGTCGATGCGTTGGTAAGAAGCGCCACGAGGCGGTCGATTCCCATGCCCCAGCCGGAAATGGGGGGCATGCCGTACTCCATGCACAAAACGAAATCGTTATCGACCTCCATGGCATCGGCGTCGCCCATGGCGCGCGCCTCGGCCTGCTGCCTGAACCGCTTCGCCTGGTCGATCGGATCCACGAGCTCGGAGTAGGCATTGACGATCTCCCAGCCGTTGACGACGAGCTGGAACCGGTCGGCGACCGCGCCGTTGTCGTCATTCGTTCGCGCGAGCGGGGAGAGATCGAGCGGGTGGTGGGTGATGAAAACCGGCTTGATGAGCCCCGGCCGCGAAACTTTTTTGTACAGGAGATCGATGAGCGTCCCGCGACCGGTCTTTGTTACATCAATCTCGGCTTCGAAGCGGATTCCTTTTCTCTCCACTTCAGCCGCAAGGGAGTCGCGATTCGGGAAAGCGTCGATATCAATGCCGCAGTCGCGAATGAGTAAATCCCGGAACGGGATGCGCGGCCAGTCGCCGCTGAAATCTATCGCGGTATTTTCGTAAGTCAGTTGAAGCCCGTTGTTTACCGACTGCAAAAGATGCTTGATGAGCGTCTCGGTAAAATTCATGTTGTCGATGTAATTCCAGTAGGCGCAGTAGTATTCCAGCAGCGTGAAGTCCGGCAGGTGCGACGCGTCCACGCCCTCGTTGCGGAAACTGCGCGCAAACTCATACACGCGGTCGAAACCGCCCGCGATGGCGCGTTTGAGATACGTCTCCGGAGCGATACGCAGATAGACATCGATATCGAGCGCATTGTTATGCGTTATGAACGGCCGCGCCAGCGCTCCGCATGCCTTGTTCGAAAGCACGGGCGTGTCAATTTCCTGGAATCCGTTCGCATCGAGATAGTCGCGGATGGTTTTTATGATGAGCGTCCGTTTTTTGAAACGATCGCGCGATTCCGCCGAGCTGATCAGGTCGAGGTAGCGCCGTCGGAGCCGGAGTTCCGGGTCGGCAATGCCGTGAAATTTTTCGGGGAGCGGCCGCAAGGATTTTGAAAGGAAAATAAAACCGTCGACATCCACCGTTTTCTCGCCTTTGCGCGTGGTGATCATCGCGCCGGTCACGCCGATGAAATCGCCGACATCGACGTCGCGAATAAAATCATCGAACCGGGCGCCCAGTTTGTTCTTCTGAATGGCAAACTGCACCCTGCCGTCGCAATCGTACAGGTGTCCGAAGGCGAGTTTACCGAACAAGCGAAAGGCGACAACGCGGCCGGCGACCGATACCGGGCGAGTACCGTCGGGAAGCGCAAACGCTTCGTGAAGCCGATGCGTCCGTTCGAAGCGATCGGGGTAGGGGTTCACGCCGTGCTCGCGCATGGCGGTTGTTTTGTCGATGCGTACGCGCATCTGCTCGTTGGAATCGGGCAGCTGTTCCATCACGTTGGTCCGTATGAAAAGGGGGGAATATAATAATCGGCAAAAAATACTTCAGGGAAGGTCGCCGTGGGATTCCGGCGATCAGAGAAGGGGGACTTCACGGGGGTTACTTGCTATTATTCAGAATATGTTCCCATATCGACTCTTTGGTTTTTCTGGAGGGGCGCCAGATAAATCGGCACGAGAGGCACTTGATTCGCCGCTTGCCGGCAAGGGTGCGCATCGGTGCAAAGAAAAAAGGGTCGTAGTATTCGGTGGTAACGCTTCCGCACTTGGGGCAGGCTGTCAAAGGCGGATTCCAGAAAGCGTCCCACAGCTCTCTCACCCTGCCGTGGTTCTGAACCGCCGATTGGTTCCCGGATAAATGGCGTCCATGGTGGTGATGCGACATAGCGGTCACTCGCTTGTATGACTGAGGTTAAACCCTTTACGACAACAATAACATTTTTTACGCGCCGGCTCTATGGAGCGACGCGAAATTCGCGCGGCGCCGAACACTCGCTCCAGTTCTCTCCCGTGCGCCCTTTGACACGCCACCAATAGGATGCTCCGCGGGTAAGGGGGATGTCGCAGTGATCGGCGGTATCCGCCAGCGTATCCGCGAAAATCACCGTTGAAAGAGCGGAATCCCCGGCAGCCTCAATAATATACCGATCGATGCCGGAAGACCCTCTTGTCCAGGTGAACGCCACGCTGCCGGCAGCGACGACGCCTGAAATCCGCGGGAACAGAAGACGAATCGGTGCAACCGGCGAGCTGATTCCCGTCAGGCTGGCAAGAAATGATATGCCGTCAATAACATAGGTCCCCCCGGAGGTCGGGAGGTCGATCCCTCCCCGGAGGTTCCTGACTCCGGTGGTAGTGTAGGTCGCGGTTGCCATCGCCTCCACCTGGTTCGTGGAATCCCAGATCCGGTATTGGATCGAGTCGCCGACCCTCAAACCATCCAGACCATCGATCTGCGGATGCAGCAAACTTTTGCCCCAGACGCTCAGGGCGATATTTTTACCCGCTCCCTTCCATTCCGTAACGCCGACACAATGGCCTTCAGGGGTGAATGCGGCGATCTCATCCCCTTTATTAAGCGGTCGTCCGTCGATGGTTGGATTGATGGATGCAAGAATCAAAACGACCATGTTGTTTCCGGTAATGGCGTGATCGGGAAAGTGTCCGGCGGCGGAGATATCCCCCGGCGTCGAACCAAACAGACAAAGCGTCAGGAACAGCGTAGTGGTTTTCAGCGGGTGCATTGCGTACTCCGGCCCACAAGAAGAACGATTTTTTAAAATATATGATTTCGGCAAATTCCTGAAGATTTAATCTCTTTGGGTCAAATTCCTCGAAGCTTTGCTTCGACTTTGTATTTTTAGGACATGAGCGAATATATTCATAAAAGCCATAATGTATCAGTACTTTTGTATCATTTTGTGTGTCCTGCGAAATGTCGGAAAATGATTTTCAGTCAAGATATTGATATGGCTATAAAGGATATTTGCTCGGAATTATATACTTCGCGAACCAAACATAGGTAGGGAACAAAGCCTGTAAGAAATTCTGTGTAAGTGAGGTATGATGAAATAACCACCTACACAGGAGCATGGTATGACGATTCGTAATGAGCTTGTAGATGAGTTAATCAAGGATTATAAGAAGCCAGAAGATATTCTTGGAG
>JBEKOX010000085.1:0-10289 GCA_049521335.1 Chitinispirillaceae bacterium
CCACGAAATCGATTTCGTCGGTATTGACAACGAGAAGCGGTGTTTTATCAAAGTGAAAGAAGAAGTGGTTGTACGCGTTGTTGAGGCCGTCGATATACGCCTCTTCCATGCTGAACTCATAAGGCCTTCCGCGCTTCGCGATCCGCTCCAACAGGACATCGGTTGACGCCTGAAGATATACGACGAGGTCAGGATCCGTCATCTTTTTCTCCAGGATCCCGGCCACGTGATTATACAGCTGGAGTTCGTCGCCGTCCAAATTGAGCGTTGCAAAGATACGGTCCTTGGCAAAGAGATAATCACTTATCGTGATCTGATGAAAGAGGTCCTGCTGGACGCCCGCTTCGGACAACTGTCGATACCGGTTAAGCAAAAACCAGAGTTGCGTCTGGAACGCGTGCGACTGCCGGTCTTCGTAAAATTCGGCCAGGAATGGGTTCTCCTCAACCTCTTCGAGTATCAAAGCGGCATCCCACCTTTCGGCGAGAAGATGGCATAGGGAGGTCTTGCCGACGCCGATGACCCCCTCGACAGCGAGGCGACCGAAATGAGAAGGGACTATCGGGTCATCCGGCCATTTCACGCCCGCATCGGTCTGCCCGCCACCGCCCATCATGGCAACTCCTTTTCAAAAACCCGCATTCATATCACCGTTGTTTCCATCGGCGATCCGAGGGTTTCCTCCGACTAACGCTACCGCTTGGGAACCAACCCGAAGAAGAAACTCCGCAGATGCCTCGCCGATCGTTTTGGTGAAACGAGGCATGGTAAGCTCTCCTGCGATCTCGGCGAGTCCCACGATACAGAAACGACGATCAAGCATACGCGGGTGCGGAATGCAAAGATCTTCTTCCGAAACCTCTTCATTTCCAAACAGCAGGATATCTATATCCGCAGTCCGGGGCGCGAATGGCCCTTCCCGGTTACGGCCCATGGCCAACTCGATTGCCTGACATTGATGAAGTAGGTCGCGCGGCGACTTCGCATACCCGCCGCGAATCAACTGGTTATAATACGCCGGCCTTTGGCCTCCGCCCACGTGTTCGGTCTCCATGAGGGATGAAAAGCGTAGCGGAGGATCGAGAATGTTCAAAAGCTCCTTCTCCATGCGCCGCATATTCAATACCCGGTCGCCGCTATTCGTTCCCAGGCTGAGCACCACCTCTTCCATAGCCTGAAAATACGTTGCTCAATGCCTCAAATGGTTGATTTTTATCACGAAGCGGCGAAAAGCTTCTCAATAGTTACCTTATCCCTTATTTACACCTTGTCCCTGAAATGAAAATGCCGTAGAGGACCGAATGAACTGAGCTGCGACTCTACTTCCGTTCTTTTTCCGACCACGACGATGATGCATGACTCCTCGGCAAAGTATCTGCGAACGACCGCGTTTACAGCATCGACATCGATCGCCTCGATCATCGTCTCGAATCGTTCGATGTAGGAGTTCTGCCTGCCGTAGAAACGCAGCCACAGGAGCTTGTCGACGATATTCCCAATCCCCTCAAGCTGAAAGGCCATATTACCGACCGCAAATTGCTTTGCCTTGGCAAGTTCCGCGGCCGTGATCCCTTGCGTGCAGAAACGGCGATGCTCTTCTAAAATGGTTTCGAGAACCTCCCGCGTCCGGTTATTCTGCGTGGCGGTCGAAATAAGGAGCGCACCGAACTCCGTTTCCGCAACGAGTTGTGAAGACACGCCATACGTCTTGCCCCCCACGGATCGGATGCGCGTCATGAGCCTTGAGGAAAAATTGCCGCTCCCGAAAATATGGTTGGCCAGCGACAACGCGTTTTTATCGACGCATCCCTCGCCCGGCGCCCCGTGGCCGACGACGAGGGTGGCCTGCGTGAGGTCGGGTTTATTGATAAGTCGAATTACCGGTTGCGCCACCCGCCCCGCTGGCGCAGCGATGACCGTCCTCCCGATTCCCGGCCTTTTCCAGAACGAAAATTGCTCGGTGCACAAAGTCCGCAGGCGTTTTCCTTCATCATCGCCGGCGACGACGCAGAGGCTCCCCACGGGAGAAAACTTTTCACTGAAGAACCTTTCCACCTCTGCAAGGGTGATATTTTTCAGCGACGCAGGGGTCTGAAACCGGCCCGCCGGATGTCCGTCGCCCGTCAGTTCCTTGTAAAAATGCCGGGTGGCAATAAACGAAGGATCGTTGGCCTCGGCCCGGAGGGCCGTCACCATCTCGCGCCGGAGACGGACGAACTCCTCTTTTGCAAACAGCGGACTTTTTACCGCTTCGACGAAGATTGGAAACAGCCGAGCGGCGGAAGCGGCGAGCATCCGCAATCCGAGAATACAGTGCTCTTCGCCGATATCGGAAAAAAACGAGGCGCCGGCATTCTCGATCCGGCTGGAAAACTCCTCGGGCGGAAAGGTCTGCGTACCTTTTAATAGAAGCGCGGCGGTCAGCTCGCACAGTCCCTCCTTGCCCGGCGGGTCGGCAAAGCGGCCAACGGGAAATTGCAGGGCGACCACTAATCCTGACTGTTCGTGATCAGGCATACAGATGACCGAGAGTCCATTATCAAGCCGGAATTCATCGGCCGGCGGGAAAACAAAAGGGGAATTCATCGCCTCCCCCGGGTTACATTTCCGCCTGAAACCGGGAAAAACCGGGCGGCGCGGCGGAGAAAACCGCCAACGTAAAGAAGCGGATTCACGTGTCGCGGCTTCAGGAGGAGCACCCGTTTCGCCCCGTCATTCCACCACCGTCGCGCCGTAGCAGTGAGTTTTTCCGTATCGAGGCTTTTCAGCGCCTCCATTCGCTCTACCCACAACCGGTAATTGCCCTCAATGGTCTCGCTGTAACCGAGCCGCTGACAGATATGATCGGCCGAATAGAGTTCGAATGTCCTGTTCGTTATGGTCGTATTTCTGATTTTTTCCATCTCTTCGCGCGTGATGCCGTCGTTCCTGAGACGGTCGATTTCCGCATCGAACGCCCGCTCCACCCGTTCACTGCGAATATCTGGGGTAAATGCGGCGAACAACATCGACATGCCGCTTGCCTTAAGAAAATGATTCATTCCGCCGGTCATAACCGCGACGGACTGACGCCGTACTACCTCGCGATGCAGCCGGCTCGTTTCGCCGCCGGCCGCGATGAGCAGCAGGATTTCAAGCGCAACCGCGTCTTCGTGCGACGAGGGAGGAGCCGGATAGCCGATAACAAGGATCGGTACATCAAACTCTACGCTCCGTGTCATGCGACGGTCGCTGATTTTTGCTGCAGGGACAGGCACCATAAAGGAAGGGAACTCTCCCGAGGGAGAGCGTTTTGCGCCGAAATGGCGTTCGGCGGAGTCGAAAACTTCCCTCGTGTCCACATCACCGACCACCACAACTACCGCATTGTCGGGGCGGTACAGCCGGGCGTAATAATCCCGGCAGGCGGAAAGGGAGAGGCTGGCGATTTCTTCAATGCGGCCTAAGGGGCTCACGCCATAGGGATGGTCGCCGTAGAACGCCTCCCGGAACTCCAGAAATGCCTTCGCAACCGGATTGTTCATGTAGGTATGGTACTCTTCGATGATGACCGATCGCTCGGTTTCGAAGTGGACGGGATCGAGCAGGAGAGCATCCATCCGGTCGGCCTCCATGTCGAGCACCATATCGAGCATTCCCGCCGGAGCGCTGTTTGTATAGGTAGTGACATCTTCGGCGGTAAAGGCGTTGCAGTGTCCGCCGACGTCATTGATTCTCCGGGAATGTTCTTCAGACGGCACCCTTGCCGAGCCCCTGAACATCATGTGCTCCAGAAAATGCGAGATGCCCCGAATACCCGCCTGCTCATAAGCGCTCCCGACCTTGTACCATACCTCTACCGATACGATGGGAGTCCCGGTTTTGCGCAGACAGATTATCTTCAGTCCGTTAGAGAGAACTTTTTCAGCGATATCGGCAAGCTGCATGTGGCTATCGATTCGGGTTACACCAGTTTATATATTTTGCGACCCACCGTCTCCCTCTTTGCAATTTAAGGTTCCCGGGGCAGCGCGAAGCGGCGAAAGAAGCGGGGCAAGGGTCTCATCGATCAGGGCTATGATAAATTCCAACAACTCTCCGCCAATTTTAGAATCATACGTACAGCCCCCCATTCCGGTGGAAGCATCGGGAAAAAATAACCGGAACTGCTGCGGATCCGCCCCCCTTCGACGCCACTTTCGGTAAAGCTCCTGTGTTGAAACCGCAATTTCTCTCCCCGGGGCTGTATCGACCCGTACAAGGCGCGGATCGATATGGGAAGCAAGTGAGAGCATGACAAATTCGCTGCGGCCAAATTCATTTATCGTACAGCGGCGACCGATAAAAGCCCGCACCCGTTCCTCCCGCTGCAGTCCAAACGTGACTACCTGTAAATTTCGGTCCCAGTTTTTCAGTCTATTCACCGTTTCATCGAGGGCCGGACCGTTATCAAGCAGTGGATCGATGATGACAACAAAGCAGATTCCCTGTCGTCTGAAACGTCGCAGTATTTCACAGAGGATATTGGTAAGCGTTCGCGGTTTCATTCCGGCAGCGCCTCCGAAGGCGCTGTACGGTGTTGAGCAGCCATAGTGCAGCGTGGGCGCCATCAGCATGCCGTATCGGCGGGAAAGCGCCGAGGCAATCGCTTCACTGCACGCGGAGGCCAGCCCAAGCGTCGCTCTTGGGCCATACGGTTCTGAGCCGCCAAGGGGCAGCACGACAGCGGGAAAACGGACAATTTCTCGCTCGATTTCAGCGAAAGTCAGCCGTGAGAGAAGATAGGAAGTGGAGTAATCATTGCAGCGGCCGTTTTGATCTCCCTTCACCACGTCTGAGCCGTCTCCTTGCAGTCATGCAGAGCGCTGATTACCGTTTCCGGGAAGGTAGAGAATCGGAGTGAGAGGATTTGAACCTCCGACACCTTGGTCCCGAACCAAGTGCGCTACCAGGCTGCGCTACACTCCGAGAATGTCAAGAATGGAACTTCCGCTACGCATGAAGCATTGTACGGTTGTTAAAAATACCTTTTCGAGATAAAGGCGGCAAGTGAAAAGAACGCACTACAACTCCGTCGTTAAAAACGATGAAATGCCTTTGTCGCGCTCAATTCTCTTTTGGGGCACAATGGGCTTATTATTACGGTTTTCTTTGTAGCAACTGTCCGAAGTCAGAAGGCTTATTAATTGATAAACTCTAATTCTACAATGCGTCTCGTCATTCCTCCATGGCCATGGAAATATCGTTATATCGACTATCCGCTCCGGTTTATAGGTGGTAATATTTTTGCCAGAGAAATTTGAGTTGTTCAAGATTCTGTTCAAGTTTGGATTTCGCGGCGCTGAGCTCGGCAGTCCGTTCCTTGACCCGATCTTCCAATTCATCTTTGGCCACTTGCAGCGCATCACGGTACTTCTTTATTTCAGTAATATCTCGTGAGAGGCCAAAGGTTCCGATCGTTTCGCCCTTCTTGTTGTGAAACGGCATCTTGGTGGTGGAAACCCAGGTGTCCGGTCGATCCGGCCAGGTTTCTTTTTCCTCGATCCCCACTATGGGTTTTCCGGTATTGATAATATTCTGTTCATCATTAAAAGCCTGGCAGGCATGCTCGTGAGTAAAAAAATCAAAGTCCGTTTTCCCCACAACCTCGTCGTGGCTTTTTATGCCCACTTTTTTCAGCCAACTGTTGTTCACTCGTAAAAATCTACTTTTGAGATCCTTGAAGTAGATCGTATCGGGCATATTATCAAGAAGCGTATGGAGCAATTCGCTATCGCTGGGCATCTCCAGATCAGATGCCGGGACTCTGGCGGGTTTTTGTACATCGCTCATAATTTATTCCTTTTCAATGGAGTCTAGGCGTAGCGCTCGGCAAGCAAGGCTCGACAACCATTGAGCGAGCGAATACGCCAATTAATAATAATACAGCATGTTAGCCGATTTGGCAATAAAAAAAGCGGCAAGCAGGGGATGCATACCGCCAATTAAGATGCGGGATAAAAATAAACTTCTATGCTGGAACGATCTCTACACGCTTCTTATTGCCGGAAAATCGGCTGAATTTAACCACCCCCGCAGCTTTGGCGAAGAGAGTGTCATCTTTGCCCTTGCCCACAAATTTGCCGGGATGAACCACGGTGCCACGTTGGCGAACAATAATACTTCCCGCGCTGACCAGTTCGCCGCCAAAGCATTTGACTCCGAGCATTTTAGGATTACTGTCGCGGCCATTCGTGCTGCTGCCGCCGCCTTTTTTATGCGCCATAGTGCTTCTTACTCCTTGCCTGAACCATTAATGGAAAGGATCTCCAAGGTCGTGTACTGCTGGCGATGTCCATTCTTCCGCTGATAATCCTTGCGACGTTTTTTCTTGACAATAAGAATTTTCTCGCCTTTGCCGTGATCAATAACCCTTGCCGTGACGGTTGCATTCTCAATACATGGAGTGCCGATGCTGACCACTTCGTCATCGGCAGTAAAAAGAACTCTGCCGAGCGAAATTTCACTGCCTTTTTCCGCATCGATGCGTGGCACCTTGATGGTTTCTCCCGGCGATACCTTGAACTGAAATCCCGCGTGCTCAATTATCGAAAACATTGGAACTCCTCGAAAGGTTTGCTAAAAACTTATTAAAATTACTTTTTTCCCATTCCAGGATCAAGCTCTTACTCAAGAAACTTATATTCATCCTGATCCAGTTCCTCATCAGGTACGATAACCAGCGTGCGTTTGTGTTCCATTTCAAGCAAATGTTTGATGCGCCCGGAATCCTGGAACAGATAGGCGGCAACCGCCGGATGTACTGCAACCCGCGCATCACCCTTCCGGAAAACCATCCTTCGCAAATCACGATCCATTCGCGTTGTAACGGTCTCCGGGGAGAAAACCCAACCTAAACCGTTGCAGGCGTGGCATACGTCGGTATAAAACTCCTGCAGCTCGGGTCGTACGCGCTTCCGTGTGATTTCAAGAAGGCCGAATTTTGACAGCGTTGTTGCGGAGTTGGTGGTTGGATCGGCCGCAAGCGTCTTGTACATGGCATTTTCCAGAGCTTTCCGGTGCTGCGGACTTCCCATATCGATGAAATCGATGACAATGAGTCCTCCGATATCGCGAAGACGCAACTGCCGGCAGATCTCACTGACAGCCTCCATATTTGTTTCGAATATTGTTTGTTCGAGGGCATGTTTTCCGACATTTCTGCCGGTATTGACATCAATGGCGACAAGTGCTTCGGTGCGGTCAATAAGGATATACCCCCCGTTGCGCAGCCATACCTTTCTCCGGAGTAATCTTTCCAGATCTTTCTCAATATCGAATTTATCGAAAAGAGGCTCACTCCCTTTATAAAGAACCACTCGTTCAAGAAGATCCGGCGAGAGGGCGGCAAGATAGCTCTGGATTTCCTTGTAATCCTCTTCATCGTCCACATAGACCTCATCCACGTCTTCGGAAAAAAGATCACGGATGACCCTCGTGGTTATCCCCATCTCCTTGTGGATGAGCTTCGGCCCGTTGCCTTTGAGCGCCTCATTGCTGGCTGAACGCCATGCATCCAGAAGAAGGTGTATTTCCCGGATAAACTCGGGTTCTGACACTTTGAGTCCCATGGTTCGTACGATGAATCCCACACCCGGGGGTTTTATCTGTGCGATCAACCGCTTCAACCTGGTGCGTTTTTTAAGATCCTTGGTCCGTTTGGAAACTCCGATGAAATCCGCATCCGGAACCAGAACGAGGAATCGGCCGGCAATGCTGATCTGGGTCGTCAGTTTGGCTCCCTTGGTTCCTATCGGTTCCTTTATCACCTGCACCAGTACTCCCTGCCCCTTCTCAAGGAGTTTCTCAATCGGAATACGAACGATCGCACGCCGTTTCGGCGAATCGCTTCGGCTATAGCGCTCCAGAAGCTCATCATCTTCATTGAGAAGCACCGACGGTTCGATATCAGATGCGTGGAGAAAAGCGGTTCGTTCAAGACCGATCTCCACGAAGGCGGCCTGCAATCCCGGCAGGATGGAGGTCACTTTGCCGCGATAAATATTCCCGAGAATGCGGTAGGTGTCGGGACGTTCAACCACCATTTCCACCACCTTGTCATCCTCAAGCAGCGCGACCCGTTTTTCCGTGGTGGTGGCATTGAATAAAATTTTTTTCTTCGTACTGAACTCCCCTCTTTTTTCGCTCTAGAATTTTATCTCCGCGATGAGCGAGGCGGTGTTGGTTGTGGTGATCACGCCATTGAGCGTGGCGCGCAGGTAGTTATACTGCATGGTGCCGGTTATATTATCGGTAAAGGTATACGAAAGGTGCGGCATTATGGAAAGATTGGAAACGTCATTGGTGACCGAGCCCGATACTTCGGTCGTCGACTCGTCCCTTTCGAAGGTCATCCCCATGCTGGTATGGCCGCGCACAGGGATCGTCCATTTGAAAATTTTCAGGGTTGCTAATCCGGAAGAATTCGGGACCGCATAACTCACATCGACGTTATCGCCGTTGCGTGAAACGGACTGGGGATTCGTATTCGACTCCGTGTTCTGAAGGTGCAAGGTATGCTGATACTTGAAGGTGATCGGCCACTTTTTAAGCGTACCGTCGATTCCCACCAACGGCGATAGATCGATGGTTGACGTGGAGGTCGTCCCCCCGGATGTAGTATCCGTCCCCCCCAGGGTAGAGGACGATTCTTCCACCCTCTGAAGGGATAAATTTGACGACAGATTTCCCACCTGAACGTATTTGGTGATCAACCCGATTTTATTGAGGATATGGCTTTGCGCGCTGATGCTTAAATTCGGGTAGGTCCAGGTCGTATCGTAAAAGGTAGTATCCGGCCGAACGCTGTACTGCCGGTTCCATTTAAGGGAGACCGACGAGATTTGCAGATCGATAGGTTTCGGCAGCGAAAAACTCGTGGAAACCATCCAGGATTGATTGACCGAGCGGGTATCATTCTGGTAATAGGCGTAGGCGTCGGAGTCGTTGGTATCATAACGGGTGCGCATGCCGCCAAACGCCGTCCGGTCGTTCATGGTACCGGCAATGATGTCGGACAGGCTTCTGCCTTCCAGCCCCAGCTGGTACGCCATGAAATCCATCCCGCTGATGTTCTGCGACGAAAGGAAATCGGTGCCAAGGTAGTCGTTGGTAAGATTGCCGGTCGACGAATAGGTGAAATTAACGTTGTTGAATCCGATCAAGTCGAATCCTTTTTTCATAATCCCGGCGGCTTTGATTCCCGAAAGGCTCTGGAAGAGCGGCCCGAAGGTGAGACCGCTGTTGAAATTGACTCCGGAGTTTACCGTTGCATTCATGCAATTCTGATTCGAATCCGCGCCGAAACTGGTAATTTGTCCCGAGAAGTTCGCTGAATAGTCGGCAGTGCTGGTAAGCCAGTCGAAAATTTGCGGATTGAGCGTCGCTTTGAATTGCTGTGACCGGGTTTGTTCGTTTTGGAGAATATAATAGTCGCGCCATACGGGATTTGAATTCAATTTAAGAAGATTATCGTCGAGAAAATTGAAAACGCCGTGGGATTGTCCTATCGAGGAATCGTTGGGGAAGTCCCGGCTGAGGGAAAGAGAATAGGAAAAGTCCAGAATCGGTTTGATCGGGGCATAATCGATCTGTATCCCCTGGCTGAGCTTCAAATCCTTGGTATAGGTGCTGCATTGAACGGTCGGTTCGAATTGCCGCTGCATTTGCGTGGTATAGCTGACATTGGCGACATTGATCCCGATCTTGTTCGGCAGGAGGTCCAGTTCGATATCTTTCAGCCGCGACGAAAGCCATGACGCCTTGATCCATGTGAACGGTTTCCACTTTGTCCATGCCGGCTGATTCCGCGGAGACAGGTCGTAATTGACCGAGCCGGAATAGGAATGCGTCGTATCGACGTCCACATAATCGCTGTCGCTGCCCAGGCTGATCTGCCCCTTCCGGGTCTCGGACGTCGTCATGCTGTAATTGAAATTGGTGCTCAGGCGCTGGAGCAGGAAATCCACCGCCGGATTGGTCGACGTATTGGCCTTGCCATAACTCGCGAAAAAGGATTCCGCGTTGGAGTAGGTTTCATAATGCTCCCCGGCGGTGACCGCCGAGTTCACTATATCATGGCCCGCCACCCGGTTGATCATGGCGGTGGCCATTTCAAGAAAGCCGTCCGGCTGTCCTTGACTGTTTGTCAAGTAAATGTCGGTGTTGGGCTCCACCTGGGGCCTGGTCAGCGTGCTCGTTACCGTCGCGCCGATCGGTATCGTGAAGCCCCACGACTTCGGCATGAATTTATCAAGCCCGGTGGAGAGGTG
>JBEKOX010000086.1:0-10153 GCA_049521335.1 Chitinispirillaceae bacterium
GCCGGCGCCATCAAAAAACGGCTCGATCCGCTGCTCTTCGCCACCGATCTCGCCGACTACCTCGTCGGGCGCGGGCTTCCTTTCCGTCATGCGCATAAGGTCGTGGGCGCTCTCGTCGCTCACTGCGTCGAAAAAAAGACAACCTTTGCCGAACTGCCTCATGATGCCTATATACCCTTCTCTCCCCTCTTCGGGAAGGATGTCAAGAAAATCTTCTCATGGCAGGAAGCGATCCGGCACCGCGATGTTGCGGGCGGAACCGGTGAAACAAGCGTGGCAAATCAAATAAAAGCAGCTAAAAGAATAATAAGAAAAAAGCCGTAAGGGAAGACCATGCCTGCGAAACAGGGAAAATATTTTGGTCGTATAACCTGCGTCTGAAATGGAGACGATAAGGTAACATGCTATTTGCATCAATCATTTATATTCCATCTCACTTAAAAAAATTTTTTGCACTATTAACGCCGGCGCCTGCTCAGGCACAATTTTTGATTATCTGATTTCCGTGTCTCAACAGGGAGACCTAAGGTTCGTCGGCGGTCGCTCCCCACACCATCCAAACCCTTTCAATGGAGGCCTGTATGAAAAAGCTTGTGCTGTCAGCCGTTCTCCTCTCCTTTTGTTTTGCGCCCATGACCCCGCTTCTTGCCCAGCCGATGCCCGGAGAAGTTCACGAAGAGGCGGTCATGCATCCGCGTATCGCCGCCGCCATCCACAACCTTGAGGATGCGATAGACTATATGCAGGCCGCGCCGCACGATTTTGGCGGTCACAAAAAGGCCGCCATTTTCGAATGCCGTCGGGCCATCAAGGAACTGAAAAAAGCGCTCGCCTATCGGGCGCACGTCGATAGTCCCAACCCATAACCGATTCGAATCGATGCCAGACATCGGGTCTATCACTTCTGCCGCGCTCCAATGCGCGGCAGATTTTCTTTTGTATAACGTTGGCCGAAATCGCAATCGGCTCACCGCATACCTCGCAACCTCTGCAGTACTCCTGCTCCCTTGCTCACGAATGCACAAGCGCCGGGGAAGAGCGAGGTTTTAGCAAGGGCGCCTGATCATTCTTTTAATCTTTGATCTGGATCGGAAAATCACATGGCACCGTTGCAGAAAAACTTGATATTGTGAGTCGCGCAGTTTAATTTAAGACCTGAGGAGTTCTGATAGTTTCAGCTAAGATTAAATATTCCCCCATCTTCTATTTCACTCGATGAGAACTGTCGATTTATCGTCAATAAATGGTCTTTTGTTTTGACGATATTGAGGAATGCGGCAAAAATATGTTGTTTAACTATTTGATATTAAACAAATAACAAATTATCCCGGAGGATTAGGATAATGGTAATCCGACGGTCTTGAAAACCGTTGTCCGTAAGGGCTTGGGGGTTCGAGTCCCTCATCCTCCGCCACTCCTAATAGGCTCTTTTGCGATTCCATGCAATAGGGCCTATTTTTTTGCCTAACCTGCTGAATTTTCGATAAGTTACAATTACCCAATATTCCCCGATATTTCCCAACCTTTCCCGTTGTTTCTCGATTGTTTTGGTCCATATTTGGTCTACACAACACATTTTGTAAAGTAGCGGAGACGCTGGAAAGGATTTGGGATTATGGCAACAAAATTCAAGAGTGATGGGCGCTGGTATGTGAAGTATAAAGACATCGACGGTGTATGGAAAAAGATCGCTTGCGGGCATAATGCCAATGCATCAGATGCAGAGGCCATTCGAAAAACTTATGATGCCCAAGAATTGAACCGCAGGCATAATGCCCCGATCAGATTAGTTGAGATGAGTGTCATCGATGCGATGAAGAAGTACCGAGATGTGGTGCTTTCGAGCGAAGAAAAAACATTCAGCTCTATCAAGCGAGAAAAAGCCGAGTTGAATAATTTCATAGAATACTTCGAAACCCAGAACATCACCTCATTTGAATCTGTGACCAATGATGCAATTATCGGTTACATGAATTCCCGCCGGCAGGCGGGCTTTTCCACAAAAACTCGGCGCGAAGAACGAAGAATGCTTCGAAGGTTTTTCAACTGGGCGGTGAAAAACAATTTCTGCTCAATGAATCCAGCGATGGAATTACCGCTGCCGAAACTTGAAACAAAAAAGCCGCGATACTTCTCAGAAGAGGAGCTATCGACAATTTTCGAAGAAGCGATCGAGCCATACCGGACAATTTTCAAGTTTCTCTACCTCACCGGACTTCGGACTGGCGAGCTAAGAAACCTGGAATGGTCTGATCTCAACGAAAGGCAGAGATACATTACCATCCGAGTCACAGACGGAAACAAGACCAAGCGTGAGGAAATCGTTCAACTGAACTCTGATGCTTTAGAGATAATCCAGGCTCGGAAAAAAGCTGGCGAGCATGATACCTACATTTTCCTCAATGCTGAAGGGAATCAGCTCGATAACGATAATATCTATCGGAATCTGAAGCGACTTTTAAAGCGATTACGCATTTTTAGGGCGAGTCCTCACACATTTCGGCATACCTGCGCTAGCCATCTTGTTATTCGGGGTGTATCCATTTATGCCGTGAAAGATATCCTTCGGCATAGATCGGTAAAGGAGACAGAGATTTACGCACATCTTTCAGTCTCTGCCGCGAGGAATGCGGTAGAGATGCTTTCGGTGAATAGCGTGGAAACGCAAAAAAAAGAGCCATTAACGAAGGGTGCTCGATATTTTGCGACATTTGACGGGGCAGTGTAAAATGGAGGAAGAAGCCATCGTCGGAGAAAAGATCGGATCCTGTTGAGACAGCAATTCATCGTTGGGCGAGTTATCTCGCCCATTAAAGCATATTTTGTATCTTATTTTGAAAAAACCACACCTGCCTGCATTTAGTGGTAACCCCCACCATGGAAAATTCATCAGCTTGCGCTAATTTTAGTGAACTTAACGATGCTGATCTAATTAGGAGAATCGTTGATGGCAATCATGCCATAGGAGCCCAATCTGGGCGCCCTACTGCCAAAGGGGTGAGATACTAGCCGGGGCATTGGGCGAAGAGATTAGGGAGAGTGGTGATAAACTGAAGTTAAAATGCAGGAGGTAGAGAATGGCACAAGAAGTTCCAGGCAAGGGAAAGCCCAGTAAGAATCCAGGTGGTGCACCTTCAAAATATGGCTCTATTAATCTCAGGCAGCTTGAGACCCTTTCAAGAGACGGCAAAACCGATAAGGAGATTGCCGATTTTTTTGAAATCAGTGAAGCCACGCTTAACAACTACAAGAAACAACACCCTGAGTTTTTAGAGCCCCTAAAAAGGGGAAAGGCTATCGCTGATGAGTCGAACGTTCCCTCTTCGAACGAGCAACAGGGTACGCTCACCCGGAAGAGGTGATTTTCAACAATCGCGGGGTAGTTACCAAGGTGAAAACTACCAAACATTATCCTCCTGATCCCACGTCGATAATCTTTTGGCTCAAAAACAGAAGGCCGCAAATTTGGCGCGATAAGCATGAAATTAAAGCCAACCTTTTAAGTCTGCGACCACTCATGCTGCCGGATAACGGGAAGAACAGGCAGCCACCGAAGGAGTGGGGATCATGCCGCTGAAACCCAAGAGAAGGACTGGGCATGGGCCGGAACGAAATCGTATGAAATCATAGGAGGCATAGGTATGGCACAAGGGGTTCCAAGCAAGGGGAAGGCTAGGCACCCTGGCGGTGCTCCATCAAAGTTCGATAGGGTGGATTTAAGATAACTCAACCTGCTTGCAGCCGATGGAAAAACCGATAAAGACCTAAGATAATATTAATTGATGCTGAGGCAAGGTCCGAAGTTATACTCCCTCCTTTAAAAACATTCACCTTGGAAGCGCTGCAACGATAGCCCTTGACTCAGTTATGCTCCAGCAGAGCGGCTGCAGGCTGTTTTAGCATCCTTTTAAATGAATACTTCAGTCTCCAAAGATCTCAGGCGGATTCCTATGAGTTTACAGTACCGGGACCTTCCGATAATCCCCTGAACCGCTTCGATGCGAAAATTACGACAACGTGAAATAAAAAGTCGCTCCCTTGCCGATTTCACCTTCCGCCCAGATCTCGCCGCCGTGACGGAGGATAATTCGCTGCACCGTCGCGAGGCCGACCCCGGTCCCATCGAATTCGGCGTCGGAATGGAGGCGCTGAAACAGGGCAAACATCCTGTCCGCCCCGGTCATGTCGAAACCGGCGCCGTTGTCACGCAGGAAAAATGCGGTCATACCCCGGCTGGAGGTCTGTCCGAACTCGATGGCGGTCATAGAACGCTTACTCGTGAATTTCCAGGAATTGCCGATAAGGTTTTCAAGTGCTGTATGCAGAAGCCCTGCATCTCCTTCGGCAATAAGGTCGTCTGCGATCACAATTTCGGCATTCCGCGAGGGGTCGGCTTTCCTGATTTCCTGCACGATGGCGCGAGCAAGCGCACTCAGGTCGATTTTTTTCCGGCGGAGTTCCGTCCGCGCAATGCGCGAGAGGTCAAAAAGTCCGGATATCATGTCACGCAGACCGTTGGCGTTTTCATTGACAATCCTCATAAGCTGCCGGCCTTCCGTATCGAGCTTTTCCGCGTGTTCTTCGAGGATGATGCGGCTGAAGGATTCTATTCCCCGGATCGGTTTGAGAAGATCATGTGAGAGGGTATGGCCGAGGTCTTCGAGTCCCCGGTTTGAAACCTGGAGGCGCTCGTTCAGGTCGAGAAGCGACCGTTCCCATCGCTTACGGTCCGTGACATCGCGGGCAATGGTTGATGCGCCGATGATTTCGCCGGTTGCGGTTAATATCGGCGATACCATCAACGACACTTCGATATCGGTTCCGTCTTTTTTCCTTCGGATGGTTTCAAAATCCCGTACCGTTTCTCCTTTCCTGATTTGGAGGAGAATTTCAGACATCTCGGAAACGCGGTCCGGAGGAGAAAGCAGGGAGACCGGCTGACCCTTGATTTCAGCCTCCGTATAGCCATACATCCGCTGAGCCGAGAGATTCCAGCTTTCGACGATACCGTCAAGCGTTTTGCTGAAGATGGCATCGTATGAATTCTCCACGATAGCGGCAAGGCGGGCATTCAGTTCCTCGGCAATTTTTCGCGCGGATATGTCAAAAATAGTGACCAGGAATTCTTCGGCGCAGCCGGCGTCGTCCCTGAGCGGGGTACTGACAAGTTGTGCGGAAAAAGAGCCCGCATTCTTGACGGTAAGCTTCAATTCGCAGGTCTGCGGCGCGCCTTTATGAAGGCATCGAAGATGCAGGTAAAAAACATCTTTATCCGCCACATGGACAAACATCGTGAATGGCTTGCCGACAAGATTGACCTTTTCAACTCCGAGGAGTTCGGCGGTTCTCAGATTGGCTTCGGTAATTTTGCCCTCGCTATCAAGGGTGAGATAGCCGACCGGGGCAAAATCGTACAGGTCGGAAAACCTTTTCTGTGAATTTTCAATGATGGTCTGCGCCTGCCGCAGTTCCTCGTTCTGCATTTCCAGCTCGACTTGGTGCACCTGCAACTCATGGATGACCGACGCAGTGTCTGCATCCGGCGTCCTTGAAGGCTTTTTCAGTGCGGCGAGCTGTTTTTCGGCCCGAATGCGCAAAGCCCTATTTTCCTTGTCCAATTTCTTTTTCACTTGATCCTCCGCAAGCGAAGCTCATGGGATAGCGTTCCCCGGGGATTAGGACGCTCGACCATCGACAGCAGAATGAACTTGTTTTTAGCGATCCGGCGCGCATTGAGCGACATCGTTTTCCGCCCGATTCCCGGAAATTCGTGCGTCACCACATAATTGGTAACCTTGGTGTTGCCGGGCACAATGCTTGACAGGAGCTCCCGAAGTTGTGGAATGTTCCACTGCCCGTTCCCCAGTTCATAAATCCGGCGATTCACCGTTCCCTCGGATTTCACTTTGAAAAATGCGCAAAATGGCTCATTTATCGATCGGACATTGAGCCCGGCATCTAGTATGACGAACGGATCGTGGATTGTGTCGACGATGCCGTCCGCCAAAAGCCGCGCCTCCTCCTGTTCCCGGGAAGCATGCCGGAGATCGGTTATATCGATAAACGTCATGACAACGCCCTCGATGATGTTTTCCATAGTCCGATAGGGAATGATCCGCAGGGTGTACCATCGGCCGTCTTCGTTACGAACTTCGGCTTCCCTGCGCTCAAGGGTGTCAAGAACACCCTGTGCGGCTGCGCAGATATCAAACGACTTGATGGTGGAGGTTATATCGCGGATCGAACGGCCGATATCCGTGCCGAGCAGCCGGAATATCTTCACCATCGCCGGGGTAAATCTCTTAATGCAGAGCCCCATATCCAGAAAAAGGCTGGCTATTTCGGTACTGGCAAGCAGGTTGTTGACATCATTGCCAGTATCCATCAATTGGTCCACCTTGTGCTGCAGTTCGGAATTGACCGTTCCCAGTTCTTCGTTGGTGGATTGAAGCTCCTCCTTCGATGTTTCGAGCTCCTCGTTGGTGCTCTGCAGCTCTTCATTGGTCGACTGGAATTCCTCATTTGCGGTCTGCAACGCTTCGATGGTGTTCTGCAGGGTATCCCTGGTTACTTTCAGTTCCTGTTCCAGCAGAGCGACGGCATCGTCGCGAAGGGCCGTTCCGGAAACTTTCCCGGCCTTAAGTCCCGAGGCTTTGATTGCCGGCCCTTCCCTGAAAACGATCAGAAACAACCGCTGCATGTCACCGGGCTCAATTATCGGATGTATAGTTATATCCATGGACCTTCCGGAGCCGTCGTCATCGAAGCATACATTATTGCAAAGTACCGGTTCGGTGCCCTTCCGGGCCTGCAAAAGGGCGGGCCCGAGCTTGTAACGAAGGCCTTCCCTGGCAATGCGGAGAATGTTAAGACTCGGCTCCCCGGGCGGTATTGCGAGGTAACGGTCAATGGGCCCGTAGCAATACAAGATTTCGAATTTCTCGTTCACCAGGACCGATGGAGGAACGAAGTTTTCCAGCAGCACTTTCTCGCCGAGGGGCCGGAATCCACCTGCTGCGGCCGGGAGCGTCCTCGACTGCGGAACGGTCAACGGCCGATCTGAAAATCCCCGGTAATCGGAGCGACCGGAGGTGATACTTTTTTTCCGGTAAATTTTCCATTTGGTGTCGACGGTTGCAAATGAGGTGACAAGATCGCCGATGCTCTCGGAGGTTCCTAAAAATAAAATGCCGTTATCGGCAAGGGAGTAATGGAATACCGGCAGGATTTTTTTCTGCAGGGCCTGATCCATATAAATGAGCACGTTTCTGCAACTGATCAGGTCAAGCCGCGAGAAGGGCGGATCCTTGACAATATCATGAAGGGCGAAAATCACGCACTCGCGGATTTGCTTTTTAACGCGGTAGGAGGCCCCCTCCTTCGTAAAAAAACGATTCAACCGGTTTTCCGACACATCGGCGCTGATGCTTTCGGGATAGATCGCGCTTCGCCCTGCCTCGATCGCTTCCATATCGATATCCGACGCGAAAATTTGCAGGGTAAAGTTCTTTTTCTGCATTTCCATTGCTTCAATGAGCAGTATTGCCAGCGAATACGCCTCTTCTCCGGTGGAGCAGCCGGGAACCCAGATCCGGAAGGGAGCAGCGCGGTCTTTGTGTTCGAAGAGGCCCGGAATCGCTTTCGCGGCAAGCTCTTCAAAGGCCTCCGGATCGCGGAAAAACCTGGTCACATTAATGAGGAGTTCCTTGAAAAGTGCTTCGATTTCCTTGTCGTTTTGTTCCAGATAGCGAAGAAATTCGGCTATGCGCTCCATCTGATGCAGCGCCATCCGCCTTTCGATTCCCCGCCGGATAGTGTTGTGCTTGTATAGTGAAAAATCATGACCCGTTTTCTTGCGAATCAAAAGAAGGATCTTCTGTATGGCAATCTGGAAATCAGGAGGTTTTGTCGTGGTTGCCTTTGCTCTTTCGAGGTAGGGGTGTTTGGCGTACCGGATGAGTTGCCCGGGCATGCTTTCGGCCGGTAACACGAAATCGACAATTCCCGTATCGATGGCGCTTTTCGGCATGCCGGAAAATTTCGCCTGCTCCTCCGCCTGGGCCATTGCCATCCCGCCCGCCCCTTTAATCTCCCGCATGCCCAGCGTCCCGTCGCTCCCGGTGCCGGAAAGAATGATACCGATGGACCGCTCGGCCTGATCTTCTGCCAGGGACCGGAAGAAATAATCTATCGGCAGATTCACGCCATGGCTTTTTTCCGGCGTCACATGATGCAGGGTATTGCCGATGATTGCGACATTGAAGTTCGGCGGCGCAAGATAAACTCTATTCTTTTCAACTTTCATGCCATCGGCAATCTCGGTAATTTCCATGGTAGTATATTTTTTCAGCAGGGAGCTCATAATGCTTTTATGGGTCGGATCAAGATGCTGGATGACCACGAAAGCAATGTCGCATCCGGCAGGTACATGCAAAAAGAACAGCTCAAGCGCTTCGAGACCGCCTGCCGAGGCACCGATTCCGACTACAGGGAATTCCGATTTATCCGATGGAACAATTCTCCGGAATGTTTTAGCGCCTGAAACAGCCTTGCTTGATTTTAGTGGTTTAGATTTTTTTGGATTCATAGCCACACTCATCGATCTCATCGGCGTGAAGGTTTGAATTATCGATATTCGGGCGGGCGAGTGCAGGAAGGCCGGGGTTATGGTTATAAAATAAGTTTATTCGGGGATTGAAAGTATTAATTTGATTTTAATCGGGTCTAAAGGTGATCCATCGCTTTCCGGCAGAAATGATGATGGACTGGAAACGGCTGGATTCCGGGGATATGAAACCATTCGCTGCGAGCCGGTCGCGCCATGACCCGCATTTTTAGAGATCCCCTGATATAATTTTATCAGGTGATTTCTTCCCGGGTTTCATGAATCAGGCGAAGGGCGGCATTTAAATCAGATCGATTCTCACGCTTCCAATAGTCTTTTAAAAGGGTAGCTGATTATAACTCACCATATTGAATCTCGGTCAAGGTCCCACGGAAACCGATTCCCGGTCCCAACCAATCTCTTTTTCGGCCTGCTATGAAGACTTCCCGGCTCCTTCTGGTTGATGACGACAAAACAATTCAGTATGGGTATAAACGGTATTTTACGAATTCCGATTTTCTGGTCGCTCAGGCAACCTCGCTAAAAGAGGCGAAGGAAATCATAGCCCGGGAACGGTTCGATGCCCTCCTCCTTGATCTCCACCTCCCGGATGGCGACTCCATTGAGTGGATTCCCGAATTGAAAATTGCTTACCCTGCCATGCCGATCATCATTATCACCGGCATCAGCGATATCGCGACTGCGGTGAAGGCAATCAAGTACGGCGCCGAAAATTTTCTCATCAAGCCGGTCATCATGGACGATCTCAGGGTTATTCTAGAACGTTGCATCAAACTTGCATCCATCATCAAGCGTGATCTGGTCAGGGAGCGTCTCACCGATCATAGTGCGCCTTATTTCAGCAAGAGCATGGCAATGGCGGATATTCTGCAAAAGGCTGAAATTGCTGCAAAGAGCGACGTTGTGGTGCTCCTTCAAGGCGAAACGGGTACCGGCAAAGGGGTGCTCGCACGATGGATCCACGATCACAGCGAACGCAGGTCGGAAGCGTTTATCGAGGTAAACTGCTCCAGTCTCAAAGGGGATTTGCTGCGCAGCGAACTTTTCGGACATGCGAAAGGCGCCTTCACCTCCGCCGTGGCGGCCAAAGAGGGGCTCATCGAACTGGCTGACAATGGGACCCTGTTTCTTGACGAAATCGGGGACATGGGTATCGAGGTTCAGGCTCAGCTTCTCAAAACCATCGAAGAAAAATCGTTCCGTCGATTGGGAGAAACCCTGCTGCGGAAGAGTAATTTCCGATTGCTCTGCGCATCAAATCGCGATTTAAAGGCCGAGACAAAGGAATTCAGACGGGATCTTTATTACCGGATCTGCACCTTTCCGATTAAGTTGCCGCTGCTGCGGCAACAGAAGATTGAAATATCCGGCCTTGCCGAATATTTCCTGACCAACGCGGGCTATGCCCATTTCCCGCTCGAATTCGCGGTTCAGCAGTTGCTTGCCGCCTATGCCTGGCCCGGCAATACGCGGGAATTGAAAAATGTGCTTGAACGGGCTCTCCTGCTGGCACAGGGCAAACCCCTG
>JBEKOX010000087.1:0-9298 GCA_049521335.1 Chitinispirillaceae bacterium
CATCGCGGCGGTTGCGGAACATCGGCCCGATGCCGTGGGGCTTTCGGCCCTTCTCGTGACGACCTCTCGCGAGATGGGCGTCTGCGTGCGTGAATTCGCGCGACGGGGGATTACCGTTCCCGTGCTCATTGGTGGCGCTGCCGTGAGCGGCGCCTTTGCCGCTCGTATCGCAAAGCTCGAAGATGGGACTTCGTATAAAGGGAATGTCTACTATTGCCGCGATGCGTTTGAAGCGGCGAAAGTCGTTGAGCGGACAAAACAGGGAACATCGTTACCGGTAAATCCTGAGGCGAAAAACGCGCTTTCGAACACTGTCGCGGGGACTCGCGATGCGCCGCCGATGCTTGACCATGGCGAGTATAGGGAACCGCCCTTTTACGGGACCGGCGCGGTGCTCCGCTGGGAGAGCGGCTCTCTGCTTGATAAAATCACCCCTTCCCGTCTGTTCAAAGCGTGGTGGGGTGGCGGGCGGCTGACCAAAAAAGCTTATGCCGAGGCTGAGGCGCAGGATTTTATTCCAGCTCTCGAAAAACTGCGGGCAATAATAACCGACTCATTCCTCCTCGACCCGGCCGCCCTCTACGGTTTCTTCCCGACTATCACGGATGGAGAACAGGTGATTCTGCTTGATCCCTCGGATTTCCATACGGAACTGGCATCCTTTGTCTTCCCGCGCATGCCAAAGGCCGGTAATCGGTCCATTGCCGATTATCTGCGCCCCGAAGGAGATTTCCTTGCGTTGCAGATTGTGACGATCGGCCCGGGGTTGAGCATTCGGGCGGGAGAATTTTTCGGCGCGGAAAATTCCTACTCCATGGGTTATTATCTTAACGGGATCGGCGGTTACCTGACCGAAGAGCTTGCGGAACTGGTAACCGGTGAAATCGTTCGCGGACTCCGGCTTCCGCCCGCGACCGGTAGGCGGTATAGCTTTGGGTATCCGGGCATGCCGCTGCTTGAGGAGCAAAAGAAACTGTTCGAGATTATGGCGATTGAGGAAAGGCTTGGCATTACCCTCACCGAACGGTTTCAGATGATGCCGGAACATTCGACGCTCGGTATGTATATACGGCATCCGGGAGCGGAATACTTGGCATAAGACCACGGATAAAGGCAGAGGGATGAAAGCATGGTTTCTTTCCGTCGTTTTTATAAAAACATGCCAGAAAACCCCGTTCTGTGAACGGGGATGAATGGCATCAAATTGTTTTCATGGTTTGCATTTTATTCCAGAAGCCCCGCCCTGTGGGCTGGGTAATTCACTCATTCTTCAACCTTTCTCAATCTTCTCTTGACTTTCTTCCTTCATACATTGGATATTTATAGTGATTTCATGACTTTATCGGAGGAGGGATGAGCGTGAATACGACAAAACATGACCTCATTGCGCAGGTTGCCAAGCGTATCGGGTTGACGCAATCCGACACGAAAGTTGTTGTCGAGGAGCTTCTGGAAACGATTTCCCGGCTTCTGGAGGAGCAAAACAGCATTGAGATACGGGGGTTTGGGACTTTTTATACTAAAATGCGTAAACCTCGACCCGCGCGCAATCCCAAGACCGGGGAGGTCGTTCCGCTCAATCGCAGGCTCGTGCCGCTCTTCAAGTATTCCGGCGATATGAAAAAGAAAATTGTCAATGCGCTCCTGGAAAAGAATCCGGTCTGATTGGAAGAGGGGTGCTGTCTCGCGGACGTCGATGCCGGGAAGAGAGATGTTTTCGCCGTTTGAAAAATATTTTTATGTTAGTTCTTGAAATTACGCGAAAGCAAGTAGTATAATAGTCGTAAGGAGGATGAATAATGCTCAAAATCATTCGTGTCGTCGCCATTATGGTTGCGGTCGTTCTTCTCGCATGGGTAATCAAGGAGATGTTAGGCCCCAGTGCCGAGAAAAAATCCGAAGACTTGGTGCAGAAAATCAGGTTGAATGGAGTGTGAGGTGAAGTCGGGCTTCAACTCCTCTTTTTGCCCGCTTGTGTTATCCCCTTGAATTCCCCGGCTGGATCGCGCTGAGCCACTTCTGTATCCGGGTTGTGGAAGAGCTGGAAGCTGTATCGCTTCTCAGTGAAAGGGGCGGTGTTGTATATTATTAAATGTCTATTTTTCCGGGTTTCTCCGGAATAGCATTTTGCGGAAGTGGTGGAATTGGTAGACTCGCTAGGCTCAGGACCTAGTGGGCGCAAGCCTGTGGGGGTTCGAGTCCCCCCTTCCGCACATATCTTTCTTTCCCGGCTGACGCCCTCTAAGCGTGCAATAATGCAGAATCAACGTTTTCCTATCGAAGTGCTCCCGTTGCCGGTAGTTGAAAAAATTGCCGCAGGTGAAGTCATTGAGCGTCCCGCCTCGGTTCTTAAAGAACTTGTGGAAAATTCAATCGATGCCGGCGCTACGAAAATCGAAGCTTTTATCGAAGGTGCCGGTTTTTCAAGAATTAAAATTGCCGATAACGGGTGCGGCATGACCGAAACGGATCTTGCGCACTGCCTTCTCCGCCATGCCACGAGCAAAATCAGGACGAGCGATGACCTTTTCGCCATCACGACCATGGGGTTCCGTGGAGAAGCGCTCGCGAGTGTCGCGGCGATCAGTAGATTGACAGTAGCGACATCAACGGACCAGAACGGTCTCGGGCATGAAATCATGTGCAACGGCGGCGTGCAGGGAAAGGTGGAACCGGTAGCGCATAGCCAGGGTACGACCACCGACGTGCGTGATCTTTTCTATAACGTCCCTGCCCGAAAAAAATTCATGAAGAGTCCGCGTAGCGAGCAGATGGCGGCTACGCGGATTGTGGAGCAGCTCGCCGCCGCCTTTCCGGCAATTCATTTTTCTCTCATGGCCGATTCCAACCGCCTTCTCGATTTTCCACCCGTTGAAACAGTGCCCGACCGGATCGGTCAGATCGCCGGAACATCGTTCGTCAAAGAGCTCATAGAATGCCGGAGCGTGCGTCAGGGTCTCGAAATGGTCGCTTACATTTCGTCTCCCGAAATTGTTCACTCCCGGCCGCGTTTTCAAAACCTTTATGTAAACCTTCGGTGTATCGACTGCGATGCGGTCACCCATGCAATTCGGGAGGCGGCTGGGCGATTCCTGAGCGCCCAGTATCGGCCGTCATTTTTCTGTTTTCTTACCATCGATCCGTCGCATATAGATGTCAATGTACATCCTACGAAGCAGCTGGTGAAATTTGACGATGAGCGCGCCCTGTTCAGCTTCATCTACGCCGCAGTGCAGAAAAGCATCGGGAGCAGCCTTGCAGCCCCGAGGGATATGATGATTCGAAGGCGCGAAGTTCCGACTGCGATTATCGATCCCGTTACGCCGTTTTCGGATGCGGATCGGGCGGCGTCCTCCGGGGAAGGAGTTCCCGCCGAAGCGATGCAGGAATCGCTTGACTTACCCGGTTCAACCCGTTTTTCGTTTTTCGCTTCAGATAGCGAGCAATTTGCAGGAAAGAGTGTTGTCAGGAATGGGGATGGTGCGGATAGTGAGAGGGCGACGCCGGCGTTGCCGGATGCACAATTTCCTGATGCGACCGAAACCGTTATCCCGTTTCCCGTGGCTGGAACTGCCGGCGAGAGCTCCCCCGGCGCCGGCGGGGGGAGCGCTGAATCGTCCCAAAGCTTTGCGGAGCGGGAAACCGAGTGGGACCTTATTTCCTGCTACCAAATTCATGAAACGTATATCCTTGCCCCGATCAAGAACGGCATCCTGCTTATTGATCAGCATGCGGCGCATGAGCGGATTCTTTATGAGCAGGCGATTGAAGATGTCAGCCGAGGCCGCTCGGCCTCGCAGCAGCTTCTGTTCCCGGTTATCATCGAATTCGCAACGGAGGAAAAAACGGTCGTGCTCTCGGGTCTGCGCTATTTTTCCTCCTTCGGGTTTGAGATAAGCGATTTCGGCGGCGCTGCGGTCGCGGTTTCCGCCATTCCTTTTTTTATGCGGACTGCGGATGCCGAAGATGCCGTTCGCTCCATGGTTCGTTATCTTCTTGATGAGCAGGACCGCGATATCCTTCAGGAAACGACGAAACGTTTTGCCTCGGCCTTCGCATGCGGCGCCGCAATAAAGGCGGGTCAAAAGTTGTCGCAGGAGGAGATGAATGCACTTGTCAATAGCCTCTTTGCGGCAAAAAACCCTTACACCTGCCCGCATGGCAGGCCTACGCTGGTACGCATCTCCCTGGATGAACTCGGCAGGCGTTTCCTGCGCATGTAACCCTGTTTTAAATACATGAACAAGTATTGCTTAACCTTTGGGGACCATACGAAGAGAGCCACGGCTCGGGTTTATAACCAACTGATAGGATATTCATGATGCACAATGAATCCCGGCCCCCCAAAGTGGCTTTTCAATCGATCGGGTGCCGTACCAATCAGGCGGAGATCGAAGAGCTTCGCGCGGGACTCGTAAACTGCGGATTCCAGGCGGTGGATAGCTTCAATGGCGCCGATATCATTATCCTCAATACCTGTTCGGTCACCGGTCATACCGAATCGAAAATCATGCGGCTTCTTGGCGCTTTATCGCGCGAAGCGCCTCTGGCGAGAGTGCTTGTCACCGGGTGCATGGCCGAGCGAAAGAAGGCCGAGTTTCTGAAAGTCCCCAATGTTAGCTGGGTGGTCGGTAGCGGCTGCAAAGGGAGGATTCCGGAGATTTTGCGCAGCCGCCCGCGCGGACTTTTTTTCAGGGAGCTTGAGGCGACGCCGCTTCACGTCCCGCCTGCGCTTCAGCCGCCGGCAATCGGCGGGCGTACTCGGTTTCACCTTAAAATTCAGGAAGGGTGCAATCGCCGCTGCGCCTACTGCATCGTACCTTTTCTTCGCGGGCCGTCGCGATCCGCTGCTGCGGATGACATCGAACGCTCGCTGCGTGCTGCACTTGACGCCGGGTACAAGGAGATCGTTCTCACCGGCACCCATATCGGCCAATACCGGGATCCCTCCGGGGTGCGATTGTTCCCGCTTGTAGAACGGCTTCTCCGTATCGGGGGCGACTTCAGGCTCCGATTGAGTTCAATTGATGGAGAGGAAGTTTCTGATCGGCTTTGTGCGATGGTCGGGGAAGGGGGTAAACTGTGTGATCACCTCCATGTCAGCCTTCAGAGTCTTTCGGTCGGAGTACTGCGCCGCATGAATCGTCCCGGCGCAGAGCTCGATGGGATGGTTGAGCGGCTGGCCGCCTTTCGCGCCCGGTATCCTGCCGCCGGTCTGGGCGCCGATTTCATCGTTGGATTCCCCGGAGAAACCGAGGCGCAGTTCGAAGAAACCCTTGCGAATGCCGGGAAAATAGAGTTCTCCTATGCGCATATTTTCCGTTACTCTCCCCGGCCGGGAACCGCGGCGTCCGCTATGGCCGACATGGCGATCCCGGAGGCGGTAAAGCGGGAGCGCAGCGACCGATTGCGCGTGGTAATAGCGCGGAGTGCGGATGCGTTCGTTAGGCGACAGATCGGGAAGACGCGGCGTATCATTGTGGAGGGGAGCTCGACAAAGGGGATTACCGCAAATTATCTGACGGTGGACCTCGGCCCCATTTCACCGCTTCCAAATTCGTGGCTTGATGTTGTAATAGAAAAATCCGCCGGGAAAAGCAGGCAGTGCACAGCAGTTTTATCCGACTCAGGACACTGAGTCCTCTATTGTTGGCCGGAACTGTTGAAAGATCATTGTCGAGGATGGGAAGAGAACGCTCCAGGCTGTGGAGCATTTTTATAATGTCGTCGAACACCCGATACCGGTGCAATGAATAATAACTGGTTATGTCAATGGAGCAAACCGCCCGCATACTAAGGATACATTGTATTTTCAGCGCATGATTTTTTTCGGTCGTTTAAAAAAGGGCCTCAGTAAGACCCGTTCGCAGATCGCCTCCATTGTCGGCCTGAAAACCGAATTCGATGACCGGTTCTATGAATCCTTGGAAGAAGCCCTCATTGCCGCCGATATAGGTCTTGATTTTTCGCGGTCCGTTATAGAGCGGCTTCGCCGGGAGATCAAAGGCAAGGGACTGAGAACTTCTGCGGAGGCCTATGCCACGCTCAAGGAACTCCTTTCCGCGGATTTGATGTTGGAGACTGCGTCCGTCGATGTCGGCGCAAAACCGCGGGTGGTGCTCGTGACGGGCGTCAATGGCGTGGGGAAGACCACGACTATTGGCAAGATCGCCGCTTCATACGCCGCCGAAGGCAAGCGCGTGATGCTCGGCGCTGGCGATACCTTCCGGGCCGGCGCCATCGAACAACTGCGAATCTGGGCTCAACGCACCGGTTCTGATTTTGTTTGTCAACATGTGGGTTCGGACGCGGCATCGGTCGCCTATGATGCACTCGAAGCGGCGACCAAACGGAATATCGATGTGCTCCTGCTCGATACCGCCGGACGACTGCACAACAAAGTCAACCTCATGAACGAACTCGAGAAGATTATTCGCGTGATCCGGCGGCATACGCCCCGTGCGCCGCATGAAATTCTCCTCGTCATCGACGCCACTACCGGCCAGAACGCTCTCAGACAGGCGCAGGTCTTCAACAGTACCATTGGCATCACCGGACTGGTCATTACCAAACTCGACGGGACCGCCAAGGGAGGCATCGCGCTTGCCCTTACCAGTAAGCTCAAAATCCCTATCAGAAAGATCGGTGTTGGAGAGAGCATCGACGACCTCCAGGATTTCAATCCGCATGATTACATTGAGGCGATGCTCGGGGAGTTGGGGGAGATGTCCTAAAGAGATCGAAAGCCACTGGCGTGTAGCGTCGTATGGCGTACAGTCCGGCCCATGAAATGAAAAAAGCGCGACGACGTGGGCCGGAACATCCAAATCATAGCGTGTATCGCTCCTCTCTCCGGCATATATTTTTTATCAATCTCTTTTAACCGGTACCTCTAAAAATTCCGTTCATGGTTTGACCGGTTCACTACGAACGGTGGAGGTGCAGGCATTTTTCTGCGATACCATTTCTTCTTCCGTTTAGCAAAGGACGGAAATGGCCATTTCGAGAGGTCTCTTAATAATGTTTCCAGGAACCTCATGGACAGTGCAATAAACGCGGAAGCCCTGACTAAAAAATTCGATGATTTAACGGCCGTCGATGGCATCTCTTTTCGAATCAACGAGGGAGAGTGTTTCGGTTTTCTCGGTCCTAACGGAGCCGGGAAGACCACGACGGTGAAAATGATTCACTGTTTTTCGCCGATCACCTCCGGTTCAGTGACTGTATTCGGCAAGTCCAGTAACATTGATAACCGTGAAATCAAGATGATGACCGGGGTTATCCCTCAGGAGATTACGCTCGATGTGGACCTGACGGTGTACGAAAACCTGATGGTTTTCTCCCGGTTTTTCGATATTCCGCGCACCGAGGCCAGGAAGCGGATCGCCGAACTTCTCGAATTTGTTGAGCTGCAGGCCAAGGCAAAAAGCAGGATTCACGCCCTCTCGACTGGCATGAAGCGAAGGCTGCTCATTGCGCGAGCGCTTCTCAACCGGCCTCGTCTTATCATTGCTGATGAACCGACGACCGGGCTCGATCCGCAGGTGCGGCATTTGATCTGGCAGCGTTTGCGACTCCTTAAAAATCGCGGGGCGACCCTGCTTTTGACGACGCAGTACATGGATGAAGCCGCCCAGCTCTGCGACCGCATCGTGATCATGCACCAGGGAAAGATATTGCGGGAGGGACCGCCCGCGGCACTCGTGGCGGATGAGATCGGCAAGGAGGTCATAGAGGTCCGTATCGGACGGGAGGAGGATGCTTCGCTTATTGCCCGGCTTACCGATGTCGCGTGCGGTCACGAACGGGCGGGTGATACGCTTTTCTTCTACTGCCGTGACGGCCGGGAGCTCATGAAAAAGGTGGTGGAACTCAATCTGCCGAACGTCCTGAATCGCCCTGCCACTCTCGAGGATGTGTTTCTAAAGTTGACAGGAAGGAGCTTGGCCGAGTGAACTTGTCGTACCGTATTTATTACGTCTTCCTTCGAAACTTGACCTCTTACAAGCGATTCGTGGTTCCCACGCTGATCGTCAGCCTCGGGCAACCGCTATTTTACCTGATAACGTTTGGCATCGGAATGGGCGCCTACATGGGCTACTTCGGCGGCAAACCCTACCTTTATTTTCTCGTACCGGGCGTGCTGGTATCCTCGGTAATGCTTTCCGCCTCCTTCGAATGTCTATACGGCACCTTTGTGAAGATCGTGCACGAGCATCTCTACGACTCGCTCATTGCAACGCCGGTATCGGCTGAGGATGCAGTGGCGGGCGACATTGTTTGGGGGGCGTTTCGCGGACTCATCAGCGGCATTCTCATGCTGATCGTCGCCGGCTTCATGAGGATCTTTCCCGCCTCGGTCGGCAACGTGCTGGTTCTTTTGGTCCTTATGGGTTTTATCGGCGTCATGTTTTCGTCCCTTGCCATGATCGTTACCTCAATGGCTCCTCATTTCGATTTTTTCAACTACTACACCGAGCTTTTCCTCACCCCCATGCTTTTCTTTTCGGGCGTTTTCTTCCCGCTCGACCACTTTCCCCCATGGATGAAAATTTTTGCCCAATTCCTTCCGCTTACGCATGCGGTGGAGGTCTCCCGCGCGGCCTTTACCGGGCAGGTTTCAATGCATCTCCTGCCGAACTTTCTGTACCTGCTGCTCCTTGAAATCGTGGCCTTCTGTGCGGGCGTAAAGATGATGAAGAGGAGAGTGGTGAAGTAAAGTTTTCATATTATTTTACAGGACATAAATTATTGTTAAATAGGCGACATGCCTTTAACGATACCTCCTGCATGATTTCTGTTCGCCGATAAAATCATAAGAAGCATTGATTTTTTAAGCGAATTTTCCCGCTCAGCCCGCTGACGAATTGTAATTTATAAAAAGAGAAATTATACCGTAAATAGTACCGGAGAGGCGCATTGGCACCGAAAAAGCATCTGGGACAGCATTTTCTGACCTCTCCAATAATTGCGCAAAAAATTGTTGAGGCAATTCCCGCAGAGTTGCATGAACGGGTGCTCGAAATCGGTCCGGGCCGGGGGGCGCTCAGTAGGTATATACAAGAGCGGTATAAAGATTTCCATCTCATCGAAATAGATCGGGATGTTATCGTCCGCTTGAAGGAAAACCTCGGGCATGGTTTTTATAAAATCCATGAAGCAGATGTGCTCGAATTCGATTTCGGGCAGGTCGGGTTCCCCCTGCACGTGATCGGCAACCTGCCCTATGTCATCGGGGCGCTCATCATTAAAAAGACGCTTCTTTATGGAAGCGCCATCCGGTCCTTTACCTTCATGG
>JBEKOX010000088.1:0-8295 GCA_049521335.1 Chitinispirillaceae bacterium
CGGCCGGGTCCATTTTCCAGTTGACCGGGCAGGGCGAGAGGATCTCGACAAAAGAGAAACCTTTCTTTTCGATCTGGTTCGTCATGGCTTTTTTCACCGCCCGGCGCGCTTTGGCGATGCCCGCCGGCGTGGCGAGCGAGACTCGTTCGATGTAGACCGGGAGCGCAAGGCTGTTTATCACCTCCGCCATGGCGATGGGAGCGCCGTCGAAGCCCGAGCGGCCAAGCGGCGTGGTGGCCGTCTTCTGGCCCAGGAGCGTGGTGGGGGCCATCTGGCCGCCGGTCATCCCGTAAATCGCGTTATTGACAAAAAATACCGAAAGGTTTTCGCCGCGGTTCGCGGCGTGGACGATCTCGGTCGTGCCGATGGCCGCCAGGTCGCCGTCGCCCTGGTAGCAGACGACAATCGCGTCGTCGAGGGTGCGGCGCAGGCCGGTGGCCACGGCGGGCGAGCGACCATGGGAGCACTGCACGTTGCCGGTGTCGAAGTAGTAATAGAGAAAGACGCTGCACCCCACCGGCGAAAGCATGATCGTCCGGTCCTGCACGCCCAGTTCGTCGATCGCGCCCGCGATCAGCTTGTGCACGGTGCCGTGGCCGCAACCCGGACAGTAGGTTGTGACAAGGGGCAATGCATCCTTGCGGTCGAACGAGGGGTACAAGGAGCGGGGCTTTTCGAATTTTATCATAGCGGCCCGCGTTTCATATCGGCAATGACTTTTCCGGTGATCGTCTCCGCCGTGGGAACGATGCCGCCGTACCAGTTGTAACGGAGGACCGGGCTCGCGGCCCTGACGGCGAGCTCCACGTCTTCGGCCATCTGCCCGTTGTTGAGTTCGACGACGATGATTTTTTCGAGGGACGGCGCGAGCGCTTCGAGGCGCGCTTTCGGGAAAGGAAACAGGGTCTTTGGCCTGAAAAGGCCGGCCCGAATGCCCTGCTTGCGCAGCTGGCGTACGGCGGAAAGACTGATCCGCGCGCTGATGCCGAAAGCAACGAGCAGCACCTCGGCATCCTCGATTGCCGTTTCTTCGTAGTCAACAACTGTTTCCCCGAAAGCCCGATATTTTTCCTGAAGCCTGGCGTTGAGCGCCGAGAGGCTTTCGGGCGTGGCGTAGATCGAGGTGATCAGGTTTTTCCGGCTTTCGCGATCGCCGTATACCGCCCAATCTTTGCGCTCCCCGTGCTTGACCACGGCGGGTAGTTCCAGCGGCTCCATCATCTGGCTGATGCAGGCGTCGGAAAGGATGATGACCGTTGAGCGCCAGGCGTCGGCGATCTCAAAAGCGCGCCAGGTAAAGTCGCACAGCTCCTGGACCGAGTTCGGGGCAAATACGATATTGTGATAATTGCCGTGCCCCCCGCCTTTGACAACCGAGTTGTAGTCGCTCTGCTCGGGCCAGATGAAGCCGAGTCCCGGTCCCGCCCGCTGCACGTTCACGATGACGCTCGGCAGCTCGGCGCCGGCAAGGTAGGAGAGCCCTTCGGCCATGAGCGAGAGCCCCGGACCGGAGGTGGCGGTCATGGCGCGCGCCCCGGCCGAGGCGGCGCCATAGATCATATTGATGACGCTGACCTCGGATTCCGCCTGGAGAAAGAACCGGCCCGATGCCGGAAAAAGGGAGGCCGCCGCATGCGCAATCTCGCTCGCCGGGGTGATCGGGTAGCCGAAGAAGTGCGTCGCGCCCCCGAGAAGGGCGCCGTAAACGACCGCCTCGTTGCCCATGACGAGCTGCTTAGACATTGATGTCCGCTGTTTCTTTTTCCTCGAAGACCGTGATGGCTCCGGCTTCGGGGCACACGTAGTAGCAGATGCCGCAGGCCGTGCAGGCGGTGGACTGGAATACCGCGTACTGGTACCCCATTTTATTGATGGAAACGCCGATGGCAATGCACTGCTTCGGGCAGAATTTAACGCAGAGTTTGCACCCTTTGCACTGCTCGGGTTCAATTAAAGCGTGGTTCATAACTATAGTACTTGGCGGTAGTCGGAAATATTGAAGGCTATCGACCTTCGCCGCGGGTAGGTCGGTGCCCTTTGAAATTTAAAAAATACCTCATTCGGCGGTTTCTGGTGGTAAATCCATCGATTTTGCGGGGATCATTTGGGTAAAATGGGAGACATGCGCCCTTAAATCCGGGTTTTTGGGAAAATGGATGCCACGGGAGGGACTTCTGCGGGTATCATGCCCGCGATACCCGCTCGATGGAAGGATAAGACGATAGCTTCCAAATTCTGCATGACTTCACGGGAGGATATTTTTGCTTGCCGGGAGGCAGGGAGCATTTTATATTAATCTTACAAAGGACCGTGAATACTGAAACCAAATCCGAATAGAGATAAGGTGGTTGTTACGGATTATTCCTACGACGCTGCGGGAAACAGGGTGAAAAAGGAAACCGTAGATTTTTCAGCGGTCGCGACTAGCCAATCGGGCGGGACCTCTGTTGGCCTTACCATCAGCGCCGGGCCTTCCAGCACGCCCATCACTTTTACCAGCAACGGAAATCTCATCGGATCTGTTGGCTCGTCGATCAGCGCCATCCCGCCCGGCGCGCTCGTCGTGGAATATACCAATAGCGGCGGCAATACGTCGGTAGAAGCGGTTTTCACTTCCAGCGGCGAGGTAAATTTCAGCGGCACGGTTTATCAGCAGAGTACGCTGACCTCTGCAAGCATAGACGATTTTACCCTGCTTTTCACCAACCACGGTCAATCATCAGTAAATACGCTCATTATGGATATGAACCAGACGGGAAATGTCTACCTTGCCGGCAAGGTGATCCAGGAGCTCTTCAGTTCGGGCGTCGCCTATGTCGATAACAACTATGTTTTTACCGCTAATTCCGACACTGCCGCCTTCCCCTATGCCATCTCCTATGCGCTTGTCGGCGGTGAGGGAAGGGAAGATTTAGGAGGTTCATCGACGCTGTTCAGATACTATCTGAAAGATCACCTCGGATCGACGCGCGCGGTATGGGCGCCGGATGTGGGTACGGGTCAGCTTATCGAGGCGACCGGCTACCTGCCCTATGGAACGCAGGTTTCGCTTATTACTTCTCCCGCCGATGACTCGACAAGGGAGAAGTTTAGCGGAAAAGAGCTGGATAATGATGGGGAAGGACCGGATGAGGCGGACCCGACGAACACGATTACGGGAGTGCAGTTGGACTATTTCGGGGGAAGATATTATGATGCGCAAGTGGGAAGATGGATAAGCGCTGATCCTGCGGATCAATTTTTTGATAAATACAACTACTGTGGAGATAATTCGATAAATGAGTTTGATCCAGATGGAAGAGGGGGCTATGGGGATGGAATGCTTCCTTGGATTCAGGCTGAATATGGAGGAGCACCATTGCCTTCATTGACTACTACGGGGTATGTATTTTATGGGGTGGGAATTGCTGCGACCGCATCTGCATTTTTGCAACCCGAAATTTTACTGCCAGTAGCTAATTTTTGTTTTTATACCGCAACTGGATTTGCGATAGCAGATGATATTTCAAAGATTAATACCACAGGGTTCGCTCCGCTTATATTTGACGCAGTAACGGCTGGTTTAGGGATTGGGTTTGGTGCTATTCTAACATCCCAATCATTGTCCATGGAGGCAAAAATAATTGGCAATGATATTGCAGCAGGTTATGGTTTAACAACCCTGCCATTCACAAATGCTATTCATAATGGTTTGTCTACACCTGCCACACCTGCCTCAACAGGTGAATTGGGAGTACAAATACCATCGGTTAGCAATCAAGCAAATGCAGACTATGCTGCTGGAATGACTTGGCTGGCTTCAATGCAGATTGGTGGATAGATGAAATGAAAATATCCTGACATAATGGCCATTTCAGAGTTTTTATGTAAAGATTTAATGTGTGAGTTCATCCTTTTATGTTTTATAATTGAGATCGGCGGGAGTTTTTTAGATTGTTCTTAAGGGAACCTCTAAAAATTCATTTTTTAAACGGCAAAGTGGCAAATGCTGCATAATTTCGACACCATTTTGACAAATGGAGCCAATTTTTAGAGGTCCCTTAAATAGAAAATGACTTTTTTTATAATAGCAGTGTTTAAGTTAACTATGTTAAATTTCCGGTATTTTTAGATTTTTAATAACAAATCAGCTCAACAGATGATAATTTTATTAATGAAGAATATTTTATAAGCATTACTTTATGAGGAGATTACATTGTCGAAATTCCCAATAATTCAGCCCATTATTCTTCTTATAGTTTCAATTATTGTCATGGCCTATGGTATTTGGGTTTATTTATCAATAAAACGTAAAAAAATAAAACCCATTTTTGGTTTTTATTTTACAACTGTGGGGTACTTGTGTTTGATGATTATTCTCATCTTTGTCGCAATTCTTGGCATTGTTAGCCACTGTTAATATCAATAATGGATTATATGTTTCGTTTTTAAAAAACGACTTATCGAAGCATAAAACAGCAATGCTGTCAGTAACAAGAATCATATAAATCAAGTATTGTATTCATAGAAAGACCATCTCAAAAAATGTCCGACGAAAGAAACGTCTGAACGGTGATTCTTATGATTTTTATGATTTACATGATTTAAAAATCAACTTAATCACCTGAATCACAGAAATCAAAGTTCAGACAATGGTTTCGATAAAAGTAATACGTAACTTCAATCACTGCATCATAGAAAGAGCAACTCAAAAATGTCCGACCAGAGAAAATCAGCCTCAGGAATCGTACCGTCGATTATCGTTTCAGCAATTATTTCCTTAGCCATCGCCGGTGCGCTCTTTTTTATAGTGGGCGCAAAGGCTCCAAAGATCGCTTACATTGACACCGGCAAGCTGCTCGTCGGGTTTTCGGCGGCGAATGAGGTGGAAAAAGAGGTCAAGGTCGAAGATGACAAGTGGCAGGCGGAGTTGAAGATTCTTCAGAACAGCTTGCAGGCGACTTGATGGATTAACGGAATACAGGATTATAAAGATGATGGTTAAAATGAAAATGTCGTTTCAATCGTGTCCATCTTGCAATCCCTTAAAGTGTGTTCAAGACACGGGTTTCGGGCGGAAGAAATACCAATATGACAGGGCGGAATTGAAGGGAGAAGCAGTCAGAGGACTATCAATATGAAACCAACACTCCTCATTCTCGCCGCCGGCATCGGTTCCCGCTTCGGCGGATTCAAACAGCTCGAACCGGTGGGCCCGCACGGCGAACTCCTGCTCGATTACTCCCTGTATGATGCCCGCAGGGCGGGTTTCGGGCGGATCGTCTTCGTCATCTCAAAAAAGATAGAGTCCGATTTCAAGGGATACATGACCGCCCGGTACGGGGTTCAGGATGATTTCGTCTATGTCGTGCAGGAGATCGACACCGGCCTGCCGCCGGGTTTCCTGGCGCCGCAGGGGCGAACCAAGCCGTGGGGGACCGGCCATGCGGTGCTTGCGGCGAAGCATGCCGTCGCGACCCCGTTCGCGGTCATCAATGCCGACGATTACTACGGGGCCGGGTCATTCCGCGCGCTCGGCGCGGCGCTTGCGGCCATGCGAAACGACGCGGAAGAGCAGGTGATGGTCGGTTTCAGCCTGGAGAATACGCTCTCCGAGCACGGCGCCGTGGCGCGCGGGGTGTGCTCGGTAAGGGACGGGTTCATGTCGTCGGTCGTGGAGAGGGAAAAAATCCGGCGTGAGGCGGAGGGTGTCGTCTCCGAATCGCCGCAGGGCGAAAAACTCGCTCTCGATCCGAAGGCGACGGTTTCGATGAACTGCTGGGGATTTGCTCCCCAGACCATGTTTCCGAAGTTCGAGCGCGATTTCGCCGACTTCCTGCGCCGCCGGGGCAGTGAACCGAAGGCGGAGTTCTATCTCCCGACGGTTGTCAATAACGGGATCGCGGACGGCTCGATTGCGGTCAGGATGCTTTACTCGGGCGACCGGTGGTTCGGCATGACCTATGCCGAAGACCGGGCCGTGGTGCGGGAATTTATCGCGAAAAGGATTAGTGAAGGGATATATTCGGAGACGTTGTCTCTCTCTTGACTGCAAACTGCAAACACGTGAGGCGGCTTTGTGAGGCCGCCTCTTTCCGGCGCAAACGTTATCTCCCTCTGCCTCCACCCCCGCGATTCTCCTCCTGTTGAGGCGCGGATCGGGGCTCGGGTGGGGGAGTGCGAACCATCTGCTCGGCATTTCTACTCTGCTGGTTCTCCCGCTGCGCCTCGTTCTGCACCTGCGCCCGGACCTGCGTGCGCGCCTGGTCCGACCAACCCGGAGTCGATTGCGGAATAACGTGTGACCGGGGCATGATAACCGGGGCATTTTCCGATGGCGGGCTCCACTTTTTAATGCTGTTCACATGCGCGCTGGCCTGCTGCGCCCGCATCGATTGAACGTCCGCCTCGGCCTTGAAGGCGGCCTGTTGCTTTGCATCCGGCGCATTTTGCGCCTGCTTTAAGAGCGTGGTTCGCTGCCGCTCCGCGGTATTCGCGTTAGCCTGCTGTATCTTCAACGCCTGGTGCCAGGCATCATTCTGGCGCTGTACGCGATCCTTACTGTTGACATTAGCTTGTACCGGAAGGCCGCCGAACGGTCTTTTCGCGAGTTCGGCCTTGATCACGAGAGGGCTGCGCGGCGCCTGCGGAGATATTGTCGGCTTGTAAATTACCAACCGGCCTCCCTGTCTCATTCCCCGGGGAATGGGCTCTCCCGGCCGGACGTTATTCTGCTCAATGGTGACGGGCCGGATATCCCGGTGGGAAGCCCGGCTGATATCGTCGACCGGCGGCCCCCCGTTGAAGACATGATCATTGTCGAAGCGGTAGGCGTTCTTTTCGAAGACCGTGCGGTCATATACCTCGCCCGCGCGGATGGAAGGCACGATATGGACCCACGGGTGCGGATCGCAGAAATTGCCCTTTGGCAGAAAGAAATAGTCGCCCGCGGTTAAATTGAATTCAAAATCCGCGCCGACGCGGGCGTCTCTGAAATAAAAGCCATCCCGTTCGAAACGGGTTCGCGGCGGCAGGGGCGCCCAGCCGCAATAGTCATCACCGGTACGCCATGAAACCCATGCCGGTCCCCATTGCGCATCCGGGACCCAGCACCAGCCGTTCTGCGGGTGGCGGAACCAGCGGCCGTAATGGAACGGCGCCCATCCCCAGGAGTAATCGGATTCCCAGCACCATCCCCAGTCGGACCAGACCCAGTGGCCGTGGCGGCAATAGGGCGCCCAGTCCGGGCTCACGCTCGCCGCAGTGGGTTGCCAGCACCACTGACCGTCGATATTCAGCCAGTTGCCATAGGGATAAAGAGACTGATAGAAGAACGAGATATTCTGATCGTCGGTCGGCGGGGCGACCGCGGCTGAGGTCGAAACTTCCGAGGTTTCAGCCGGTTCTGCCTCCTGCGCTCCGGCTTCTGCCGCAGGTGCTTCAGTCGCTGCCGCCATCGCTGCAGCGGTATCGCTGGTAGCCTGTTGGATCTCTTCCTTTGCGGCGGTTACCATGGAGGTATCGGCGGGGTGACCATGGAGCAGCGCTTCGCTGATAACCTTTGACGGGACCCCAAGATCCTTGAGCGTTATGATGTCGTCGGCGCTCAGGTCGAAGGTATCGGTTGCGGCCTTGATATAGGACATGAGCACCTCTTCATCCACGCCGGACTTTGCCAGCCGTATCAGGTCATCGGCATCGGGCGACGCCCAGCAGGCGGCGCTGCCTACGAGCGTTACCGCCGTCATAAGGCGAACCCACATCAGCTTGCCTCTCATAATCGCTCCTTCCATAGGGTCATATGTTGTATCGTCCTCTGATATTCATTCAATAACCGTGCCACTGTTCACCGTATATTAACCAAGGAAATTATCTTGAATAGAGCGATTCTGGTAAGAATAATGGGCATTGATCAAATTCCGCTATCGTAAGCCCTCAAGGTTAGACCAAATGGGAGATTCTGATGCACCAAAACGTCACGGAGGGTTCGTTTTGCTTTTCCGTATTACTCAATATAATTTTTTAATGCCATGGACTCCACCATTAAGCTGATTTTCAATGAGGTGATCCGGAGGGAGCGTCATGTCGCCGCCCTCGGATGGGCTATTCTCAACCCGGTCGCCGATTTGATCGCAATGGTGAACGCTCCTCACCCAAAGTGATCGATGCTTCAGACTGCAACTACTATATTCTAATACTTAAAAGTTCCCCGGCCTATGGCCGGGCGGTATAGAGGGAAAGCTTTGCTATAAATGCGATCCATGAAGTACCTCCAGTGGTACCAAGTTACCACAATTAACCAAAGGAGGTACAAGC
>JBEKOX010000089.1:0-8099 GCA_049521335.1 Chitinispirillaceae bacterium
ATCGGGAAGCGGCACTCGTGCGGAAAGCGCTTGACATTGCGCATATTCCGGCGATATTGTATATGAGCGGCTCGGTATTCGCCTCCTTTGAAGCGGCTGAATTTGAAATCCTGCTCGCGGCCCTTGCTGAGCCGCAACGCAACGAACATCTCCGCGCAACGCTCTCAACCTGCTTTTTCGGCCTTTCCGCCAATGAGATCGATGGACTGGAATCCGATGATCGTCTTTGGAGTTCATATCAATCGCGGATAGTGCGGTACCATGAGGAGTGGCGTGCAGAGGGCATGCTGCCTATGTTTCGCAAGCTTATGAACGACGAACACGTGCGTCGGCGATTACTGCCGGGTCCGGATGGGGAGCGAAAACTCACCAACCTGCTGCACCTCGCTGAACTTCTCCATGCCGAAGCGATTCGCTCACGCGCAGGGATGATGGCAATGGTCAAGTGGCTGAGCACAAAACGCCTGAATTGTGCGGACAGCGTGCCACCAGATGAGGAGATGCTGCGGCTTGAAAGCGACGAGGAAGCCGTGCGGATTGTCACTATACACAAAAGTAAAGGGCTCGAATATTCAATCGTCTTTTGCCCATTTACTTGGAATACTACGATGGCGCCAGTGGACAAAAGCAATAAAAAACCCTTCATTTTTCACGACCCGGACCATGACTTTGCCGCCTCGATAGCCGTAGGCCCCGATGCGATACGGCAGTTCAGGCCGGTCGCCGATGAGGAACTGCTGGCGGAGAGCGTCCGGCTTCTCTATGTGGCGATAACGCGCGCCAAGGTGCGCTGCTACTGCGCATGGGGTCCGGTGAAAGGAGCCGAAACTTCGGCACTCTCCTGGGTGTTGTTCGGCAGGCATATCGAAAACGATCCCGTAACGCAGCTTCGCGCCATAATCAATGGACTTTCAGATCGCGCCATAAGCGATGGCCTGACATGGCTTCGAAGCGATGCTGACGCGTGCATCGAAATCGCTCCAATTCCTGAGCGTTCACCCTTCGTGCTCCCCTGCGCCGATCACGTCCAACAATCGTTGAAGGCGCGGCCATTCCGGGGAACCATTGCAGCGCCCCGGCGAATTCTCTCCTATTCGGCACTTGCACACTCCCTGCCGCTCTCGGACAGAGAGAGGACGGATGATGGCGGTATTTCGAGGGCTCTGCCAATAGAAAGACTGGGACCGACAATGTCTGCCGCCGCTGATTTGGCCGATTTTCCGCGCGGCGCAGAGGCGGGAACTTTCCTGCACGCCATCCTCGAAGAGACCGATTTTGGTAATGCATCTTTGCAAGTCATATCCGCTGCCATTGCTGACGGACTGGAGCAGTTCGGCTTTGCCCCGACCTTGCAGGCAAGCGTGGAGCGAATGATCCGCATGGTGGCGACAACAATGCTTGACCCGGAAAGCGGTCTCAGGCTCGATTGCGTGCCGCCGCAGCAGTGCTTAAGGGAGATGGAGTTCTATTTCCCGATACAACCGTTCATGCTGCGCGACATTTTCGAGGCAGCAGGCGAAGGGGAGGTTGCGGGAAATATCTTCCTTCCGCCGCCGGAACTAATCAGCTCCGGCGGCCACCTCAAAGGCTACATCGATCTGGTTTTCGAATGGAAGGACCGCTTCTTCATCATTGATTGGAAATCAAACCATCTCGGGGATGACGACGGAGCCTACTCCCCCACCGCGCTTACCGGCGTCATGGCCCGCGAGCACTATCTCCTGCAATATCATCTCTATGCGGTAGCGCTCCACCGCTATCTGCAGCTGCGAAAACCCCGGTACTCATACGAAGAACATTTCGGCGGTATTTACTACCTCTTTCTCCGAGGCCTGGGGAGGCTTCCGGGAAACCGCAACGGAATATTCTTCGATCGTCCGGACATAGGGCGGATAACCCGGCTGTGCGGTCTCCTTACCGACAAGTAACCGAACCGTTTCTGAGGCCCTATGGCCGGAATGATCGTCTCCTATTTTGTCAAATTGAAGATCCTGCGCGCCAAAACAATCATTGCTTTTTTTTTTCGAAATTAATATTTTATTCTATTCCTCAGTCGTGCATCACCCTTATCGTGGCAAAGAAAGGATATCGTACATGTCTGTTACCGCGAATTCATATTTAGATATTGTAACGAAGCATTTCCAGAACTTTTTCAGGACCGCCCCGACCGTGTGTTCGAGAGCTCCCGGCCGGGTCGAAGTGCTTGGAAACCATACCGATTACAACGAAGGCGTCGTTCTTTCCGCAGCCATCGATAGGGAGGTTTGGGTTGCCGCCTCAAAGTCTGCATCGCGTGAGTGTAGTCTTACCTCCTGTCTATTTCCCGAATCAGTTATCGTACAAGATATCAAGCCGTTTAAAGGCAGGAATAGCTGGGTGAATTATCCACTCGGCGTCTATCGAATGCTGCTGGATCGTGGATTTCCGGTGGCCCCTTTTAACCTGGCGATTCATAGCTCCGTGCCGCTGGGAGCCGGCGTATCATCATCTGCGGCACTCGAAGTGGCAACCGCACTTGCTCTTTGCGGACTCTTCGATTTTCAGATCGACCCGACTGAACTGGCAAAAATTTGCCAGAAGGCGGAAAACAACTTCGTCGGCGCCAATTGCGGTCTTCTCGACCAATTTTCCTCCATTTTCGGCAAGGCGGGTCATCTGCTGTTCAGCGACTTTCGCTCCTTGCATCATGATACAATTCCCATAGCAGGCGACATCACGCTCGCCATTACCCTGTCAGACGTGGTTCACTCGCTGGTCGCCGGCGAATACAATAGTCGTCGCCGTGAATGCTTCGAAGCGGCCAAATTTTTCAACAGGAAAAACCCGAACATTAAAATGCTGCGCGATGTCAGCATGACGCAGCTTCAGAGCGCCAGGGCAGAGCTCGACCAGCAACTTTTCAAACGGGCCTTGCATGTCGTCGGCGAGGATGAACGCGTTTTTTCCGCGATAGAACTCATCAAGAGGGGTTCAATGACGGAGTTCGGCTCCCTTCTGTACCTGTCGCATGACAGTTCGATTCATAACTTCGAAAACTCGTGCAAGGAACTGGATATTCTTGTTGATATTGCAAAATCTATCGACGGCGTATATGGAGCGAGGCTTACCGGCGGAGGTTTCGGCGGAGCGACATTGACGGTTCTTAAAACCGAGGTGAGGGATAAATTCGGCGATACGATAACGCGGGAGTACAAGAAACGTACCGGTCGAAATCCTACCGTGCATTTCGCGCGGATCGCCGACGGCGCGAGCTTAGTAAATTAACAGGCGTACCACCCGTTTGGCATAGCCGAGAGAATTATTGAGAAAGACATAATTATTGCACAAAACTATATTTTGCCGGTATGAAAGAGGCATCCTACTATACAAAATCGGCGGATAACCGGGTGACGTGCCTTCTGTGCCCTCACCACTGCAAAATTCCGGAAGGCAGGGCAGGTATCTGCTTAACACGAAAGAATATCGGCGGCAGGCTTATCTCGGCAAACTACTGCCGACCGGTTGCGACGGCAATCGACCCGATCGAGAAAAAACCGCTCTTTCATTATTACCCCGGTTCTTCTATCTTTTCAGCAGGCCCGAACGGCTGCACCTTTAAATGCTCCTTCTGCCAGAACTGCGAGATCGCCCAGACGCTCCTTGATGTTAAGGAGATTTCGCCTGAACGATTTGTAAGTCTGATCGGAGACAGCCGCACTCTCGGCATCGCCTATACCTATTCCGAGCCAGTCATCTGGTTCGAGACGATCATGGAAGTGGGCGGCCGCATCAGGCAATTGGGGCTCAAGAATGTCATGGTTACCAATGGCTTCATTGAGCCCGCTCCGCTCGCCGACCTGCTCACGGTAATCGACGCCATGAATATCGACATCAAGTCGATCAATCCCTCTTTTTATCGGCGCATCTGCAAGGGGTCGCTCGATCCGGTTCTGGCAGCCTGTGAACAAGTGAAAAAAGCGGGATGCCACCTCGAAATCACCCATTTACTCATTCCGGGCGAGAACGACGATCCGGCAGAGACGGAACAATTGGCCAATTTTATCGCGAACAACCTCGGGCCCGAAACGCCGCTTCACCTCTCGCGCTATTTCCCCCGTCATAAAATGCACCACGAGTCAACGGCCGAATGGCTGTTGAATCGTGCCTGGGAGATCGCGAATAAAAAGCTCCGGTATGTGTACGTAGGCAACATCGCCACGGAGGACAGGACGCATACACATTGCCCGGTGTGCGATACGCTGCTCATTGAACGGGCAGGATATGCGGTACGACGAACGCCGCATTTAGTGCGAATGGAAAAAAGGGAAAACGCCATGGCGCAGTGCAGAAAGTGTGGAGCGCAGATTCCAATAATCTTTTAATCATACTTTACGATGAACTTTGAAGATCATACCACTTCTTTATAACCCATAAATTCTTAGAATCGCGTGCAAGAAGAAAATCGCAGCTAATCAAGATGTCCTGGTCGGGATACGCATCGGGATTGTTGAAAGAGATGTACAATTCGCCGGTCATCTCTACTTCATAATTGGTCGTATCCCCAAGGGAATCAAAAATGGGACGACTCTGCTCAATACTAATAGGGGTGATGAACTGCATAGACAGGGCATTCTGGAAGAGGGCATACTCACTTTTCAACTCTATGTCTTGTGTCCAATAATAATAATATGTGGAATTTCCAATAAACTGCAAAGTCGTATCTCTTGTTTCTACGTCGAGACTCACCGGATTTTCAGGCACAAACCCCGGCGCTACGAAAAATTCAAACGATCCGTCAGTAGGAAGTAAATTCTGGTAAAGACTCAAGCTGATATCCTGGTACGCATTTTCAAATTGGGTAATGAGTCCTTGCGGAGTAGAGCGCATGGGCACTCCCACGTAGGCGCCGGACGAGGGAAAAAAGGGGTCGCGGCCACCGCAGGAAAAGATGCCCCCGACAAGGATGAACGGTATGAGGCAGGCTATCGCCTTTTTTATTCCACCCTGAGACAACAAACGTCACTCCTCCCAGCGCACTTCTTTTTCAGAATCCGCCTGTTTATTGATTATAGTTTGGTGAAAAAAAAGATACGCCCTGCGCCGGATAATCTGTCCAGCTACTGATATGCCAGCCTGCATTCTGCACTAGGATAAAGATGGCCGTTCCCGAGCCAGCGGTATCGCTCGGATTAGTGCTGGTATTTAAAATAATATCGTACTTACCCACGTTGACCGTGACTGAATCATCGGAACTGTTCGGAATCCAGTCTGTTACGGTCCAATTAACCTGGATATGGGGGTAAGCGTTCGCGATCTGATTCAGCCGAGCTATCAACGCGGCCTTTGTCGAAGGACGAGAGTTTTCATCGTTGTAGATCGGATCGTCGCCCTGGAAAAGATCTTCGTATTGCAGGGTGGGAAAGGGATATTGCGTTCCTCCTATTGCAGAAAAATTCAATGGATCGGTCGTGCCGTTACCGTTAGGCGTCTGTGACTGCCGCGGGGAAAATATTCCGCACGAGCACATGAGCGCGGCGAGCAGCGATGCCGGAAGGATTTTTTGAAAAATAGCTCTCACGCGCGGATTCATCACCATGCTGCCTGTCCGGCGATACCGATGTTCCAGCCGCTTTCATTTGGAACGGTGCTGATCATGCGTATAACCTTACCATTTAAAGATACCCGATGATAATGTACCCCAAGGTCAATATATGGTTCGATCAGGCTGGATTGGTTGATATCGTACTTCTGGAAAGTATTGTCGAACGGCATGCTGAGATTATCCTGGACTTCACAGCCGACCTCAACCCTTCCCCATGCTCGTATCAAAGCCGTTCCCAGCGTAAACGTATTTTCGATTGATTTAAAATTGATCCCGTAGTAATTGGTTCTCATTGAATCAACCTTGGATGGGTTGAAGTACTGGCTGCCGGCCCAGACGCCGTTATCGGCATAGGTTTCCGTCCACCTGCCGGTCAGTTCAATCATTTTAGAGCACTCCCATTTACCGGCGAGATTCGAGGCGAACATGCGCTGAAAAGGCGGCGGGTCCGGTATGTTGGGATAACTATGGAACGATTCATACATCCAGTCGGTTATTTCGGCATCGGCGGCAATGCGTTCGTTGAGGGAAAACCGCTCCGAAGGCTGAAATTTCACATTGAGCCCGAGCCGGTAGCCGGTCTGCACGGAATTCTGGGCGCTTTCCTCGCTCTCAAGATAATTAACCGTATAGGTGGCATATTCGCCATAAACGTTGCCGGTCCACTTATGGGCGCCGCCAAGCGCCAGATCGAGATGATTATTTATGGTGATATGATCATTGGTGTTATAGTTCGTATCGCCGGCAAATGATGAATAGGTCTTGGAATCGCGGAAGGCGGTCAGCTTGTACTCCAGAATCCAATCATGGGGCAGTTTAATGCCGAGATACTGATCGGCAGCGGCAATATATATCTGATGATCTTCCAGCTTTGCGGTAATATCGAGGCTGTCCTGGTGATCAAAAATATATGTAGGCGATCCAAACCTTGAGAAGTCCTTATCAAAAAGCCAGACCTCGTTACCGGAAGTTATTCTAAGACCGCCCCGATAAATAAGATGGGCCGCTGAGTCCGAGGACAGCATGAAGCAATATGTTTGCAGTATGTCACGGACATCGCTCGGAACGGAGTCATCGTTCGGGTATTCAACCGACTTATCCGTGTAGGAATAATAAAAGGCCGGTTGAAGGTTGAATCGTTCAGTAAACTTGATTCCCCCCGCGGCCTGAAGCGATTGCGCGATCCGCCAGGGGCTGCTTAAATACTGCAAGCCCCCGGAGGAGGAGGCGGCCAAATAATCCTCCTTGCCGTTTGAGAGGGAATCCCCGAAATACACAAAAAGAGAGTCGCCGCTGGGAAGCTTGTGAGCGAAAAGGGCCGATCCGGTGAGGACGGCTATGGCATCCTGCTCAACGGATCGGCCAAGCGCTTGCGCACTGAGGTAGAGCGGGAGCCCAAAGAACCGCGCGGCGGTATCCCCTAAAGAAAAACCGCCATAGTACCCTGCCGCGCCGTTCGCCGAATCGATGGTGGCTCGACCAAGGCTCGACGGCAGGCTGTCGTTCCATGCGGTACCCGACACGCCCCCGCGAATGCTCACCGGAACGCTGTCGATGCGCCATTGCATGACCGGCCCGAGATCGACGGTGGACTCAAACCCGCTCCCTTGCTCGCGCAGATCATAGTGAGCCGTCGGAGACCACTCCAATCCCAGCGCTCCGTTGCCGGGAAGCGCGCTATCCCTTACCACGCTTCCGGAAAGATCAACATACTGGTTTGTTGCATGCAATCCTATATCTCCTGAGGTCTCGTAAAGAAAGTGCTGCAGAAAATGGCACGTAGCCAGATGCGGATCCCACACCAGGCCAGATTGGGTGCTTTCATCATTTTCAAACACCTTGTCCTGCGTCGATAGCCGGAGCTTGGAAGAATCGACCACGGTATCCCGCCTTGCCGGCGCAAAGAATGACGGCCATTCGTAGGTTTGACACAAAACCGTTGCGACCGCGACGCCCACGATAACGGCTCCCCGGCGCGCTGTTGAGATCATGGTTTCCATTTCCCGAAAAGACGCAGCCATGCAGCGATGCCGAGATCTTCGGGACGCGAAAGCGGATTGAGCCCCAGCTCAGCGAGGACCGTCTCGAAACGTGTCTGCTCCCCGGTTACGCGGCCTAGCACATTGGAAAGCTTTTTCCTGCGCTGGGAGAACCCCTTGCTCACAAAGGCAAAAAAAGGTCGCCATTGCTCCTGCGACAGGCACTCAACTGATACCGGATCGGGGATGATCTGAACAACTGCCGAAAAGATCTTCGGCTTCGGGAAAAACGCTTCGGGCGGCACCTCGAACAGAAGTTTGGCCGCCCCGAAATATTGGCAAAAAATCGAGAGGAATCCATTTGCTTTACGGTGGGGTAAAGAGACGATCCGCTCAGCCACTTCGCGCTGTACCATGAAGGTAAAGGACCGGATGGCGCTTCCATAAAGAAGCGTCTTTTTAATGATGAGCGCCCCGATGACATAGGGCAGGTTGCCGATCACGTGCAGGGGGAACCCGACCTGCCCGAAATCGAATTC
>JBEKOX010000090.1:0-8049 GCA_049521335.1 Chitinispirillaceae bacterium
CGAGTTTGAATTTCGACATCTTCTTCTGCCGGAGCAGCGGAATGATTTTTATGGCGGTCTGGATCGATCCTTTTGCCCACCGAAACTGCTGATTCTTGAAAGCGTTGATGTCTTCGGGAATTTCAGCCGGTACCGTAAGATCCGGAACATACTCGGTTTCCCAGTCTGCCAGCTGCATTCTGTATGAAAGGTCCATATCCTCGGTAAGCGTATCGTGCTGCCAGCCGCCGCTCATCTCAATGGCCTTGCGGCGGAAAACCCCGGCGGTGCCGTTAAAGTTCATGAACAGTCCGTTCCAGCTGCGAGCGGCTTGCTCTATCATGAAATGACCGTCGATACCCATGGCCTGACCGCGTGTAATAAGCGAAGAATTTTTATTCAAGTGCGTCCATCGTCCCTGAACGAGGCCAAGTGTCGGCCGGTCAACGAAAAACGCCATTGCCTTGCGCAGAAAATCGACCGGCGGCACAAAATCCGCGTCAAAAATTGCCACAAATTCCGCGTCGGTAAACTCCAGGCCGTTTTGAAGCGCTCCCGCTTTGAAGCCGGTCCGATCGGTCCTCCGGATTACTGAAACGTTGTGGCCGCGCCCGCGCAACCGTTCAACCGTTTCATCGACGTAACCGATCGTTTCATCGGTGCTGTCGTCAAGCACCTGGATTTCATGTCTCGAACGGGGATAATCCATCGCCGCCGCCGCTTCGATCACTCGTTTTGCCACCTGTCGTTCATTATACATGGGAAGCTGCGTAACAACCTTGGGATACCGGCTTTCCTCAATGTCCCCATAATAAAGCCGCATGGTTGTGCGCTGGAACGCAATACGCTGCTTGCGCTTTCGTAGAAATAAATAGGTGAGAATGTAACATTGCGCGCCGAATGCAAGAAGGACAGCCGAACAGACTATGTAGAGTGAAATAACAATGATTAATGCAATCATACGCCGATCTGCCTGCTTTTAAAAATTAAGGAGAGATTCCCAAGTCGTTACGTCGGAACCGCAAGGGATAATTGCATTTATGAATACAATAATATAATTAATACCGACGACAAGGTGGAGAAAAATGTCGAGCATCACCCCGGGATCATCGCATCGAGTTCATGCTGAACATTCCTGAAGAGCTCCGCATCACGCACGATATCGGCAATCCGGAGCTCTTCCCACCCGGTCTGTCTGAAGCCGGCTACTTCACCTGGCCCGCGCAGGGAAAGATCCCGATCGGCGATTCTAAACCCATCATGATGCCGGCTGAAAAAGGAAATCCGCTCAAGGGATTCGGCATCCGCCGTTGGAGAGACTAAGAGAAAACAGTACGATTTTTTCCCGCTTCTCCCTACCCTTCCGCGAAGCTGGTGCAGCTGCGCCATGCCGAATCGCTCCGCGCCTTCAATAACCATGCAGGTGGCATGCGGAACATCGACGCCTACCTCCACGACGGTGGTACTGACCAGAAGCCTCACGCTACCATCGGCAAATGACCGTATCGTAAGTTCCTTCTCGTTGCTCGTCATGCGGCCGTGGAGGCAGGCAATTGGAATTCCCTTGAATGTGCCGTTTTCGAGTTTTTTCAACATGGCGGCGATTTCAATCGATGATTTGGAATCCTCATCCTGGCCGATTCGGGGCACCACATAGTAAGCAGCCGCCTGTTTTTTTTCTATCTCCGACCGGATGAATCGCTCCATTTCACTCCGCCGATTCTCAGGAATCAGATGGGTGCTGACCGGATGCCTGCCTGCCGGAGATTCACGAATTTCGACAAGATCTAAATCTCCATACAATGTTTTGGCCAGAGTTTGAGGAATTGGCGTTGCAGACATGAGGAGAAAATCCGATGCCGGGTCTTTTTCCTGCAAAGATAGTCTTTGGGCCGCACCGAACTTATGTTGTTCATCTATGACAATCATTCCGAGGGATCTGAATTTCACTGCATGTTGAATTAAAGCATGGGTGCCGACAATAAACCGCAGGCGACCCGAAGCGAGTTCATCGAAAATCCGGTGTTTGTTCTGAATAGTGGTACTTCCAAGCAAAAGATCGGCATGGAGGTCCAGCTGGCCTAGCCAGGTTTCTATGCGCTTATAAGTCTGCATTGCAAGCACTTCGGTCGGTGCAAGCCAGGCAACTTGAAATCCGCTGGCGAGCGCACTGAAACAGGCAAAGAATGCAACCAGGGTTTTACCGCATCCAACATCGCCATGGAGGAGTCGATGCATCCGCATCGGAGAAGCCGCATCGCTGTAAAGCGTTGCAATGGCCTGCTCCTGCCCGGCAGTGAGTGTGAATGGAAGCTGGGTCCTGAAGCGTGACGGGAGATCGCCCGGTTTCATTGAGCGCCCTGGAAGCGCAAATTTCCGCCTGCTCCATCGCAGCGTAAGCGCCAGATTGAAAAGTTCCTCGTAGCGCAGGCGATCACGATACCGGTTAAGCGTGGTGATATCGCGGGGTTGGTGAATCTCCCGCAGGCATTGGTCCAGTGGGGGAAACCCACCTTTTGTGACGATCTGCTCGGGAAGGATCTCCGGGTATCGTGTCACGGCGTCGAGGGTTCGCTGAATTGCCTTGAAAAGAATTCGATTGGTAAGCCCCGCCTCCCGCATCGATTCACTTATCGGATAAATGGGAAAAAATGCCGGTCCCTGCACACCACCTTCATCATTGATGCGATCGATCATGGGATGAACCATTTGCAAATGCCGGTATTTCCCTATTTTACCGGTAGCCATCACCCGGACGCCTGGAGTCAGCATGTTTCGGTATGCTGGCATTGTACCGAACCAGAGCAATTCCACTTCGCCCGTAGCGTCCTTCAAAAGCGCGCGCAGGCGACCGCGCCCCCAGCGTTCGACACGGGTCTTCTCCACGATTCCGGCAATGGTGCAGCTCGAATTTATAAAATTGCCGACCTGTCCGATCGGAACGATGGTGGAACGATCGAGATACCGGCGCGGGAAGTGGTAAAGCAGGTCCCCGACCGTTTCGATGCCGGATTCGTTAAGCCCTGCGACGCGCCTGGGCCCGAATCCCTTAATAGCGGTGATCGGGGATAAAAAATCGAGCTGCACGACGAGGGAAGCCTGGGAGGAAGACGTGGTCACTCTACGCTCTTCTCGTGTTAAGCCGCGTTGCGCCGATTGCGGAGGGCGTAATATATGCTTTGAGCGCCATTGATTTTCATGCAAAAAAGATGCCCTGCTTGCAGTTGTAGTTTCTTGATCCCTCTCATAGAAAAGGATGGGCATTCCCTTGAACGGTTGGAAGTCCGTCGGCTATATGAAATAGGACGGCATGCTCGCGCCGCTCAAAGCGGAATTCCCTATTTGATAGTATTAGTCAAGAAATTACAGGACCGCACGCAGAGCACATTGTTCAAAAAGTACCTCGCCGAAAAATAAAAATAAAATGGCACTTCCCTGCCTTTGTAAAAATACAATTAAATTTAAAAAATACTGATATTTTTTTTCGCGCCATTTAAACGCTATTTTCTCCGGACTTTTTTTCATGAGAAATCTATTTTATTTTCATCCCTTGATCGGACGCCTGTCACTTCTGCATGAACACGCTTCCGATGAACTGCGGTTTTTATAATGATTGAGAGAGCGAGGTTGTCTGCATGAGCGGATTTATCGTTGAAGGAAAATGCAAGGTTCAGGGAACCATCAGAGTCACCGGCAATAAAAATGAGGCGTTGCCACTCATTGCGGCCTCGCTTCTATGTCGGAGCCCCCTGATTTTTTCCAATGTTCCGGATATCGGCGACGTGCGGGCCATGCTGTCGATTGCAACGATACTCGGTGCAAAGGTCTCGCCTCTTCGCGATGGGCAGGTAACCATCGACGCATCGGAGCTCATCACAACGGAGCTTCCTGCCAAAGAGTCGAGCGCCATAAGGGCATCGATACTCTTTGCCTCAGCGCTTCTTGTACGAAAAGGTCATGCTGAAATCCGCCAACCCGGCGGCGATTCCATCGGTCGGCGGCGACTCGATACGCATTTCGCGGTTTTCAAAGAACTCGGCGTACGGATTAAAATCGAGCGTTCCATCTTGTCCGGCGAATCGAAACAGCAAACAAGTTTTCTTTTCTCAGCTCCAGAACGCGGCCTTGAGGGGAGGGATATCTATCTCGACGAGGCTTCGGTGACCGCAACGGAGAATGCGCTGATTGCGGCTGCCGGCGCACGCGGCACCACTACCATTGCCAATGCCGCATCTGAGCCTCATGTGCAGGGGCTTTGCCGCTTCCTTGAAAAATGCGGGGTTGTCATCGAAGGCATTGGTTCCAACCTCCTCGTCGTTCATGGAATCAGCGAATTAACCGCGGCCAACCACCGCGTCGGCGGCGACTATATCGAAGCTGGATCATTCATCGGGCTTGCCGCCGCAACTGGATCTGAATTGACCATTGAGGGAGTAGAACCCGAGCACCTTCATATGATCCGTTATCAATTCGGTCGATTTGGCATCACGATCAAAGTCGACGGAAGCAAAGACGCCATAATCGTGCCCCAGCGTCAAAAGCTCAAAATCCACAAGGATCTTGGAGGACAAATCCCACGCATTGAAGACAGCCCCTGGCCTGGATTTCCTACCGATCTTCTTTCCATTTTGCTTGTTGTGGCCACGCAATCGGAAGGCATGTGCCTTATTCACGAAAAGATGTTCGAGTCAAGGCTTTTCTTTGTTGATAAGCTTATCTCCATGGGTGCATCGATCGTGCTGTGCGACCCCCACCGCGCCGTCATTGCGGGACCGTCCCCGCTTTATGGCGCAACGATTACCTCGCCCGATATCCGGGCAGGAATGGCGCTCCTTATCGCCGCACTTTCGGCTGAAGGAAGGAGTATCATTTACAACATCGAGCAGATCGACCGCGGCTATCAGGAGATCGATACCCGTCTCTCCGCACTCGGTGCGTCAATCAATCGAATAAACGATTGACGGAAAAAATCGCTGGACGATACTCAACCGCACTTACCCCGGTCCTGGAAACGCTCCGGACGCATTAATGATCTTACGGTATTTAATGCCCCTTTCAAGAAACGGAGGGGACGATGCCTCAAAAATCCTTGAAGGAGACAACAAAAATCGCATGTTTTGCTTTTCGCCAGGTTCAAGAACGAACGGTAATCCGTGAAAATGCTTATAAAAACGCTGCTCATGGTAAGTCTGTAGAACAATGAATCCTTACTTATAAGAAGGTCCCTTGAAAAATTATGCCTTGATCGCTGCCATTGCGCTAATGCCGGCATTCGTGTCGCCGATTTACCCTCATGACTCCGACAGCCCACACAAATCCCATCAGGAATGGCGGATTATCCTTCACAACGATACGCTCGATCTTTTTTTAAAAGGGCAGTGCGTAGGATTCTGCCGTCAATCGTATTCAATCGACGAATCCGCTGGTACGGTTAATGCCGAAACCTACTTCGATGCGGGAGGGGCCTCTGAAAGTGAGCGTCTTTCCGCTTCTGACTACCGGGTGTATGGATTCGATGGTCGGCTTCTCGGCGCGGAACAGGAGATTAACAGCGCTGAAGGCGCTTCGAAATGGCATCTTGTCAAAGACACCGGAACGGCATGGCATCTTACGGTGACGGCCGGCGGCGTTACGCGCGCGCAACCGGTGCAGGGAGTTACCGATAATCTAAACCGCACCTACGAGTTGTATCGGGGAATTAAAGATCGTTCGATAAGATGGGGCGATGTTTTTTCCGACACAATCTTTGAATTGACTTCGGGTAAAATAATGACCGAGGTCACCCGATGTATCGAAACACCCACTTCACAAAACGGCTTTTGCTGGGTATTCAGTGATATGCAGAACGCCATCGGTCGGCTCGACACTCTCAAAATCGATACCACCGGAGCCACGGTTTTCGCCGGACAATTCCCTTTTGTAATGAAAAAAAGAAATAACAAGAGGGTAATCCCTTTCTTGACATCGCTCGGAGACATGGCAAAAGCGCTCTCGGTTCCGGCATCGAGACCCTCGCAGGAAAATGAGCGCATTGCCATGACCCTCGATTCAACGCTCAGCCCGGACTCCTCGGTACGACGATTTTACCAGCACGTCGGCAGTAAATGGGTTCTCAACGACATGCCTGCGGAGTGTCCGAAATCAAGCAGTGTCCATCGCGATTCGATATTAGCGCATGATTTTGTCTCCCCGACCGTTACCATGCAGTCGGATGACCCGAAAATCAAAACGCTTGCCGATTCATTGGTCAAAAATGCCACTACCCGGTGCGATTCGATCGACGCCTGCTTTCGCTGGGTGTACGCCACCCTCGAAAAGCGGCCCTCGCCGACCTTTCCTAATGCGATAGAAGTACTCGAATCAGGTTTCGGCGACTGCAAGGAGCACTCGGTGTTGATCGGCGCCCTGCTGCGCGCCGTAAAGATTCCCGCGCGTGTAATTTACGGCCTCGTTTATTGGCAACACAAAGGATACTCCTACCATGCTTGGGTCATGGCCGAAAACAATGATGCATGGCTTTTCGTCGATCCGGCTCTCGGGGTTTTTCCGGCCTATCGAGACCGCGTGCCGCTGCTCATTGATGATTTCGGAAGTGAAAGTGTGAGGATGGCGAAATTTATCGGGAGAATTGAGATTGAGTATGTCAAGAAATAGGCAGTTAAGAAATAAAATACCACTGATAGGCGTCCTTCCGCCAAACTGGCAGCGGAGGGATCAATTACATAATTACCCTGCTGTATCCTTGGCTTTCACGGGTTGCGACCTCAAGATCCGTGAGGCGGTCTGTTGCCGCAGGTAGTCGAGATAGTGCTGATTTTTCCGGACAAATTGCCGGATAATATTTCTCCCTGCCACCTTCATGAATGTAGGGTAAAAAGAGGGGAAGAACGCTTTCGTATGCAAGGAGCGGAAAGTGGCGCCGATAGTACGACCCACAGCTTCAAGCGCATCGTTGATGGCGTTAAAATAATTATAAAAATCGTTGAAGCAATCGATCATGCCGTCCTGCAGTTCGCTCGGCGTCATGAGACGGGGAGCATGGACGGAATGCAGTCCGTCATAGAGAGTCCAATCCCGGTGGAGAAGCCGCCCCTCTCGTTCGAATTGCTTGAATAATCTCGTTCCGGGCAGCGGCGTGAGAATGGTATACTGGGCGAATTCGATGTCCATTTCGCGCGAAAACCTTCTCGTCGCGTCAAATACCTCAACCGAGTCGGTGTCGCTTCCCAGCATGAACATGCCATGTACGCTAATGCTGCAGCGGCGGAACACTTCGATTGACCGGCGAATATCCTCCACGGTCTGGCGTTTATTGAAGTCCTTGAGCGTGGCGGGGTTAACAGATTCAAATCCGACATAGACCATCCGGCATCCCGCCCGCCGCATTTTGGCCACGACAGCTTCATTTTTCGTTACCTCCGTGCGCACCTGGGCGCTCCAGGGAACCTTGAACTTGTGCTTGAGCATGAGATCAAGCAGTTTTTCGGTACGGCTGAAGTTTGCGGCAAAGTGGTCATCCACGAAAAAAATCCATTTCGTGCCATCATTCGTATGGGTCATGATTTCTTCCAGAACCCGCTCGGGGCTCTGATAGCGGTAGCTTTGACCAAACATCTCGGTAACTGAGCAGAAGTTGCAGTCGAAGGGACAGCCCCGGGAGGTCAGGATCGGCATTACTGTCCTCCGGTGAGGATCGATCAACGTTGAAAAATCGGGAATCGGGAGACTGTCGAGGTCCTCAAGCGGGGTACCATGCACGAGATGATCAGTGATGCGTCCTTCGATGCAATCGATGAAAACATTTTCCGCCTCGCCAATAATTATCTGATCGAAATCGTTCGTTACATCATCAGACATCATGCTGGCATGAATGCCGCCAACCATGGTATGCCCGGTTTTTCCCGTTGCCGTCCGGGCGGCCTTATACTCTTTTGCGATTGCTTTCCCCCGGTTAATCGTGGAGGTAAGGCAACTCAGGCAGAGAATATCGGCTTCAGCCATTTCGGTTGCGGTAATAGGTCGTTTCATGATGTTTTCATTGAATACTATCGCATCGTGACCGGCTTTCCG
>JBEKOX010000091.1:0-8001 GCA_049521335.1 Chitinispirillaceae bacterium
GCAGGATACCCTCGTTTGGCTGGATGTGAATGATGAGCCGATTCGGCAGCCAGTTGCCGATGGCGGACGGGGGAAATGACTGATGCGGAACGGGACGGAACTGGATCGAGACCTCGGAGGCCTTGTATGGCATTCGCTTGCCGGTGCGCAGGTAGAAGGGAACATCCTGCCACCGCCAGTTGTCAATGAAAATTTTCAGGGCTGCAAAGGTTTCCATGCGCGATTCCGGGTGCACCCCTCCCTCTTCGCGATAACCCACAACGTGCTTGCCCTGCAGCCAGCCGGCTTCGTACTGGCCGCGCGCCGCATGGCGGTAGATGTCGGCCGAGGGAAGCGGGCGCACCGCATGCAAGACATCGACGCTTTTATTGCGGATCTCTTCGGCGTCAAAGGAGACGAGCGGCTCCATGCCGATGAGGCAGAGCACCTGCAGGAGGTGGTTCTGCACCATATCGCGGAGTGCGCCGGCGGCGTCGTAATAGGCCCCCCGGTGCTCTACTCCCACGCATTCGGCCATGGTGATCTGGACATGGTCGATATAGCGTCGGTTCCAGATCGGCTCGAACAGGACGTTGGCGAATCGGAAAGCGAGAATATTCTGCACCGTATCCTTGCCGAGATAGTGGTCGATCCGGAAGATCTGGCGCTCCTCAAACCCCGCCGAGAGGGTGCGGTTCAGGGCTTGCGCCGATTCGAGGTCGTGGCCGAACGGTTTTTCCACGACGATGCGGACGCGTTTCCGATCGATCGCGAGCCGCGCCTTGATAATATGCTGCACCACGGTCGGGATGACGCCCGGCGGAATGGCAAGGTAGTAGATGACCTGCGGCCGACTGTCCCACGCCTTGCTTTTTTCCTCAATTTTTTCGGCGATCATGGCATACGCCAGGGGGTCGTCGAAATTCTTGACAAAGTAGGAAAGATGCTCGTCAAAGCCGTTCCAGGTTTGCCCGGCGGAAAGACCCCTGCCGGAAAAACGCTCGACCCCCTCCTGCATCCGGATGCGGAACTCCTCCTCGCTCATCGGCTTCTGGTCCATGCCCACGATCGCCAGGCGGTCAGGCAGGTATTTATCGAAGTGCAGGTTGCAGAGCGACGGCACAAGCTTGCGCCATGCCAAATCTCCGGCCGCGCCGAAAATAATAAAGAGAACGGAATCTATTTCACGATGGCCGGGCATGATCGTTATTGTCCTGATGGTTATTGCCGTCGGATTGCCATTCGGTATGGAATGCGCCACGGCTGTCGGTACGTTCATAGGTATGCGCCCCGAAGTAGTCCCGCTGCGCCTGAATTAAATTCGCGGGCAGCCAGGGGCTCGCGCAACCGTCGACATAGGCAAGGCTCGCCATGAAAGCCGGGGCGGGAATGCCGAGGTCCGCGGCGGTATGCGCCACCCACCCGAGCGCCTGCCTTCGCCCGGACACTTCCCCGCCGATTTCTCCCTGGAGCAGGATGTTCGGTATATCGGGTTCGGCCTGAAACGCCTCCCGTATCCGCTCCAGTAAACGGGTGCGTATGATGCACCCGCCGCGCCAGATACGGGCAATCTCTTCAAGGCGCAGACCGTAGGCATAGACCTTCGATGCGGTGCGCAGGAGCGCCATGCACTGGGCAAATGTCACGATGGTTGCCGCATGGAGCGCGTTGCGCGTATTGACGAGGAAAAGCTCCCGTTCCCCGATGAATCGCCGCTCCTGCCCGTGAATCACCCCGGCGATACGGAGTCGTTCATCTTTGTTCATGGACAAATGGCGCGCGGCAACCGCCGCATCGACCGTGGGAAGGGGAACCTGCAGATCCATGGCATCCTGCGACGTCCATTTCCCGGTGCCCTTTTGCCTCGCCTCGTCGAGAATCACATCGATGAGCCGCTCGCCGGTTTTGTCGTCCCGCTCGGTAAAGATGCGGGCGGTGATCTCGATGAGATAGCCGCCGAGTTCCGTTTCGTTCCACGCAGCGAAGGTGTCGGCTAATTCGTCGTCGGAGAGGCCGAGCCCCCGTTTCAGCAGGTCGTAGCTTTCGGCGATGAGCTGAAGCAGACCATACTCGATGCCGTTGTGCACCATCTTGACATAATGGCCCGCGGAGCCCGGACCGAGATACCCGACGCACGGTTCGCCGGAAACGGCCGCCGCAATGGCCTCGAAGACGGGGCGCACATGCCCGTACGCATCGGCGGGCCCGCCCGGCATGATGCTCGGACCGCTTCGAGCGCCGCGTTCGCCGCCCGAAATCCCGACGCCGAGATAGTTGATACCGGCTGCACCGGCTGCCTGCGCCCTGAGGTCGGTGTCCTTATAGAAAGAGTTTCCGCCATCGATGATACAGTCACCGCTGCCGAGGATCGGAAGCAGCTGCCCGATCACCGCGTCGACCGGCGGTCCGGCGGGCACCATGAGCAGCACGGCGCGCGGAACGGCAAGCGCATCTACCAAGTTTGCGAGGGACGGGCATACCTGAACGGGCCGGTCGCCGGCAAGCCCGATCGCCTCGTCGCGTTTCCGTGCATCCGTATCGAACCCGGCAACCGAAAATCCATGATCGGCCGCGTTCAGGGCCAGGTTACGACCCATCACGCCAAGCCCGACCATGCCGATACGGCGCTTCCCATTCATCAGTCGCTCCCTTCGCGACAAAGCCCGGCGCCGAAAAGTTCTCCCCTTGGCGTCACGGAGTCATCTTCACCTGACCTCGCAGTTCGCCCTCCATATGCTTTTGGGTGTGCACCATCACATAGATGCTGTCGCCCATGATGGCTTCTGCAAGATCTTTGATGGTCTTTCCGCTCATCGGCCCTACAAGGCGGGACGCATCGAGGGCGCCCTTTGCCACGACGCCGTTCGATCTCCCCTTTATCTCTTTGGGAGGAGGCATATCGGGATAGAGCCAGGCGACCACATCGCCGCTTTTCCCCATGGCGCCCTGATGGAGGTGGATCGCGGTAAGGCCTCGAACATCCTTTACGGAAACCTCATAGCTGAGCCGCATGCTGTCGCCCGAGAGCTGCAATTTTGCCATGCCCGATGCCCTGGTTTTCAGGGGCGGAATGACCTCTTTTCCAGAGAGGTTCGCCGAAAAATTCACCGGCGCGGCGGTCGGGGCTGGTTGTGTTACGGTAGTGCTCGACTCGGCGACGGCTCCCGCCGATGTGGATGCGGAAGGCGGCGGCGCTGCAGGTTTCCTTTTGCACCCGATCGGGGCGATTCCCAGACTGAAGACTGCGATCAGAAGCGCAAGACAATCCTTTCTCATACTGACGGTTCCTTTCAGTGGAGGTTTCAGGTTTTCCTACTGTCGCCGGAGTCTGTTCAGCAGCGGCATCGCCCGATCGACAATAGCGTGAGCGATAAATTTACATTCTCACAAAGGTCGGCGTGTTCCGGTGGCCGAGAATGAGTAGCCCACGCCTGTTAGCGCGACTCGATTACAACGCGCCATGACCGCCCTGTCATTCGCATAGGCGGCCTGATACAACGTGGGCAAAATTAAAAGGTAAGAACAAGCAAAATCCGTTCCATGTCGCATTCTGAAAAAGCTTCGGTGGCTGGAGTCTCTACGCCGTTACGGCGTCGCCAAGAAGCAGGTCATGCGAATAGCCCATAAGCAGATCGGCGAAATCTCTTTTCATGAAATGTAACGCGCCATCTGAAAATGCATTCTCAGCGAGGCGGCCGATTTCGGCTTCTGCAAACTGCCGGCTCCCGGATTGGGTGAGAATTTCCGCAAACCGTGTAAAATCCCTCTCTCCGAGCTCCGAGGCCGACAGGAGACGGTCGAGAAAAAGCCGTTCGGCTTTTCGGCCATGATGATAGGCATGCCAGAGAAGAATCGTTCGTCGCGCCCCGGTTACATCCTTGAAATCGCTCTTCTTCTGGAGATTATTGCCTTGATAGATATCGAGAAGATCGTTGCGAATCTGAAATGCCCGGCCAAGCTGCATGCCCGCCCTGAAAAGCTTATCGGCCCGGGCGGGTGATGCGCCGCCGAGCAGCGCTCCGGCGGCGAGCGGTCCGGCAAAAGTGTATCCCGCGGTTTTCAGATCGTAGGTGCGATAGATCTCGGCTTTCGTAATGTCGGCGATGCTCCTGAATCCGCTCATCAGCTCGGCAAACTGGCCATGGCCGGTCAGAAAGCCGGTGTCAAGGAAGATCCGCAGCGCCCGCATGGTCCGTCGCGGCTCGGCCTTGATCGACAGAAACTCACGCATGGCAAGTGCGTACAGGATATCTCCCATGACAATAGAGAGATCCTCCCCTCGCACCGGCGAGGCGATCGAAAGCCGCCGGATGTACTCGTTGATCCGGCAGTGGAGGGCCGGCGCACCGCGCCGCGTATCCGCCCGGTCGATGATATCGTCATGGATAAGAACGAAATCGTGCGCCAGTTCCAGCGCCGCCGCACTCCGGTAAAGATGGGGGACAACTCTCTCCGCAAATCCGGAATAGGCGATTATAAACAGTGAAGAACGGATACTTTTCCCGTTTCGCAGCACGAACTCCCGTAACCAGTCAAAAAGAAGGGGACTGTGGAGCCGGATGCCGTGATCCAGATCGCACTCATTGACGATCTCTTTCAGCGCCTTGCCGACCCGTTCCTGAATCTTTCCGAGAATCGCACCCTGTCGTGGTTGCAGTAGGCCCCTCCCCTGGAGAATTGCAAAATCAGTTACTTCTGCTGCACCTAAAAAATAATGATGTTCACGGCGCATAAAGCGCACTTCGTGCGTCGTTATTTACCAGGCAATTAGTAACAAAACCCCGTCATGCTCTACCGAGACCGCCAATTTCAATTTTGCGAACCATTCCTGAAAATGCAAAATGCAACGCACGCCGCCCTCGCGCCATATGCATTCCTTCATTTTTACGTTATCGGCAGCCTTCGCAAACCCGGCGCCATAACACGCAATTATTATTCCCGAATCCTGACGATAGTTACTCCACGGCAAAAAGGGACTCCTCATGAACACAACGGCCAGTAATGTTCTGCTGATGGTCGATGAGAAAACTGCGGAGCAGGAGGCTCCCCCTCACGGGAGGCGGGGGAGCCCGAGAGCGGTTTACTTCTCCAGTTTAAATGCCCGGTAGAAAGTATTTCCATCACGGAGCACGAGGAGCATAAGCGACTCGCCGGCCTTGACCGATTTCACGGCCTCCTTGAAATCATTCTGGGAGGTGATCTGCCGCCGGTTGACTTCAAGGATGATATCGTTCGGCCGCAAGCCCTGCTCATAGGCCTGCGATGAGGGTTTGACCTCAAGCACCACCACCCCTTTGGTGCCGGGATCGATACCGAGTTCATCGCACTTCCCCTCGGTGAGTCCCTGGGTTTTTATGCCGAGTTTTTCAACCAGGTCGGCCGATTCTCCCTCATCCTGGGCGCCGGCAGCGGCAGTGCTCTCTATTTTCTTTGAGTCACGGTTGGTAAGCGTAACATACACGGTCATCTTTTTCGCGCCCCTGAGCAGTTCGAGAGGAATCTTCTCCCCGGGGTGGATGGCGGCGACCGCCAGGCGCAGCTCGTTCGGCCCGTCGACCGGCTGTCCATTGACAGAAGTCACCACGTCTCCGCGCTTGATGCCCGCCTTGTCGGCCGGCTGCCCCTTGAAAACATCGCCGATCAGCACGCCTTTGACGTCCGCTTCGAGCCCCATCGCGTCGCGGGTGGCGCCGTCGAGGTCCTGGATGGACACCCCCAGCCAGCCGCGCGAAACCTTCCCTTCGTAAATCAGGTCCTCCATAATCTGCCGGGCCATGTTGATGGGGATCGCGAAACCGATTCCCATGTATCCGCCCGATTGCGTATAGATCATGGTATTGATGCCGATCAGCTCGCCGTCGATATTGACAAGAGCTCCGCCCGAGTTGCCGGGATTGATCGCGGCATCGGTCTGGATGAAGTTCTGGTAGGTGTCGGAACCCTCCTGCGCGGTGCGGTTGAGCGCCGAAACGATGCCGAGCGTTACCGACGAGGTCAGGCTGAAGGGGTTGCCGACCGCGATTGCCCAGTCGCCGGCGCGTAATTTGTCGGAATTGCCGAGATATGCCACCGGCAGATCGTGCACCTTTTCCTTAATCTTGATCACCGCTACATCGGCGAGCGAGTCGAGTCCGACCACGTCGGCGCGAAAGTTCCGCTTATCGGCGGTTTTAACCTCGATCTCGTTGGCGCCGGCGACAACGTGGTAATTGGTCAGGATATACCCGTCCTTCGAAACGATCACCCCTGAGCCGAGTCCCTGTTGGCGATATTCGCGTTTCTCAACGGGCGGCTGGTTCTGCCTCTGCCGCCCGTGCGGCGCCTGTCCGAAGAAATCCTCAAACCCTCCGCCGAAGGGATCGCCGCCGAAAAACTGGTAAAAGGGGTTGTTGGAAAAAATGACCGTATCGATCTTGGTGGGAATGACGGAAACAACCGTTGGAACGACCTTCTCCGCCACATCGGCGATAATGGTCTTGAATGCCCCCAACTGGGCGGAGGACCGGATATCCGGTTTCTGGTCCGCGCCGAAAACGATGGAGCCGCGTTCGGGCCGACCGGATTCGGCGAACGAACAGGTGCCATGAACGACCAGGGCGACGGCGATGCAGGCGATCACGGTGAGCGAAATGGGTATGACGGGCTTCCGGGCAATGCTGCGCATGCGTTCTCCTTGTTGATTGAGCGGTCCAGTTGCTTAACGAAATTCAATTACGGGCAGAAATGGCAAATATTGTTTTACGCTTCGCGGGGAAGATCCTTATCGAAGGTGAAAACATTGGAGGTGCCGCCCTCGACAAAAGATTGCTCGGAAATGCGCGTCAGGATGGCGTTTTCGGTGAACTCTCTGATGGTAAGCGACCCCATGTTGCACATGGTCGATTTAAGCTTGGCAAGAGTAACCGCCATGACGTCGCGCAAGGGACCGAGCACCGGAACGTAGGCGTCGACCCCCTCTTCGAACCGGTTCGTCGATTCCGATTCCTCTTCCGCGTGGTAGCGCTGCCAGTTGCGCGCGCGGTTCGACCCTTCGCCCCAATAGGGCTTGTACATGCGACCGTTGATGGCACTGCGCGGCGTCGGGCTCTCGTTGGTCATGGCGAAGTACCTGCCCATCATCACGAAGTCGGCCCCCATTGCCAGGGCGATGATGATCTGCGTGTCATTGGCCAGCCCCCCGTCGGAACAGACGGGAATATAGACGCCCGTTTCGTTGTAATATTTATCCCGTTCAGCAACCACGGCCATGAGCGCCGAGGCCTGACCGCGACCGATGCCCTTCTGCTCGCGTGTAATGCAGATCGAGCCGCCGCCGATACCGACTTTGACAAAATCAATTTTTGCCTCCTCGACCAGGTACCGGAACGCGTCGCCGTCCACGATATTGCCGCCGCCGAGCACGACGGAGCGGTCGTAGCGTTCGCGAATCCAGAGGGAGGCCTCCTTCTGGAACTCCGAGTAGCCGTCCGAAGAGTCGAAGCAGAGCACGTCCGCTCCGGCATCGAGGAGGGCCGGCACCCGCTCCCGGTAATCGTGGGTATTGACGCCGGCGCCCACGGCCAGCCTCTTTCTTCCGTCAAGAAGTTCGTCCGGGTTGTTTATATGATCGATATAATCCTTCTTGAAGACGAGCGATTGGAGCCTGCCGTCGGCGTCAAGGATCGGCAGGCACTCCTTCTTGTTTTTTCGAAGGAGACGATTCGCTTCGTGCAACGTGAGGCCGACCGTTCCATACACCACGTTCTCCTTCGGCGTCATGAATTCCGCGACGGGGCTTTTCAGGTCATCTTCGTACTCCCAGTAGTCCTTGTCGGTAAGGATGCCGAGCAGGATGCCGTTGCGACTGCCGTCGTGGGTTACCGGCATGGTGGAGTGGCCGGTGCTCCGGTGAAGGCTTATCGCCTCGGCGAGCGTCGTATCGGGCCGGAGATTTGAATCGGAAGGGACGAATCCCGCCTTGTGAGTCTTGACTTTCTGCACCATCGCCGCCTGCTGCGCAACCGGTTGAGAGCAGTAGACAAA
>JBEKOX010000092.1:0-7659 GCA_049521335.1 Chitinispirillaceae bacterium
ATTTCTTGGGCCGCAGGATGCGGCCGAGGCGCTGCGCCTCCTCCTGGCGGGAGCCGAAGGAGCCGGAGATCTGGATCGCCACGTTGGCGTCCGGCAGATCGACGGCGAAATTCCCGACCTTGGAGAGCACGAGCGTCTTGATGTCTCCCGCGCGGAAAGCGTCGTAGAGCTCGTCGCGCCGATCCGCCAGGGTAACGCCGGTAATGATCGGCGCGCCGGTTTCGCGGGCGACTAAGTTCACCTGGGAGAGATACTGGCCGATGATGAGCACCTGATCGTTTTTGTGCCGATCGAGGAGTTCATGCACGATCAGCAGCTTGCAGGGGTTCTCATACGCAAGGCGGATCTGTTTCTTGGGGGCGAGTGAAAGGTATTTGAGTTTCTCCCGGAGCGGCAGGTCAACGCGGATCTCCAGGCATTTTGCGGCGGCGATCCATCCCTGCCGTTCGAGGTCCTTCCAGGGCACATCGAATTTCTTCGGGCCGATCAGCGTAAAAACATCCGTCTCGTGCCCGTCCTCGCGAATGAGCGTGGCGGTGAGCCCGAGCCGTCGCCGGGCCTGGAGGTCGGCGGTAAACTTGAATACCGGCGCGGGGAGCAGGTGCACCTCGTCGTAAATGATGAGGCCCCAGTTTTCCGCGTTGAAAATGCCGTAGTGGACGAAGGGGTCGGTCTTTTTCCTGCGGTAAGTGAGTATCTGGTACGTTGCAAGGGTGATCGGGCGGATCTCCTTCTCTTCGCCGCTGTACTCCCCGATGTCCGCCGGTGAAATATCCGTTTTGTCAATAATCTCACGCCGCCACTGGCGGGCTGCGGTGATATTGGTGACCAGCACGAGCGTCCGGCGCTTGAGAAGACTCATGGCATAGATGCCCACCACGGTTTTGCCGGCGCCGCAGGGGAGTACGATGACCCCGCTTCCGCCCGGCGACAGCGCGCTGCCGATATACGCTTCGGCAGCCTGCTTCTGGTACTCCCGTACGTGAAATGCCGATCCGTCGCCCAAGGTATCCCGAAGGCCGATCGGAAACGGCGCGCCGTCAACGTAACCGGCCCTATCGAAGGCCGGGAAGCCGATGCCGATGAGCGCCTGCTTGACGAGGCCGCGATGCTCCGCCGGTATGCAGGTCCGTTTGTCATCGAGCTTTTGACCGAGCAATCCGACGAGTCGCGGATGCCGGCTGAGATGGGACAGGAGCGCCGCGTCATCGGCCCGGAGCACGAGCCGGCCGCCGTCCTCCTCCAACACGATCTTCCCGAACCGGCCCATGAGCTCCACGATGTCGTCAACCACGTTCGACGGCAGCGGATACTTGGAATAGCGGTCGAGGCGGTCGATGACCTCCCGGGCGGTCATGCCGAGCGCCGCGGCGTTCCAGAGCGAAAGCGGGGTAATCGAATAGGTATGAATGTATTCGGGGCTCTTATCAAGATGCGCGAATTCGCTGACCGCATTGCGCGCATCGGTAAAGAGCGGATTGTTCACTTCGAGAAGGATCGAGCTGTTGCTCTGAATTATCAGCGGATTATTGAGGTTCACGGCCATTTCTGGAGTCTTTTCCGGACCGGCTTGATGAATAAGCGTATCTTTTAAAAATACCTCCAGCCATGATTACAGCGTCGTACAACATGGAAAGAATCTGAATTTTCGGGCTGGAAGATATATTTTTACGAAACCAATGGCGGCACGAGCGGCACGTGGCATGCATCACCTCGAAAAAGGATTCGTTCACTGCTACACCGGCGACGGCAAGGGAAAAACCACCGCCGCGCTCGGTCTGGCGCTCCGGGCCACGGGCGCTGGGCTGAGGGTTTATATCATCCAGTTTGCCAAGGGAACCGAGGCGAGCGAGCTCAAGGCGCTCAGGAAATTTACGAAAAACATTACGGTCCGCCAGTTCGGCACGCGCGCCTTTATTAAAAATCCGCCGTCGGGAATCGACCGCATGAGAGCGGCGCAAGGCCTTTCAATCGTCAAGAAGGTCATCGGATCGGGCCGCTACGACCTGGTAATTCTCGACGAGGTTTGCGGCGCATGCCATGCGCGGCTTATCCCGACCGACGAGATCGTTGCAACAATTAAGGAACGGCCTCAAACCGTCGAGGTGGTTCTCACCGGCAGGCACGCTCCGAAAAAGCTCATCGAAGCGGCGGACCTCGTCACCGAATTCAGGGAGATAAAGCATTATTTCTCGCGCGGCGTCCGGGCGAGAAAAGGGATTGAATACTGAAATCATTTTAACAACGCGCACCGTGATCGAAAGGATCATCGGATACCATGAAATGTCATTATCCCCGTTTTGTTGTCGTTGCCGCGGTTACGTGCGTTTTCGCCTCCTGCACCGTTCCCGTGTCCCATCGCTCCTATACGCTCAACCAGAACTATGCAACGGCGAATCTGTCCAACAGGAAGATGGTCATTGTCATGCCGACTGACGCGGGTATTCTCATCAATAATAAACGTGACGTGACGGATGACTTCGGCGGGGCCAATGCGACGCCGGAATCGAGAATCAGAAAGTATTACTTCCCTGAATTTGTCAACGCTTTCAAATCGCTGGTCAGCAGCGACTCGGTGGCGTCGCTCGCGGAAGTGCGGCCGGACCTCACGCTCGACAGCCTCGGCGCGCAGGATACCACGCTTAAAACCGATACCGACACCCTGCCAATCGCCTACAGGTTCCCGTCTAAATCCCGGATGCAGGCGCTGGGGCTCGATGGCAGCGTTGCCGTAATCGTGGAGCACATCGAGTTCGAACGGAACGCTTTTTCCATTGAATACTACTGGGACGAAAAAACAAGAAAACTCGCCAATTTGCAGGCGGACGTACGGGTGCTCATCTGGGATTGCAGAAGTGAAACCCCGGTTTTCTATGGTACGCTCACGTCCACCATCGACTTCCAGTTCGGGCTACAGCGCAAGCATTGGGATGAGTCCGCGGCCAGCATCGCAAAGAAAATTATCGTCGCCGCGAAGTGCCTGTAACCCTTGGATACGCCGAGTCTCTTCCCTTCACGCAATCTCGGCAATACACTCGATTTCCACGAGCGCTCCAAGCGGCAGCGCGGCGACCTCAACGGTTGACCGGGCCGGTTTGCGGCCGCCGAACTCCTTCGCGTAGAGTTCATTGACAATTTTAAAATCGTCAAGCGAGGCCAGAAATACGGTCGTCTTGACCACGGCAGAAAGGTCGATCGACGCGGCGGCGAGCACCGCCCTGATGTTCGTGAAAACCTGCGCGGCCTGGCCGGCGACGTCCGGCGACACGAGCTTTCCGACGGCGGGATCGATGCCGAGCTGGCCCGAGCAGAACAAAAAGCCGCCGCTTTTAATCGCCTGTGAATAGGGGCCGATGGCGGCCGGAGCTTTGGAGGAATTGATCATTTCCATGGAGTTGCTCTTTTCATGTATGAAACAGTCCGTTCACGGAAGCGGATCAAGCGCTTATCCTTTTGAATGATAGTTATTCCCAAGCAGGAAAAAATTATCATAGTCGTTCATAAAACACCGCCTCCTTCCCGTTCATGGATTCAAATCTACCCCGAGTTTCTTTAATTCTTCCCTTCCTTTGTCCGTTATGTCGTACACCGTCGCCTTCGCGTTTTCCAACCTGAACCAATGCAATTCCACCAAGCGGCTGAAAACGCGCTCGCCAAGTTTTCCGCCTAAATGGCCATAGCATTTCTTCGCCTTAATGCTCGTGCGCGGCAGTTTCTTGGAATGATTCGCCTTATCACTGGCAACTGGCATGATATGCCTCCTTATCCGAATGGGACCGATCGATCAAGAAGCGCGTACGTTTTTTTTCCCAGACCATGCCGGGAATCCGGCCATCATCGTCCGCGCGGTCTCGCGGGCGGCCTCTTCGGCGAACCCCTGCGTGCGGACAATGAACCCGGTCATTGCGGCCAGTTTTTCGTCGTAGTTCTGCATCGTGCCGTCCGGCCGGGCGCAATAGCGGCAGTAATTCTTTGAACGGTCGCCCAGGGCGAAATCTTCATCTTTTTCCATGGGCATTCCGCAGGCGATGCACTGAGCGGTCATGTCGATCCTCCTTTTTTTGGCGTGAAATGAGCGTCAGGAAATGGTTCAAGAGCTTTCCCCCGCGCGACTTGACAACCGAGTCGCCCGTGACGAAAAGCCCGCGATTGATCAAATAGTAATGGAGTAACCCAATCCAGGTATTAAAGAGCAGGTCGTTTTCCATGCGCAGGATCGCGCCGCTGCGCATCTCCCTCTCCGCAATTCGGTACAGGTGATGCGAAATGACCGACTGCAAAGCGATGAAGTGCTCCCTCGCCTCGCCCGGCAGAAGCCCCATTTCGCTCACCAGACGGCTGTAGAAAAACTCGTGCTCCCCGATCGAGCGCAGATGCGCTTCGAGTACCGTTTTCAGCGACGCCCGCGCCTCGGCGAGGTCGTGCAGCCGTTTCCCCATCGCCTGTCCAAATTGGGCGATCACGGCGACGACAAGGTTGTTCCGCGTGGGAAAATGAGCGAAGATCGTTCCATGTGAAATCCCTGCGCTCGCCGCAATATCGGCGGTCGTCACCTCCCCGAAGCCCCTTTTCGCGAACAGAGACGCGGCGGCATCGAGAATGGTGATCCGGGTCAGCGCTTTCCGTGTTTCGCGCGAAGTCATGCGATTTCCCCGCATCATTTTATTGAGTTACTACTCAATGAGTAATGACTCAATATATATCGTACCCAGGCCGCGTGCAAGTACCCGGCGCTGACCGGCACTATCGCGGCGGCCCGATAAGGTCGCGAAATTCCTTGTCGCCACGGAGGTACGACAGCGTTGGATCCCGCGCCCACGCTCCAAAATCGTGAAAACCAAAGGAGACCGACTTTTTAAGCCAGGCAATGGCGTTTTTCCGGTCATGCCGGAGGGCATGGCATTCCGCCATTCGCCAGCACGCCTGAGCCGCCAGCGCGGGAAATTCGAGCGCGCTGGTATAATCACCAATGGCCTTGTCGAATTTACCCTGCGCCAGGTATGCATCCCCGCGATTGAGGAAAGAACGATATCGGGCGCCACCATACTCTCCCGAACCCAGCCAGGCGATGGCCAGCGTATACGCGGCGATGGCGCTGTCGTACCGCTTTGCATCGCTCAAGGCGATCGCTTTATTGAGGATCGCCAGCGAGTGCCGGGGAGAGATGGCCAAGGCGCTGTCGAAGTCCGCGATAGCCTTGTCAAGATCTCCCATCTTATGATAGACGACCCCCCGGCCGAAGTACACGTTTGCATAAAAGAGCATCGGGTCGTAATCATAGGAGCCGGCGCCGAGTTTAAGCGCGGCGGTATAGTCGGCGACCGCCTCCCGGTACCTGCCCAGCGTCCGGTAGGTCATGGCCCTCTTGCTGTAGGCGTCGGCGAACGACGGATTGATGGCGATCGCCCGGGTATAATCCTTGATCGCCCCATCGTAGTCTTTCCTCAAATCGCGAAGGACGCCTCTATCGGTCAATGCGCTGACGTAGGAGCTGTCAATCGATATCGCCGTGGTATATTCGGCGATGGCGCTGTCATATTGGGATTTAATGTATCGCGCCGGGTCGGCGATGTTCATGCGCTTGGCATAGAGAGGATTGGCGGCAAACGTCGAAATGTAGTAACGGGCGGTACCGAGTCCCTTGTGGGCGGCAACCATACGCGGGTTTACCGCAAGCGCGGCATGGTAAAAAGCCAGCGCCGAGTCGAAGAGCCCGCTGTAAAGGAACAGATCACCCACGCCGGAAAGAGCGAGGGTATCGCGGGGATCGTGTTTGAGCGCCTGATAAAACGCCGCGAACGCGGGAGCGTAGCTTCCCTGCCTCTTTGCGGCATATCCCGCATATATAAGGCCGCTGTCTTCGGCCGTCCGGGTGTTACCCCGGCTGACGATGCCGCTATCCCTTCCGCCGCCGCTTTCCCGGATCACGCCAGGGGCCGGGAGCGGCACCGCGACCTCCGGCGCGGGGGAGTGAAAAACCGCGGCAGCCTTGACATTCGCGGCCGCGCGCGCACCGACGCTCATCCGGCGCCCGTGATCGCCGCCAGGCTTTTCGGCGCGACACGCGAGGTCGATTACTCTCCGCCACGGCCTCTTTTGATTGATTACCTTTTGTTCAGGAGCCGAGGGCCTGATCGGGACGTTCAAAAGTTTCGCCACCCGCTCCATCGCATTGCCGGGAAAAAAATCAGGGGCGACCTTTGCCGGAGGAGCGGTGCTCAGCCACCCGCAGACCATAATGTCAATCGCCAGGAACAGCGCTGCGATGATCCGCGACCATTTCCCATTGTCTATAAGAAAAATATCGTCGCGATTTTTTAACGCCCGCGCCCATTCGGCATCGCTCAGGATCCGCCCGTTTTCCTCATCATCGTCGGATTGCATGCATGGTAATCCTTTTTTGCCTGTTAAAGCTGGCCCCGGCGCGCAGGCTGCTCCATGAATATGTTCCAGAAAGAAAATACTCCAGATGGAGAGTTATGGAGCGATACCGATGGAGAAACGAGGGGTGATGTATCTTTGTTGCAGTATGTGTAGCACGATTCAAATCTTATACCATTTCGGGATGGCGTGATGAATTACACCGGCTCCTCACAGACACGGACGTTCAAAATAGTGGAAAAAGACAACTTTTCCACCGACGATGTTGAGTGGATCAGATCGCTGGTAAATGTTTCCGTTGTTACGGTGCAGGAAAAAACCATACGCGTCCTTACGGAAACGGATGATGCAATAGCGGGAATTATCGATTCAATCAATAAAAAGTATTGCATGAGTTCAAAACCGAAACTCAGCCCGCTGTTTTAAGCCCGCACGCTCCTGATCCATCGTCGTTTCATCAAAAGCGGCAACTGGTCCCGCTCCCACGTTCGCCATTCGCGATACCAGGTGAATTTTCGTTCTTCATTCTTGAATTCTTTTCCGTGAATCACGGTCCTTCCGTTTTTCTTGTACGGCGGGATTGCGATGTGCAGCATTTCGTGACGCATGATCGCCTCGATGGCGAATCGCGGCACCCGCGGATGGTTATAGATCCCGGCAATCGTGATGAGATCGACCATGGTTCCCGTCGCATCGACCTTTGCCGTATGGTAGGAGGTTTTTGAGGCGCCATCGCCCCAGCGGACAAGGGCGCGGAGCTTTCCGTCGAACCACGCGGCATTGACGGCATCGAATACCTCCCGCAGGTCGTACGCCGCTCCGGTCGTTGTGCCGGCAAAACGCTTCGGGTTGAACCGCGACGCCCTGAGCGGGACGTGCGGCAGCGATTCGACGTAGCGCCAGACTTCTTTTTCAAGGGAAGTCCGCCTTTCGCGGAGCGCCGCTTTTCCGGCGCGCGTTACGCGATACGGGAGGAGCGCCCACTCGACAAGGCAGCCTTTTATCTCCTCGGGAGCGTCGACAAGGTACGGCGGGATAATGAGCTGCCGGGTTTTTGAAAAAGGTCGGGTACGCACCTGCCATCCGCGCCGGAGGCGGTTGTTGACGACCACCGCGATACGGTCTCCGCCGTGACGGCGCGCAATCAGTTCGTCGAACGTTACCGGCGTAAAGAGCGGAAGCGAAAGTTGGGAAACGGTTTCCATCGGCGCGACGAGCGTCAGACAATCCGATCCCCGGTAATGACGGCATGGTCTTCGATGCACGCCTGGACCGTTC
>JBEKOX010000093.1:0-7613 GCA_049521335.1 Chitinispirillaceae bacterium
CGGCATCGTCGAAGCATTCTGCGTCGCTGTCATGCCCATGGCCTACCGGGATGTCGTCGTCATTGCCATCCTCCTCATGGCGCTCTCCTTTAAGCCCTCGGGCCTTTTCGGAAACTCGGCGTCGCATGCCTTGAAGGAGTTCTGAGCGTGCAACGATTCGCCTTTGTCGTTATGGCGGCCAGCATTATTGCCATTCAAGTTGCGACCGCCATGACCGGGTCGGAGTTTCTTCTGACCCAGCTTATCATGGCAGCCTGGTACTCCCTGGTCGTGGTCGGTCTCTGCCTGCTCATGGGCTATGCCGGACAGATCTCCCTGGGTCATGCCGCCTTCTTCGCCATCGGCGGCTATACAACCGCGGTTTTATCGACCGTGAATTTGCTTCCTTTGAAGAACGCTTTGCCCCTTAAAATGCTCGCCGTCCTCGGCCTGACCAAGGGCGGAACCGACCCGTGGGGATGCGAGGTGCTGCATCTGTCACCTTGGATATCGCTTCTCGCCGCCGTGACCGCGAGTGCGATCATAGCCTATGGCATCGGCATGCCGGTACTGCGGCTCAAAGGCCACTACCTGGCAATGGCGACCCTCGGGGTCGGCATCATCATCTACCGCATCGCGCTCGGCACTCCGCTCCTGGGCGCCGCCGACGGGTTGTCGGATGTGCCCCCATTTCCTTTTTTCGCGGGTCTCGCGCTCGACGGCACCCGAGCGCACCGCCTTTTCAGCTACTACTTCTCCTGGTCGATCGTCCTGATCGTCATGCTTCTTCTCGTCAACCTGATCGGCTCGCAGGCCGGCAGGGCTCTACGGGCAATCCATGGGAACGAAGCGGCGGCGCAGGCCATGGGGGTCGATACCGCGCGTTACAAACTCCATCTGTTCGCACTGAGCGCGATCATCGCGGCCATAGCCGGTGTTTTCATGACTCACTACAGCGGCGGCATCGGTCCGGCCGAAACAAGCGTCATGAAATCCGTTCGCTATGTTGCTATCGTTGCGGTCGGCGGCATGGCAAACGTGTGGGGAGCGCTCATCGCAGGGACGATCCTGAATTTTCTGTCACTACGCGGCTTCTTCGGAACTTACGACGATGCGGTTTTCGGCGCGGTGCTCATCGCCATGATGCTGTTCGCGCCAAATGGAATGGTAATGAGGAAAAAATCATAAGGGCGACCACGGGTCTCCCCAACAAATGCGATTTCGATATGATGGTTACTCCACGAGACCGGCAATAATGGCCCTCCTCGAAGTAAATAATCTCTGCAAATCCTTCGATGGCCTTCACGCCGTCAGGAAGGTGAGTTTTTGCGTGGAGAGAGGGACCATTCACGGCATCATCGGGCCGAACGGAGCAGGCAAGACCACGCTCTTCAACTGTATCGCGGGCAGTATCAGGCCCCTCTCCGGCGGAACGATCGTGTTTGATAACCAGCCTATACACTCCTGCGCGTCCCACGAGATTGCGCGTTACGGCATTGCCCGCACCTTCCAGACCATCAAGCTTTTCCCCCGCATGACCGTGCTCGAAAATGTGATGATAGGGTGCCATACCCGCAGTCGCGGTTCCATTCTGTCCGGCATGTTTTCGCTTCCGTCTACCCGTGCTGCCGAACGGTCGATCCGCAACGCCGCCATGGAAGAGCTTGCCATAGCGGGAATCGCCGACCTCGCTGCTTCGGACGCGCAGCAACTGTCGTTCGGCCAACAGCGGAGCGTGGAGCTCGCTCGCGCGCTGTCCCTTAAGCCGCAGCTTCTGCTCCTTGACGAACCGGCGTCAGGGCTTACCATGCACGAAATCGACCGAATGGGCGAACTCATCGGGCGCCTCCGGAACTCCGGCATCACGGTCCTCATCGTGGAGCATGACATGTCGCTCATCATGACGATCTGCGACAGGCTTCTCGCGTTGAGCTCCGGCCGTACCATAGCCGAAGGCACACCACACGAGGTGCAGACCCATCCCGAGGTCATTCGCGTATACCTGGGAGGCAGGTGATGCTGCGCGTGAGGAACTGCGAATCGGGATACGGCAAGCTCCGTGTTCTCAAAGGCGTGTCGCTCCATGTGGGAGCGGGAGAAATCGTTACCATCATTGGCGCGAACGGCGCAGGCAAAACCACCTTGCTTCATACCATCGCCGGCATTCTGCGCCCCCGCGCGGGCGATATCACCTTCAACGGCACCGACCTGAAGGGCGTGCCCGCCCATGCAATCGCCTCACGCGGCTGCCGCTTGATCCCCGAAGGCCGTCGCATTTTCGCACCCATGACGGTTGAGGAGAATCTACTCATTGGCGCGCATATCCATATCAAACGACGAGACTTCGCTTCCGTTAAACGCGGACACGAATACGTCTATAAACTGTTTCCGGTGCTGAAGGAGCGAAGACGGCAGCTTGCCGGAACGCTTTCGGGCGGGGAACAACAGATGCTCTCCATCGGCAGGGCGCTCATGAGCAATCCAAGTCTCATGATGCTCGACGAGCCATCAACCGGGTTGGCGCCGCTCGTGGTGAAGAGCATCTTCAACGTTCTGGCCGAGTTGCGAAAAGAGGGCACAACCATGCTGCTTATCGAACAAAATGCAAAAGCCGCCCTTTGCATCGCTGATCGCGGCTATGTCATGGAAACCGGCGTCATTGTGCTGGAGGGATCGGCCGGCGATCTCCTGAACAATAACGACGTCCAGCGCGCCTATCTCGGCAAAGAGTACCGCAGCATCGACGAACGGTAAAGGAGAACACCTATGAACGGCGAAATACTGACGCGCGATGAGTTGCGCCAGCTCCAGATCGAACGATTACAGACTACCTTGAACCGGGCCTGCCGGAATGTCGCCTTTTACCGCCAGGCCTTCGACGCGGCCGGGGTCGACCCCGGGACAATCCGGGATCTCGACGACCTCCGGCGCCTGCCCTTTACCACTCGGGAGGACCTCGCGGCAAGTTACCCCTACGGCATGTTCGCGGTACCGCTCAAGGATATCGTGCGCGTCCACGCCGCATCCGGGACCTCCGAGCGGCCCATCGCCCTCGGAGCAACCCGGAACGACATCCTGCACTGGTCGCAATTGACAGCGCGGCAGCTGGCGGCCTCGGGCATTACCGAACACGATGTAGTCCAGATTGCTTTCAGGTACGGTCTTTCCTCGGGCGGACTCGGCTTTCACTACGGCGCGGAAAGGATTGGCGCATCGGTCATCCCCGCATCGTCGGGCCGCAATGTCCGAGAACAGGCGCTCATCATGCGCGACTACAAGGCGACCGCGCTCGTGACCATGCCCACCCATGCCGCCTCCATCGCCGCGGCCATGGAGGAGATGAACATTCAACCCGACCGCCTCAACCTGCGCGTCGGCCTCTTCGGCGGAGAACCGTGGACCGAGTCGCTGCGCGAGCACCTGGAACGCCGCCTTCACCTTGTCGCCTACGATACTTACACGGTTGCCGAAATCATGGGCCCCGGCATCGCTGCCGAGTGTTCCTGCCGCAAAGGGCTGCACGTGAACGAAGATCACTTCATACTTGAAATTATCAATCCCGCGACCCTCGAACCGGCTTGCTCGGGCGACGAGGGCGAGCTCGTGTTCACGACCATCACCCGTGAGGGATTCCCGGTCATTCGCTACCGCACCCGGGACCGCGCCCGTCTCCTTGAAGGCCCCTGCGCCTGCGGCCGCACCATTGCCCGCATCAGCCGGATCGCCGGGCGAACCGACGATGCAATCTTCGTGCAGGGCAACCGGGTGCAGCCCCAAGCGCTCCGGGAAACGCTATTCGCAACCATGAAGAGCCGGCCGGCCTACTGCCTTCTGGTGGACCGTAAAAACGGCATCGACGACGCTGAACTCCAGATCGTTCTCTCTAATGTAAATAGTGTGGTGGATGAGTGGAAGACACTGGAAAAGCTCCGCAACGACGTTACCGCCCGGCTTGTCGAGGCGTTTGCCGTCGAAGTCCGGGTCACGTTTGTCGAAGCGGGGTCGCTGCAATGCGGCAAAGGCGAAGGTGCCGCCGTGGTGGATAAAAGAAGGTAACGGCAAAGGCGTTTAAGCGTATATGTGTATATGCGGGAATGCAGGAAGAAGAACGGAATAAATCAATCGCGCACGATGCCGCGTAAATTTACCCGTAGAGACGTAGCGCGTTACGTTTCTACGCGCTACGTCTCGATAATAAGCCGGTAGGAACGAATCAGAATGTACCCGTGAAGATGAGCTCCGGGCGCGTGAGTTCCAGGTAATTCAAGCCGGTCTCCGGATGCTCGTAAAAGACCCGAATTCGCGGGCAGATCGAATAATTTTTGCTCAGGAATATCGCATATTTCAGGTCATAAAACCAGAAATTACCATTATCAAGAGCATTGTCTTTATTGATATTGGTACTCATATTAAAATCAAAATCGAATTTTCCGGGGCCGATCATGACCGTGGTCCCGAGATTGACATTGGCACCCCGATAATTATATTGCGTATCCTGAGTCGTTACTCCTGGCTCGGTTACCGGATTTGCCTCTACCATTTCGCCGTTCTGATAAGAATTGCTGTTTGAATTCTGGGCATAACCAAAACTCCCTCGCAGGGAAACATCGCTGCAGATTTTGTAGCCGAGATCGAGGCCGATCCCGAGTTCAGGATCTCCTTCATTCGTTACAGGGTTGTAGCTTCGATCGGGAATGATAAATCCCTGAGGCGTTGCCCTGAACCCTCCTGCGGTAATCGGCACTTCGAGCAGATACTCTATTGCGGGATGGTTGGTGACCATATCATCGGTAAGGGGTATGGCGGGGCTTGGAACCCACTGGAACATGGTGGTCATGGCATTGACCCCGACATTGACCGGGCCGCTTACAATCGGCGCACCGATTTTCAATCCGGTCTGGCTGAAGTTGGTGACCACTCCCCAGGGAATAAAGGCCGTATACTCGTACGATTTATTGTTTATGATCGATTCGCCGAGCAGATCCATGAGAGCATTGCCGCCTACCGGAATGATACCGGCGGCGATATGCATGTAGCCGGGGTTCCACTGCGCATAGGCAAGATCAAAAAACGGGGTGGCGGCATCCCGATAGGGAATCTGGGGCAGGGGGGAAAAGAAGTTGCCGGGGATTCCGGTGGCGACATCGGTCCCATACCAATCGTTTCCCAGCTCGAACTGAACGAGTACATCCTTGGTGGGAGTTGCCTTCACCCCGATTTTATACCCCAGTTGATAGGAGAGGGTGTTGTCGTCTGCATCGAGATCCGCAGTCGTCTGGGTAGAGAGAATATCATCCCGAAACCTGAACATGGCCATCCCATACCAGGTTACCGGCATTCCGCCGATATCCGTCGTCGTGCTTGCCGATGGAGTGACCGCCAGGGGGGGGGCCGTCTGGGCAAAAAGCCCGGTAACTGCAACTGCTGCAACCGCTAAGCATGCAAAAAATTTGGAATGCATGAAACCTCCTTGAGTTTGAGGGGTGGCCGATACGCATCAGCTGGTTTTTAATAGTCAATATTATCGCGGAACATTATCCTAACCGTATCCTAACAATATAATTATCCGCATTGTAAGATTATGACAGGAGATTTTCAATAGTGTGTTTCAGATCGTAGGATTCGGACGTTCCGACAACCTACCATATACAGAAATGAGGATGACGCAAGCACCCCCTTGCAAATTGAATGAACTCTCCATCTCTTCGCCTATACAATCCAAAGGCCATCACTATTGCGTCCATTAAACCGGATTCTGGCGGCTTAATGGGAAACTCTCCAACCCCTCCGCCATATCCGCCACGAGCTCCTTCTTCCGGTAGGCAAGGCCCTGGAAAACAGCCAGAAGAACGCCCTGACTGTCGGTCACGTGCACGGTGCAGGAAGCAAGCTTCGCACTCGTGGAGATCTCCCTCGCCTCGGCATAGATGATACCCGAGGAGACGGATTTTACAAAGGTGATGCTGGCGTTGATGGCCACGGTGACGATGCCGTGGGAGTTGACCGCCGCCGCAAAGGCGAGGTCGGCGAGGGTGAAGATCGCCCCCCCCTGCGCAATGCCGACGCCATTGTGATGACGCGGCGTTATGTCCACCGATACCTTCGCATACCCTTCGGCAAGATCAAGAAGTTTCACGCCGGCATCGGCCGCGAAACGATCGTTTTCAATCAGCCGCCGTACCGCATCGAATCCCATAATCACGCTCCCTGTGGTATAGGACGCATCCGTTCGCACCCCGTCCGCGAGAAATTATCGCGGTAATGTGTTATAAATTATATCATTAACATCGATAATAAGAACAAAACATCGCGTTCGCTACGCTAAAAAGCATTTTGCAGCCGAAACCGAATCTGGAAACACCCCAGCGAATTCTGCAGAAAGAGTATTCGCTTGGGGAAAAGGATGATGGGTTGGTTGGAGAAAGGCGAGGGGAAAAAGATAGGCACGAATCGAGCACTGATGGTTAAAACGTGCCAGGGGCCAGGAGGGCGAACCATAAAACGGTATATAGGCATATGCTATACCCGTACACCCACCCGGAGATATTTGGCCGTTTTTCCCCGCACGGAGCGACTTCAAACGAAAATAATCTTCCCTCTAAGAAAAATATTTACAATAATCCGTGATCGAAATTATTTTGCATAGCAAAAGAGGTTTTAATAAAATGTCTAACACCGCTTTTTCCTGATATAGGGAAGGTAACTAAAAATTATTTGTAGAAGGCGTAAATGACCGACAGATCGACGAGTTAGTATACGAATTTAACGTACTGACGAAGAAACAAATAGCGATTGTGGGAAAAACCAACGGATAACCTGATAAAAGGTAAATAAACATGAAACTTTCTTGGAGTATTTATTCTGTTTTATTCATCGTTATTGTTCTATCAATAGTTTTCACGATGACTTTACCTGACGAAGACATTTTGAAATATGTATATACTTCGCCAGGTATTCTTGCCTTATTGGGTGTTTTATATCAACTTTTACGTGATGACGCTAAACACCAAAAAGAACTTATTCGCCAACACGACCAGCAAGCGTTTGACTTAGGTGCTACTACCCACATGGCCGATGTCGTATTTGATAAACATGTTCTATTCTGTGAAGAATACATGAAAGAAATGCAGAACGCTATGGAAACCCTATTCCGCAAGGGGCCTTCCCCAGAAGGATTGACACTTGCTTCGAGCTTGTTAAAAATAAGAATTAAACATGCCACTTGGTTAACCAACGAAATTGATAATAAACTCCAAAGAATTGAACAGGCAATTAGGGGAATTGGGGCTGCGGCAGAATTCTATAATAATGATCCCAAAAATGCGGTCGCTTCTGGAGAGGTTGAAAAAAAGTATGACACCTTTAAAAAGGTATTAAATTTGTCTGGAGAAGGCCCCGACCCTGATATTGCCATAGAAACGGGTATTAAACGTATACGGGATATTCTGGGAATTGAGGGGCTAACAAATTTAAGACGAAAATTAATAACAGAGGGCCTCTAAATATTGGTTCTGTCAAGATAATGTTGAAATTAAGCAGCAATCACGTTTTAAAACTCAAAAAATGAATTTTTGTATATGCCCATCAAGAAAAGGGGAATGAATCTTTAGAAAAGCCAAAATATTGAATAAAAA
>JBEKOX010000094.1:0-7352 GCA_049521335.1 Chitinispirillaceae bacterium
CCCCATTATTTTATAAAAGGGCCATCACGTTCGGTAAAATACCACTTACTCAATGGAGATTGCCCCAGACCGGATTACTGGTGAACTTGTTTATCATACGCCATACACTGCCATACACTATAAAAACGGTAATGCCGAGTAGTCATCTTATATAATAGGTTTTCGCAGGGGAACGCAGGAAAGAACTTTGACGTTTTTTTATCGTGTAAATATTTTATATTTTATTTAATTTTATAGATCTGAAATCTTTTGAACAAGTGAACAAGCGGTTTCATTCTTCTCCGGCAATATGACTTCCGCAGAGGAAGCTTCCTCGATCTCACTGCATTGCCGAAGGAATCTGCAAAACAGTCTTACGCCGTAAACGAACCTTGTCGACTATGAATAAGTTATTACCCAAATCCAGGAGAAAAATTCTTTCTCCGGAGTTGCGATCCATCCTTACTGGCACGGCGGTGGTTTTTGCTCTATCGCTCATCCTCCGACTTGTACATGTCCTTAGTATGCGTCATGCGCTTTTTTTCAGCCATCCGATTCAAGATGAATTCACTTACGACCAGTTCGCGCGGGCCGCCGCAGAACACGGAGACTGGGCAGGAAATGGTGCATTCTACCAGGCGCCTCTGTATCAGTACTTCCTTGCAGTGATCTATAAGCTTTTCGGCCATAGTTATCTCACCCCGAGGATCATGCAGGCATTGATCGATTCATTGTCTGCAGCCGGAATCTTCATTATCGGCGCCCGTTTTTTTTCGCTGCGAGTCGGCTGGATCGCCGGGGTCGCCGCGGCGCTCTATTCGCAGTTCGTTTTTAATACCGGAACGCTCCTGCCTCCTACAATCACCCTATTTCTCGATGTGGCGCTTCTTGGCCTTCTATTTTTCCTGTCGGAAACGATGCAACGTCGAATGCGGACCGAGAAAAATTCTATCGGTCAATCTTGGCCATGGATTGTTCCCGGCATGGCATTTGGCCTCCAAGCCCTTGCGGCGACCAACATTCTGGCGCTTGCCCCGATTTTCTGTGCATGGATCTTCTGGGGCGCCGAGACCGAAAAAAAAACGCTCAATACCTCCGTTCCCGCAATAAATGCCAAGAAAAATTGGAATGCCCCTTTGGCGAAGCACGCCGGAACTCCTATATTCGCCCGTATCGTCGCCATCGGATTTTTCCTGTGCGGCGCCGGCATCGCCATACTGCCGGCAACCATCCACAATTATCTTGTCGGAAAAGAAACAATTCTCGTTTCATATAATGCAGGCATCAATTTTTATATTGGAAACAGCGGCGACTATGAAAAAAAAATGCTGTCCCGGGTCGGGTATGAGTGGGATGCCATCAAGGCGGTAGGTGAACATGCTGCGAACTACAAGGAGGCCTCCCGCAAGTTCATGGAAGCCGCTGAAGCGTATATCGCCGAACATCCGGTCGAGTATCTCCGCCTGCTTCTCCATAAAACCTATCTACTCTTCCATGGGAATGAGATTTACCGCAACCAAGCGATCTATTCGGACCGGCGGCTCTCGCCCGTTCTTCGCGTGCTGCTCTGGAAAGCGGGCTTTCCGGGAGGTCCGGGCATTGCCTTCCCATGGGGGATATTATTGCCGCTGTGCATCCCCGGCCTGTTTCTGGCCTTTAAAAACCGCGAGCGTAAAGGCATCTTTCTTTCGGTCTTCTGGATTGCCTACGGGGCCACCATTGTCGCCTTTTTCGTCACCGAACGCTACCGAATTCCGCTTGTGCCGCTCATGCTCATCATCGCCGCCGACGGTTGGTCTCGCGCCCATGAATGGTGGAACTCCGCTTCGACGCGTTACGGTCTTTTCGCGACGATGGGTGTTGTATTTCTGATAGTGAATTGGAATCCCGGCCCCATGGAACGGGACACAAACCACGATGCCTATCTGAGCGTTGCAGAACAATTCTTCAGTCAAGGCGATACCGCGAACGCGGAGATCTGTTACCGCAAAGGGCTTGCGCTCGATCCGACCGATGCCAACGCATGGTACCTGATGGCCTGGCACTGCTTCGAGGTGAAAGGAAATCTCGATAGCGCCGCAGTGTATTATCTGAAAGCAAATGCTCTCCTGCCCCGCAACAAGAGTATACTTATGGGACTCGCGAGGGTTGCCGCCCGGCAGGAGCGCTACGACGAAGCTGAAAAGTGGATGGAACAAGCTCGTGCCGCCGTTCCGAATGAAACCGGCAATGCCTTTGAAAATCTCGGCAGCGTCGCGCTGCAATCGAATGATTTTGCCACCGCTTTCCGATACTTTACAGTTGCGCTTCGAAGCGACCCACGCTCCAGCCAGTCGCTTCTGGGGCAGGCCATCACCGCATTTGAGTTGAAGGGAACGAACGACGCCCTCCCCTATTTTGAAAAACTTTTCAGCATCTATCCACGGTCAGCCGATGGCTATATAAACCTTGCCATTGTTTATGCGCGCTCCGGAAATCATAGTAAGGCGGTGGATGCGGCTATAAAAGCATTATCTATCGACCCATCCATTTCCGCAGGATCATTTCTCATGCAGCAAGCGGCGCTGTGCGGCCGGCAACAGGAGGTTCAGGCATTTCTGAAGCGTTGAAACGGACGATTCCACCCCTCTCGCTCGGTACCAATTCATACGATGGAGTGTTCTCACTGAAAAAAAAGAAGTTAATGGAGCAACGGCGGGCGACAACCGTATCGCCAATGGGATCCGCCGCTTCGACGGGTTTCACCCCTGCGGAACGACGGTTGATCTCCCTGCGCTACCGGATCGCATTGATCCTCGGCTTTATCGGCTTTCTCCTGTATGCGAACACGCTGCGCAACGGGTATGCCGTTGACGACAGCACCGTCGTTTCCAATAATACATTCACCACGCAAGGCATAAAGGCCATCCCCGCAATCTTCACTTCATCATATCGAGCGGGAGACAACGATCCAAGCAAGCAAGAGCGGGTAACGCTTTATCGCCCATTGTCGGTTGCGATGTTCGCCGCCGAGTGGCAGATCGCACCGGGAAACCCGCACCTCGGCCACTTGGTTAATACGATTCTCTACGGTCTTACCGGTTTTCTTCTTTTTTTAACGCTCAGTTCGCTCTGGAATCTCCGGTTTTCAGAAACCACGCAGGTTTCATTGGAGAGTTTTCACAAGGCAGGTTCTAAAAATGGAGTACGAGGAGAAACGTTCAGCCTGCCTCGGCGCGGTGAAAAGCCGCGAGCACGTTTGCTGCCAACGGAGAACCTGCTGAAAATTCCGGGAATCATGATTCCGGGGATCATCACGCTGTTTTTCATTACACATCCCATTCATACCGAAGTCGTGGCCAATATCAAGGGACGCGATGAGATTCTCAGCCTGCTATTTGTCATTGCCGCCTTCAAGTGCATCGCGAGCTGGTTCAACAGTGAATCAAGGGTACTATTACCGGCTGCAGGTGGATTCTTTTTCCTCGCCCTTCTGTCCAAAGAGAGCGCTATTACTTGCGTCGCGGTAATTCCGTTCCTTGCCTGGTTTTTCGATCGCCGTCTTTCCTTGCGGAAAGCTATCGCTCCGACAGCGGCGGCGGGAGCGGCGGCGGCACTTTACCTCGTGATTCGCCGTATCGTTCTCCATGGCTTCATGAGCTCCTCCGCTATTCTACCGCTCAATAACTCGCTGGTCACAGCGCCGGATGCGGTCAGTCGTTTTGCCACGGCGATCATGATTCTGGGAAGATACATGCTTCTACTGCTTTTCCCCTATAAACTTTCGTTCGATTATTCGTATCAGCAGATTCCGATTGTCGGCCTTGCCGATCTGCGGGCGCTCGTGCCGCTTCTTATCCTCGGAGGCGTCATCGTCTACGCGATTCTTCGTTTCAGATCAAAGGATTTGATTGTCTTTGCGGCGATTTTCTTTCTGATCACGGTCTCAATTGTCAGTAACATCGTATTCCTCATCGAATCGGTCATGAGCGAACGTTTTTTATACATGCCGTCACTCGGCTTCTGCATCGCAGCCGGGATCCTGCTGGGTCGCGTCGTTCCATCGGGCGATCAAAAAAATGTAACCTCCTTCCGCAAACTGGCCGCTGAAAATCTCCTTCTCTTCACCATTGCCGTTGCCGTCGCCGGATTGTATTCCATCCGGACGATCGTGCGCACTTTCGACTGGAAAGATGATGTAACCCTGTCGACCAAGGATCTCCTTACCTGCCCGAACAGCGCACGGATACAGTATGCCTATGGAAGCTATATCCTCGTCGGAGGGGCGCTCAAGGAGACGGATCCCGTCCGGAAGAGCCGGTTGCTCGACGACGTAATCGAGCACCTTGAGCGGGCAGTCGCGCTCTATCCCGAATTTTCCCGGGCATACTACCATCTTGGCGTCGCATATAAGGAGAAGGGAGATTTCGACAAGGCTGTTTTTAATCTCGAACAGGCCCGAAAATATAACAACTTCGACGAAGCGGATTTTTTCATGGCTCTGGGATTGTCATATGCCGGTCTCAAACAGTATGATAAGGCAATCGATAACTTCAAAAAAGCCGCTTCGATAAGCCCGAAACTGGCTCCGGCATATATCAATATCGCAATCAACAGCAATGCAATGGGAAACTACCCCGCAAGCATCGAGTATCTCAATCAAGCCTTGCAGGCTGATGGCAGCTCATGGGAGGCTTGCTTTAATATGGGTAATACGCTGACGCATCAAGGACGCACTGATGAAGCGATTGAATGGTATAAAAAAGCAATTTCTCTGAACAGCCGTTACGCAGACGCGTACAATAACCTGGGTATCATCTATGCTACGAAGAAAGACTATCGCAACGCATACGAATGCTTTAAAGCGGCCGTGGCTGCGGATCCTCGACAGCTCCAGGCGCAAGGAAATTTAAACCAGGTCACCGCCCTTTTGAATGGAACGCTGAAAAGTCAATAGTACTATGAGGCAACCAATTGACAAAAAGATTAAAAACCCGCCGGCAGCAGCCGGCGACAAAAAATGAGGTACCGGTCGCCGCCTTCCCATCGCCTCCGCGGAAAGAACGCCTGGCCATTATCATTTTTGCTCTCTGCCTCGTTCTCTTTGGTATCCGGGCAGTAACCAGCATGGTGCAGGAGTCTTCGACCTGGGATGAAACGCACTATTTCGGCATGGGAAAATACCTGCTGCAAACCGGTCGATGGGACGCGATGGGCTGCATCCTCCATCCGCCGCTCTCCTATTACCTCAGCAGCATTCCTCTGCTCTTTTTCCCGACCGATCCGGCCGTATGGAAAAAAGATCCGAGGAGCGGGGAAAACAAACTCTACCGGGCGGAAGCAAATATCGCAAGAGGGCAGGCGCTTCTTTCCGGTCAGGAAAACCGGGGAGACCGGCTCCTCACGCTCTCGCGCCTCATGATGGTGCTCGTTGCGCTGCTCCTCGGCTGGTATGTCTTCTTCTGGAGCTATGAGCTCTATGGAAGCGCCGGCGCTATCGCCGCAATCGTTCTGTACACCTTCTGCCCCAATATCCTGGCGCATGCACGGCTCATTACGCCCGACATCGTCGTCACGGCATTCTCGTTTATCACCCTGTATCACTTCTGGAAAATGCTTAAGGAGAAAAGGTGGCCCACCGCCGCTATCGCCGGCATCGCACTTGGCCTCGCCCTGCTCTCAAAATTTACCGCAGTGCTTCTCATACCCGTTTGCATCGCGCTTGCCCTGATATGGCTTTCTCACTATAAATCACTCCCCTGGCGCAACTGCCTCATCTTCGGCGCGATCGGGTTCGCAGTGCTGCTGTTAGGCTATAGGGGAGATCTTGAGCCGTATTTCTCCGGCATCCGATTCCAGCAGGAACATGCAAGCCAGGGCCAGTCGAGCTTTCTCTGCGGCGATTATTCCCAAAGCGGTTGGTGGTACTATTACACGGTGGCATTCTTCCTTAAAACGCCGATTGCAGCAATCCTCTCTCTTGCAACAGCGCTCGTTCTTTATTGCAAAAAGGCTTTTAAAGGCGCCCGGATCACTGAACTGTTCCTGCTTATCCCGGCTGCTACTATTTTCGTTTTTTTCAGCGCGAATTCTCAGGCCATCGGCCTGCGCTACCTCCTACCCATTTATCCCTTTCTTTTCGTCTTCACCGCAGGGGGAATTTCATGCCTTTTATGTAAAAAAACCATGGCTATCCTTTGCGGACTTCTTGCACTATGGTATATCGGCGCTTCGCTCTACATCCAACCCCACTATCTTGCGTATTTTAACGAACTGGCGGGCGGGCCCGGCAACGGCTATAAGTATCTCGTGGATTCCAATCTGGACTGGGGCCAAGACCTAAAGGGCCTCGGCCGCTATATGCGAGAACACGACATCCCGAAGATCTGCCTGAGCTACTTCGGGTCTGATCTTCCGGAACGCTATGGCATTTCCTATGAATGGCTACCGAGCTTCTACCTGCGAAATCCTGCTCCGAGCGCGCGACAGGTCACAATGCACGACTGGGTCGCCGTCAGTGCCACGAATCTGCAGGGAGTGTATTTCGATAATAAAAATACTTATGCAATGTTGAGGTCAATAAAACCGGTAGCACGGATAGGGTACAGCATATTTGTCTATAATTTGAAAAATTAACCTTCAAACCCGCAGATACCGTTTTTCTTCTTACCGACAATATCGTCTTACCATGCCTGTCGGGTAAGTTGCCGCCTAATGGCAGTACTGCTGCAATAATCCCTGAACGCCTCGGTTGCCGAGCCGTTCGGCTTCGCGCCAGAGAACGCAGGCGCCCGCCCGGTCGCCGCGATAGAGCTTGACGCGCCCGAGATTGAGCATGGCCTCGGAAAAAAGCGGATCGAGGTCGATTGCTTTCCGAAAATCATCCGCGGCGTGATCGTAATCGCCTCGCTGGCCGAGCAGAGCCCCGCGATTGTTGTAAGAGCCGGCGAAACGGGGATCGAGCCGTATGGAACGGTTATAATCGGCGAGCGCGCCGGCGGTATCCCCGGCCAACGCCTTCCACCGACCGAGATTACTGAATCCAAGCGCATAGGAGGTATCGAACGTCACCGCACTGGTCAGATCGGCAATCGCGCCGGCAAAGTCACCGAGGAGCCCTTTACCATTGCCACGATTATTGTAGGCCATCGAGTAGGAGGGGAAAAGACGGATGGCGGCATTGAAGTCTCCAATCGAACCCCGGGCGTCCCCGCCGTCGGATCGAAGCTTGCCGCGGTTGTTGAGAGCAAGCGCCGACTCCGGATTTGTCCGGATTGCCTGGTTGTAAAATGCGGGCGGATCGGCGAAGTAGCCGGTTTGCCGCCAGGCAAGGATTCCGGTAATAAACGTCACAACGGTCGCGGTCATTATAAAGGCGCTCCGCCTCCCGGAAT
>JBEKOX010000095.1:0-7346 GCA_049521335.1 Chitinispirillaceae bacterium
GATGTGCTTGGAAGAACAGCCCTTGTAGTGAACCGGAAGCAATCCGTTGGCCGCTATTCCATTGAGCTTAAAAATTGCAACCTCGCCTCAGGGCATTACATTGTTAGTTTCAAAGCGGCGGGTGTTGAAAAGCAGGCATCGGTCGTGATAACACGGTGATCGCGATGCTGTTTTTTCCGCTTTGGTTATTGCAAATTGCGACTCTATCACTCTCGCTGCGGGCCACACGATTGCGTGGCCCGCAAACAATTTCACTTATTTTTATTTCCCACGATGTATATTATCCCCGAACATCACTACATCGATAGTGGTGCCGTTTCAATCGGTAAACGGTCCAAAAGACCCGCACCTCGTTGATTTCCAGCAAGAGTCTAACGCGACTATCCCCCCCGCACAACGCATCCTCCTGCTCGTTTCAATCCGTAAGTAGCGTGTCAACCGGCATATTTTACAAAGGATGTATATGGGTTTTACAAAAGTAGGGCTATCGGAGACTATCTTGCAGGGAGTCTACGCAACGGGTTACAGTCGTCCCACCGAGATTCAGGCCAGGGCCATTCCGGTCGTGGTCGAGGGGAGGGATCTCATCGGCTGCGCGCCAACCGGGACCGGTAAAACGGCCGCCTTCGTGCTGCCGATCCTGCATATTCTCCAAAAGACTCACCTCGCAGGTCGCCGCGGCCATCCCCGGGCGCTGATTTTAACGCCGACCCGCGAGCTCGCCGTCCAGATCGAGGAGGCCATTCGCGGGTATGGGACCTATTGTTCCCTGCGGCCGCTCTGCATTTACGGCGGCGTGGACATCAATCGCCAGTTGCGCGGTCTGCAGCAGGGCGCGGACATCGTCGTCGCGACCCCCGGCCGCCTGCTCGACCATCTTGACCGCCGCAGCATCGACCTTTCCCGGGTCGAGATCCTGGTCCTCGACGAGGCGGACCGCATGCTCGACATGGGCTTTATCAGGGACGTGCGGAAGATCATTGCCCAGGTTCCGACCAGGAGGCAGACGCTTCTCTTTTCGGCAACCATCTCTTCCGAGATCCAGGCGCTCGCGAAGGGCGTACTGCACGACCCCCTCCTCATCGAAATCGGCACGCCGTTCACGCCGGTGAATACGGTTGAGCAGGAGTTCTACACCATTTCCCAGGATGTCAAATCCGACCTCTTGGTGCACGTTCTCCAGAACGAGGAGGTCGAAACCGCCCTGGTCTTTTCGCGCACCAAGCACGGCGCGGACCGGATCGCGCGAAAGCTGCACCGACACGGCATCCAGGCCGAGGCTATCCATTCGAACCGTTCGCAGTCGCAGCGCCAGAAGACGCTCGATGGCTTCAAACAACGCCGTTTCAAGGTACTCGTGGCCACCGATGTCGCGGCGCGCGGCATCGACGTCGAGAGCATTTCACACGTTGTGAATTTTGACATTCCGCGCTTCGCCGAGGATTACATCCACCGGATAGGCCGGACCGGCAGGGCCGAACACCGCGGCAATGCGCTTACCTTTGTTTCTGCCGATGAGCAGAAGTACCTGCGGAAGATCGAACAAATGGTCGGCAGCCGGTGCGTTCTCAAGGTCTATCCCGGATTCGCGGGAGATATTCCGCCCAAGCCGCCCATAACGGTGAACCATCTTGGAACGGCCACCAATTTCACGAAAAAGTTCCGCTTCTTCGGCCGTCGCCCTTCAGTTCCTTCGCATCGCTAGTGATAAACCGATGTCCTTCGGGCGACTGACCCCGGAAACCATTTTGCCTGCCGTGGAAACAGCAGGCAAAATTCGTCTCACCGGACTTGTCCTGTCGCTGCCAAGCTACATCAACCGTGTTTACGAACTGCGGGCGCTTGACGGAACAAAACTCATCGCGAAATTCTACCGGCCCGGCCGGTGGAGTCGCGATGCCATCCTCGACGAACACCGCTTCATAAGCGACTGCGCCGATGCCGAGATTCCGGTGGTTCCGCCGCTGACTTTGGAAAGTGGTTCGACGATCGGCGAGCACGAGGGCTTCCTTTTTGCCCTCTTCCCAAAACGCGCGGGCCGCCAGCTCGAAATCAACACGGATGCCGACTGGCTTCGCGTGGGCGCGCTCGTCGCCCGGACCCATCTGGCAGGCGAGAAGCGCGCCGCCCCGCACCGCATCACGATCGACCCCGACCGCTCGGCCCTCGCCGATGCGACCCATCTCTGCGATAGCATCATTCCTGGTCGCTGGCGCGATCTTTATAAAAGCGTTGCGCTGCGGCTGATCGATTGGAGCGTCCCGCTCTTTGCGGGCCTCGAACGGATCCGCCTGCACGGTGACTGTCACCGCGGCAACATCCTCGACCGCCTGGACGAGGGACTTCTCCTGATCGACTTCGATGACATGGCTATGGGACCGCCGGTCCAGGACGTGTGGCTCCTCCTTCCCGACCGCGCCGACAAATCGCTCCGCGAGATCGAGCTCTTTTTGCAAGGGTACGAGCGGTTCCGGCGGTTCGACCAGGCGAGCCTCCGCTGCGTCGAGCCGCTGCGCGCCATGCGCATGATCTACTTCCTTGCCTGGTGCAGCCGGCAGGTCGACGACGCCCTGTTCCGGAAGCATTTCCCGGAGTGGGGCAGCGACGCTTTCTGGCAGAAGGAGATCAATGATCTGCGGGAGCAGCTGGGATTTGTGATGGATGGCGGGAATTTCGATTCAAGATAAGTTTGACATCTGCGGAGACGGTTTTATCTGCCGCCTTTGCTATTTGGAAAACCTGATCGACCGCCCAGTGCCGGGATCAGCTGCGATGAAAAAAATGCGACCAGCGGCACCGTCAGGATCACGGCGATGCTCCCGGAAACGGCTTGAATGATATAGATCCCGATCATATTATTGTTTATCAGCTGGTAGTAGGTTACATTCCAGGAGTAGAGCAGAACCAATAGATTGAGCGACGTTCCGGTGAAGGCGATGATAAGGGTGTTGGCCATGGTACCCATCATGTCACGCCCCACATTCATGCCGGAGTTGAACAAATCTTTCACTTCCAGACCGCGGTTACTGAGATAGAGTTCATTCACCGAGGAGGCGACGGAAATGGCTATGTCCATTATCGCGCCCAATGAGGAGATCAGGATCGCCGCGAACAAAAGCTCGCCGACCTTCATGTGAGTTTTTCCCCCAATCTGGATAAGTATATCGGCCTCGTTGGTGCTGAATCCCGAAAGATGCGTGATTTTCAGGGCCGCCATCAGAAAAAGCATAGAGATGACTACGCCTGACATCGTGCCGAGGATTGCGGAAAGCGTCTTTGTGCTGAATCCTGCGAGCAGGACTAACGTTACGCAGAGGGTGATCATCACTACTCCTATTGACGCAACGGCCGGGGAATAGCCGCGGTAGAGCAACGGAATGAAGAGAAAAATGATGCCGGTAAAGGTGAAAACGATGCCCAGAACGGATCTGATGCCCCGGCTGCCTCCGATGGCGCAGAGCGCCGCGATAAACAACAGAATGAACAGATAGAGATATGGTCCTCGGTCATAACTGTAAATCCAGGCGTTGTATGTATTCTTATTGGCGGTATCGATGCAGACGATGACTCTGCCGCCGGCCCTGGCTCTGACGTTGATCGTGTAGTTGAGCGCGTTCCTGACGGTCATCACCTCACCCGTATGCTCTCCGGTGAGAATTTTTATCCTGACCGTTTGGTAACCCGCGTCGAGCCCGCTGGCGCGGTCTCTTGCCAAGCTCTCTTTCTCTACCGCGATAACATAGGCCTTTTCATAACTGACATAGGAACCGGCTGCCGAACTGTAGAGATGATAGATCCGCGTATGAGAGCAGAAAAGGAATAACAGCCCCAGATAGATCGCCAATGCCGCCGCGCCCGCAAGGACGCCCCTGATCTCGCCGCGTACCGGATTCTTTGGGTTTACGTTGATCATTGTTACTATGTGTTCCCTTTATTTTCAACTGGGTACCGTTTAAAATACGAAAAAAATTCCGTTCGTGGTAAAATTTTCGAACCACGAACGGAATTTTCAGAAGTTCCGCGAGCAATATATAATCAAGGTTGGATCAATCGCACGTTGTCGTTGCGGGACCCCGCGATCCTGAGCAGGTAGATTCCCGAACGCAGCGATCTCGCCAGGGTAACTTCCTGTAAACTGCCGTTGAAGACCCGCCTTCCCAGGTCCAGCACCCGTGCGCCCGAAACATTGAAGATTTCGAGACGGGCCGTTCCCTCCAGTCCCGCGACCAGCAATGATCCCTCGAAAAGCCGGGCGGTGAGGGGACCGAGTTGCCTTATTTTATTAGCTGTCGGCAAGATCGATGTAGGAGCGTTCTTAACAATCGTATAGCTATCGATCTTCATTGTCGTATTATTGGCTATTGCGTAGGTAACGATGGAAAAGGTGTCGCTGCTGATGGTGATGTTGGAGAACGTCGGTTCGTTCTGTTGCCAATAGAGTTTGGTCCACACCGGGTACGTGGTGTCTCCGTTTGCTATGTACGTCGAGTTAAGCTGATAGAACTTGCTGCCGCTTCCTGAATTAAGCGTCATATAGAGTGTGCCCCTCGGATTCACCGCCATGACACTGTCCCCTGGCCTCGACACGGGCATGCCGCCGAGCATCTGGTACGACCTGGTGTATGAATGGTCGTGGCCGGACAAAACAACGTCGATGTTATATTGATCAAAAACCGGAGGATACGCGGCCCTTCTGAATATGATATCGGCATCCGCGGTATGGGAAGCGTCGCTGTACAGCGAGTGGTGGAAGCTTACGATTTTCCACCTGGCGTTCGGGTTGGCGGCGATGGCCTGTCCGATAAAGACAGCGTGGGTGGCGGCGCTCAGGGTATTGCTGTTCAATACCATGAACAGGGAGTTCCCATAGGTAAACCAGTAGTCACCGTCGTTGCCGAACGCGGTGGCGCCGTCTTCAGTTGACTGGTTGGCCAGATTATAGTGGTAGCCGAAATACTGGCCCAAACCATAATCATGGTTGCCATCCACTGTGGCCACGGGGATGTTCAGCAACAGGGGGTTGCAATAGGCGTCGAATTGCGAATCCACGCCCGATTGCGTGGAAGTATTGTCGATCTGATCACCGGCGGATAACAGAAAACTGATGTTCGGAAACTTTTGCGTTGCCACCGATATTGTATTCTGCCAGCCGGTACTATCGTAACCAATAACGTTGCTGTCCTGAGCGGCCGGTTCGGGGCTTGTAGAAGCGCCAAGCTGCGGATCGCCGACGGCGATGAAACAGAAGGAGGATTTCGGATTCCCGGTTTGGAAGGAGTAAAAGCCGCTCCAGACGGTATCGTAGCCGACGCGATATTTATAGCTGGTTGAGGGTGCAAGCCCGGTCGCCGTTACCTTGTTCTGGAACCAGCCGGCGGCTTCGGTCCCGGCGGAAGCGGTGTAGAAGGCCTGGGAGGTCGTTCCATAGAACGTCGTTGTATCGCCGGTGCTTGCATTGATAATTTGAACCTCCGGCTCCAGGATCGGGTATCGGCTCGTGTCCGGAAGGGCGCGAATGTAGGTCGTATCGGCATGCAGGGTGGCCCACGAAAAATTAAGCTGTGAGGAGTCGCTTCCGGGAGAGATGTTCAGCCAGGAGTTGGGGAGAACGACTGCATCAGGAACGGCGGCAATGGTGACTCCTGCGGTTGCGATTAATATTGCCCAAGGTACCAGCAAAAAAAAACCATACTTTCCAAATTTACCTGACATGAGTTTGCTCCTTTAAAAATGTGTATTTGGTTTTTTGCAACTATCGAAGGCACAAGCTTGTACTTCCGCTAACCGGATAATCAGGGAAACGAATCACCCCCTTCCGTGCAATGGCATCTCTGCGCTATTTCCGTTGATTTTCGACCCTCTGCAAAATGGCCTTTGAATATTAGCGCATTATAACAGAACAAATAGAAGACGATTCGTGCTGCGTTACAAAAAACGCATGGATACGCAGCACATGGAGAAATGCGGACCGGATCTTGAAGCGGACACGGCATTATATCGCACAGAGTCCACTACCCCATAGCAAGGCTATGGGGTAGTGCATTGAATCATGGGGATCGGGTTCTCCGCCGAGCGTTCAATACTCTCCTTTAAAGCTGTCTACATAATGCGAATGAAGAAACCAGACCGCGACGGCGAGTACGCCGATGTAAGAACTTGCGACGACGAGGACCGCAATAAACGCTCCAATGGCATGCATAAGGCTCTCCTTTCTGTTCGCAAATAAAATAGCGCGCGAAAATTAATGGCCCGTCAGGCGGGAGAGAAATTCTTGTTTAACTTCAATGAGAATTATGTTCGGTAAATTATGGGAAGGAAGAGATTACGCAGGATACGATCGATGTGTAACAAGGGGGATTAAATCGATAAAATAAAAGCGATATCCCTTTAAAGATTATTTCGCCCGAATCATGATCAGCGCCATCTTGAATCTCCCGACAGCAGAAACGGCATGAGGCTTGTTTGCCGGAAGAATGATCTGGCGACCGGCGGAAACCTCATGATCGGTTCCTTCAATAGTGAATAAGCCGGATCCTTCGATGACCTCGGCAAGTGCGTCGAAGGAAGCGGAATGGGTGCTGAGCCGCTGGCCTGCGTCAAAGGCGAAGACCGTAACGGTTCCCTCGGTTTTATCGATGATAGTCCTGCTCACGATCGAGCTCTCCTGATAACCGACAAGGTCGCCGTAGGAAAACGGCGTTGCGATCAGTTTGAGATCGGTTCTTTTTCTTTCCTGATCAGTCATTTCAACTGCTCCTTCAAACTGAGTTGATTTTTATCAATTCCTCCATCATTATTTTCAACTTCTGGTAATGCGACCCCTTCCAGAATAATTTCCGGCAATCCCGACACCGTGAGAATTCCTCGTAGTATTGTTTTGTTTTTTCCTCAAGCCGGTCGATAATCGCGGATTTTTCCAACGGCTCGATATTGCCGTTGCAATCGGCGCAACGCGTAAAGGGATCGACCATGCCCGCAAGATTGAATCGTCGCAACACTTCACGGACTTGCTCGCGCCGGTCATCCGACCGCACGCAATAGCCGTGGGTCACCTCGCGTCGCTTGAGAATTCCCCGATCACGCGTCAGTACGATTCTCCCTTCTTGCCGGGCAATGACCGCGATCTCGCTGTCCGCGAAATCGATTCGGTAGAGTGTATCGAATCCGAGTATCCGCAGTATCCGGCCGAGCCGTCCCAGGTGCACATCGCAGATGAACGCGGCAGGGCGAGGCGGCAAAGGGCGAAGGCGCACGAGAGGTTCGAGATCGGGCAACTTTTCATCCGGGTAGACGGCCACCTCATCATTACTTTTCAAACAGCGAGTAAAATCGACCGATGCGCCGTT
>JBEKOX010000096.1:0-6135 GCA_049521335.1 Chitinispirillaceae bacterium
CGAGCCCTTGCCCGATGGACGGGGCATGAAACTCCACTTGCTGCCGGTCGGGAATCCCGCGCCGCCGAGACCGCGCAGGCCGGACCGCGTGACCTCGGCGCAGATATCCTGCGGCGTCATGCCGAAGCGCGCCTTTCCGAAGGCTTCGTAGCCGCCCCGCGCACGGTACTCCCGCAGGGAGAGCGGTTCCCCGCCGGGCGCTATATTTTTTGTCAATGTTTTCATCGTTGGTCCGCAATCCCGCGTTCCGCTGCGGAAGCGACCGTCGCCGCCCCGGATCGGAACCGCGCGAGTATCTCGTCGATCTTCGCCGGGGTAAGGTCGCAGAAAAGCTCGTCATCCACCATCATCGCAGGAGCATGGTCGCATGCGCCAAGGCAGGTCGCGGGAAGGAGCGTAAACAGGTTGTCCGCGCTCGTCCCCGGCATGGACGGCAATCCAAGTTGGTCAAGCAACCGTTTGCGTACCGGCTCGAACCCCATAATCCAGCAACTGACACTGTCGCAGAGGAGAATCACGTGCCGGCCGACCGGTTTCCGGTAGATGCGATTATAAAAGGTGGCGATCGTTTCGAGCGACGACTCGGCCACGCCGAGAAAGGCGGCGACATCGTGGAGGCTTTCGTTCGAAATCCAGCCGCGATGGCGCTGCACGATCCGGAGCGCATCGGCCGCCGCTTCCCTGCGTGAGGATTCACGCAGCAGATCGTCCAGTTCAGCCAATTCTTCCGCCGTCAGCATACGCCTTCCCCTTACCGGTCGACATCCGCAAGCACAAAATCGAGAGCCCCCAGAATGGCGATCAGATCCGGAATCATCGCTCCGCGGCACAGGAAGGGCACCATTTGCAGATGCGGAAACGACGGCGTGCGGATGCGGGTACGGTAGGGGGACGTTCCGCCGTCGCTCACGATATAGTATCCGTTGCTCCCCTTTGTCGCTTCGATGCCGGCGAACGCTTCGCCGGCGGGAATCACCGGCCCATGGCTCACGGCGAGAAAATGGTTGATCAACGTCTCGATGTCGTGCATGGTCCGCTCCTTGACGAGAGGCGTGGCAAGGGGGTGGTCCGCCTTGTAGGGCCCTTCGGGCATGTTATCAAGGCACTGTGAAACGATCCGGAGCGATTGCCGCATCTCCTCGACGCGCACGAGCGCACGGTCGTAGCAATCGCCGTGACTCCCGAGCGGGACCTCGAACTCGAAGCGGTCGTAGCCGGAGTAAGGTTTTTTCTTCCGGAAATCCCAGTCGAAGCCGCATGCCCGCAAACCCGGACCGGTCACCCCCCATTCGATGGCCTGCTCGCTGGTATAGGCGCCCACTCCTTTCGTACGTCGCTTCAGAATGGGGTTGCGCATCACCATGGTATCATATTCGTCAAGCTTTCGGGGCATGACGGCGATAAAATCACGAACCATTGTCTCCCACCCGGCCGGGAGGTCCTGCGCCACGCCGCCGATGCGAAACCAGTTCGGGTGCATGCGTGCGCCGCAGATCGCCTGCACGATGTCCAGGATCCGTTCCCGGTCGGAAAACATGTAGAAAACCGGCGACAGGGAGCCCAGGTCCTGCGCAAAGGTGCCGTACCAGACCAGGTGGCTTGCTATGCGGAAAAGCTCGGCCAGCATGACGCGGATGACCTCGGCGCGGGGAGGCGCCGTAATGCCCGCGAGTTTTTCCACGGCAAGAACGTAAGCGAGGTTATTCATGACCCCGCCGAGATAGTCTATCCGGTCCGTATAGGGCAGAAAGGTATGCCAGGTCTGGCGCTCCGCCATTTTTTCGGCGCCGCGATGGTGGTAGCCGATATCCGGCGCTGCATCGACAATGGTTTCGCCGTCAAGCTGCAGCGCGATCCGGAAGAGACCGTGCGTGCCCGGATGGTGCGGCCCGATGTTGAGAAACATGAAATCGACATCCTCGTTTCTGCGCACCATGTTCCACTCTTCGGGCCGGAAGCGCAGACTCTCAATCTCCTCCTCTTCCTTCTGTTCCGACATGGCGAAGGGAGCCATGTCGGTCGCGCGCGCCGGATGATCCTTGCGGAGAGGATAGCCTTGCCAGGAAAACGGCATGAGGAGCCGCTTTGGAAACGGGTGACCGGTAAAGGAAATGCCGAACATGTCGAGCACTTCACGCTCATACCAGTTGGCCGATGGCCAGATGCCGGTCACGGTCTGCACGGAAAGCGCCCCGGCGGTGAGCGCGGTTTTAAGACGGAGGTCGGCGCCGGTCTCGAACGAAAAGAGGTGATACACGACGGTAAAGTCGCCCCTCGGGCTGTTGCCGCCGGATCGCCGACCCCGCTCATCGATGGCGGTCAGGTCATAGAGCATGCGATACCGCACCGCCGCTTCGTTTTTCAGGTAGCGCAGCACGGAAAGCACGTCGTTTCGGTCGATCCAGAAGGTGGGAATGCCGTCCGTTGTCGGTTCCTGGGCGACGGGGCGGCCAAAGCGCCCGGTAAGGTCGTCCGCGACGGTTTTCTCATTGGCCATACGCCCGGCTCCTCACACCTTGTCAATCCCGCGAAGCGTCCCCGATTTCCGCCGGGTCTCCCGTTTTTCATCGCGCATGCTGGGCGTCGGGGGACGGATAATCTCCTGCGAACCGCTGATCCAGCTCAAGGGGCGCTTTTCGGTTCCTGCCAGTGTGCGTAACAATAACAGTCCCTCCATGAATGCTTCGGGGCGGGGCGGACATCCCGGCACGTACACGTCGACCGGCAGGAACCGATCCACGCCCTGAACAACGCTGTAGATATCGTACATGCCGCCGGAGTTGGCGCACGACCCCATGGAGATCACCCAGCGAGGCGCCATCATCTGGTCGTAGAGCCGCCGGATCACGGGAGCCATCTTGATGAACACCGTCCCCGCGATAATCATGACGTCAGCCTCACGCGGGCTGCTTCTGATCACCTCGGCGCCGAAACGGGCAATGTCATACCGGCTGGTTAAACTCGTCGCCATCTCCACATAGCAGCATGAGAGTCCGAAATTAAACGGCCAGAGCGAATTTTTCCGTCCCCAGGCAAGCAAGTCCTGCAACCGTGAGAAAAGGACGTTCTGTTTTACGACGCCGGATTCGATTGATGGAATGCCGTTCATCTCCTTTTTCATGGGCTGTCGCTCGCCCGTATCTCGAGCGACCCTTTTCGCCAGAGATAGGCGAACCCGGCGGAGAGAATGATGATAAACAGAAAAATCGCTCCGTATCCGGTCCAGCCCGCTTCGTGCAACGAGATCGCCCAGGCAAAGACGAAGGCCGAGGCAAGATCAAAGATAAGGAAAAACATGGCAATCAGGTAGTAGCTTACCGACAGGCGCAGATGGGTAGAGCCGGTCGGATTCATGCCGGATTCATAGGGAATGGCGCTTCGATCGTTGCGGCGTTCTCCTGCAAGTGCTGAGGTAATGAGGATTGCTCCGATGATCGCGGCGATTGCGGCAAGATAGACAGCCACCGGCCATATAAGGGAGACGGCGCTACCGTGTACGTTCATTGGTAAGAATCCTTCTATTGATGAGAAAGATAGTGGAAATCCGCAATAACCGTGCCATTATTTACCCATTTTGAACCTATAAAATAATAGTTTTATTGGGAGCGGGCGGGGTTTGTCGTGAAACCGGATTTAAATGCCCTTCGAAAGCCCTTCGAAGGGTGATAAAAGAAGGTTTTAGGGGAGGTTTTTTTAAGTGCTCAAAAGTGTCACACCGGATCGATCGGAGATCCAGGCCACACGGGAACACCGAGTCACTCGATAGGGGCACCCGTCGACTTTTAAAGAATGTATTTTAATCCTACAGGAGGGAACGTAAATTATGCCTGCTCGACAATTCATAACCATAATCGCCTGCTTTTTTAGTGCGCTTGGAACCCAGGTATTAGCAGAAGGGAACTTAAAACCTATGAACGACAGTATCGCTGCTGAAAAACCATTGGTGATTGGAGATACAATTCCCGACGTTACCGTCACCAGCACGAAAGGCAAAGCAATATCTCTTCGCTGGCTGATTTCAAAAAAGCCAGCTATTGTGATTTTTTATCGGGGTGGATGGTGTCCCTATTGTAATGCACACCTAGCCAGTATTCAGCAAATTGAACCGGACCTGATCCATCTTGGATATCAGATTATAGCTATAGGCGCGGACAGAATAGCTGAATTGGACAAGACCATTGCAAAACATCATTTAACTTATTCTCTTTACTCTGACAGTACCATGCGCGCTGCCAAAGCTTTTGGGTTGGCCTACACCGTAGACAGCATTACGTTGACAAAAATGCAGTTACACGGAGTCGATCTTGAAAAAGCCTCTGGACAAAAGCACCACATGCTTCCTGTCCCGGCAGCGTTTGTTGTCGATAAAAAAGGGATTATCAGGTTTGCTCATTCCAATCCCGATATTAAGGTACGCATTGATCCAAACGACCTGCTCAGCAAGGCTCGGGAAGCACTTGAAGTGAAATAACCATAGAGAACGCTCAAAAATTCCTGACTTCGATTAGTGGTCGGACATTAACTTGGTTGTAGCGCTAAGCCTCTATAGGACGGGATTCCACTTCTGAATCGACTGCAGATGGTTCGTCAGCCCACGGGTATCGGGAGCAGGGCTGCTTCCAGATGCGTCCGGGTTGTCGGTAAGAATGTTGGACGTTAAGTGATAGGAGACCTGGATCGGAGATCCAGGTCACCCGGGATAGAAAGGTCACTCGATAAGGGCACCTGTGCGCGCGCAACAAGAAAAATTGATATTAACAGCGGAGTTTTGCTTTTCATAGTTGCCCAGAGGTTCTTAGCTTTTTTTCTGGACTATCGATATACTTGATGTTTTAGGATAGCTTTGATTCCAAAAGGCGACACCGGACCTTAAGTCAAAGGGAAATATAACTCCTTCGAATAATTTTGCGGGAGATGTTTCGTTGAGGCTGGAAGTGATGATGGAGTCGGGGTTGTTATTGTAATATTCTAATTTTGCGATACACTCAAAAAGATCCCTACTTGAAATTGGTATTCCATTAAAGCTTTGGAGCTTATACCACTCTTCACTATTACCTGAAATTGGTTCATATACATAAACCAAGCCAATATAACTAATATAATAAGATAATTCTCCTCCAGAATTAGTTCCATAAATATAACCACTGTTATCATCCAATTTGAAGCAAGGATAAATGCTTTTCCGGAATCCAAGCAATACAGGGCTAATATCATTTGACGTCCCCAAACTCCGAGTTATACTATCATTGGTTAGGTAAAGAGTGTCAAACGATAATAAATTATTTTCACTTCCTTTAATAACAGCCATAGTTCCGGTACTTTTCAATACCTGAAAAGTTAATATAGAGCACGCGGATCCACTACCACCTATATCCTCGGATATTACTGCAAATTCATATATCCACTCGTTGCCTACAACAAGCTGAGAAAACGAATCTGCCAGTGTGTAAGCCTGCAATGGCCCCCTTACCGAATATTTCGAACTAGCGCTATCCGCAATGCACTCCAGACATGGGCAATTATTGGAAGTTGGTTGTGCCCCGAAGAAGTTACAATATGCAAATAAAAAAAACAGAATGCATGGATAAAAGATCAATTTCATGAAACGTGTATCCCCTTTCGACCCTAAAACCCTGCTCCAGTTAATTCCTGTAATCACGATTTTTTCTTGACCTTTTACTTCCTTTTGGGGAAATAATCAAGCGCGGGTGCCCGTTATCAAGTATTATCTTGTAATCTCGTGTGGCCCGGATCTGCGATCCGGGTATCCTATCCCCCCCACCACACGGGATAGAAAAGTCACTCGCTAAGGTCACCGTGCGTTTGCGCTCATTAGCACGAGCTCTCTCATTTGTGAGAAAAGTATAGCAAATGCGCGCTATCGACGCAACGGCTTTCAAAATTCAGTCCGTGCCCTCACATTCGCCAATGTGATCGACCGTCGGCGGGAACCATCGCCTGCCATCCTGAGCGATGAGCACCTCCGCCTCCTCGGGGCCCCAGGTTCCCGCCGCGTAGTTCGGAAAATCCTCGGGCGTGGCGGAATCCCAGCTGTCGAGCACGGGCTGGAGGATCGACCATGCCGCCTCGACGTGATCGATTCTTTTGTAAAGGGTCGCGTCTCCGTGCACCACG
>JBEKOX010000097.1:0-5850 GCA_049521335.1 Chitinispirillaceae bacterium
GGCATAGCCGACGAAGTTGAAACGCCGAAGCTGTCGACAACGATCGGGTAACCGCTCGTCCCCGACCCATTCGCCTGCATGGTCCCGGTCCAGACCGACCCGGCCTTGAGCTTTACCGTATCCCCCGGCAGAAAAGTGGTCGTGTTGAATTTGGAGAGGGTCTGCCAGGCCGTAGCGGGCGAGGTTCCGGCCAGGGCGTCGTTGCCGTTTACCGCATCAAGAAAATAGGTGGCCCCGGATATGGAATAGCTCAATGCCGCGATCAGGACTCCTGTTGAAATAATCAGGGTGCGCGCTCGTCGACGATGTATGGGTTCGGGCTTCGGCATGATCAGGGTCGGTACGTAAGTTTACAAGTAATATCACCTCGCGCCGTTCGTAGTGAGCCGGCCTGCGCTCCCGCCTGTCGATGCACGCCATGAACGGCTCTTCAGCGGTCTCCTTTAAGATAAATAATGCTTGCAGGATATGATAGTATCACTGAACCTATTTTCCCTGATTGCCATGCATAACTGCATCGTGATCTGCGGACCGACCGCCTCGGGCAAGACGCGGCTTGGCGTACTCATTGCGCGCCGATGTAACGGGGAGATCATCTCCTGCGATTCCCGCCAGGTGTACCGGGGAATGGATATCGGTACCGGCAAGGACCTGGCCGAATACGGTAACGTTCCGTACCACCTCATCGATATCGTCGCACCCGCCGAAATCTATACCGTTCACCGTTATCAAGCCGATTTCAGCCGGATCTTCGCGGAAATAACCGATCGTCATAAGATGCCGGTGGTAGTCGGCGGCTCCGGGCTCTACCTCGAAGCGGTGCTGCGAGAGTATGCGCTCCCCGAAGTGCCGGAACACGCCGCGTTCCGTACCGAGCAGATGCAACGCGACAGGGAGTCTTTGACGCGGGAATTAGCCGCCCGTGCGCCTGTCCTTTACAAAACGACCGACTTGAAAAGCAGAAAAAGAATCGTGCGCAGCCTCGAAATCGCACGGTTCGCCGATCCGGCAGGCAGGCAGGAGCGAATGACGCAGACGGCTCCGGCGCTGGCGCCCATGGTGCTGGGCATTGCCATCGAGCGGTCCCTTCTTCGCGAGCGGATCGCGGCGCGCCTCACGGAGCGGCTCGATGCCGGAATGGTTGACGAGGTGAAGCGCCTCATTGATGCCGGGATTTCCCGTGAACGGCTCGCCATGTTCGGGATGGAGTTCAAACATATCGCCCGGTACCTGTTCGGCGAAATCGATTACGATACCATGGTCCTTGAACTCTGTCGCGACATCTGCCGCCTTGCAAAGCGGCAGGAGACCTGGTTCCGCGGCATGGAACGACGGGGCGTGAGAATCCACTGGATAAAGGAGGGGAGCTTCGACGAAGCGATAACGGTGCTGGGAGGAGAAGGGGGCATGAAAATATCGCCGGTTTAGTATTTTCTTGAAATGTCCATAACCATTTCGCCGCTCTCCAAGGTGTAGGCCAGATGCCGCTGTTTCAGTTTTTTCTCCTGGCTGTCACCTTGTACTACCTGTGCGCCGTGCTCTTCCTGCTCCGCGGTTTGCGTCGCCTGCCTTCCCCGGGCGCGCCCGCGAATCTCTCCTTCTCGATCGTCATCGCGGCGCGCAACGAAACCGAAAATATCGGCCCCTGCCTCGAATCGATTTTCCGGCAAAGCCTGCCGAAGAGCCGGTACGAAGTGATTGTGGTCGATGACCGCTCGACCGATGCGACCGGGGCTATCTGCGCCGAGTTTGCGAATCGCTTCCCGAACATGCGCACCCTCCAGGTCAGCAAAACGCCCCCGGGCATTGCTCCGAAGAAATACGCGATTTCGAAGGGGGTCGAGGCGGCAAAATACGAAGTCATCGTCTTCACCGATGCGGACTGTCTCGTTTCGCCCGCCTGGCTTGCCGTCATCGACCGCTGTTTTACCGAGACGACCGGCCTCGTGCAGGGGATCGCCTATTACTTCCGGCCGCAGGGCATGCACCCCCTGCTCTTCGGCCTGCAGGCCGTGGATTTTCTTTCGCATGGGATCGTGGCTGCTTCCGCGATCGGGGCCGGCATACCGATCAATTCGAGCGCGAGCAACTTCGCATTCCGCAAAAAGGCGTTCGACGAAATCGGCGGATACGGCTCGGCTGCGCAGAAGGTGGTGTCGGGCGACGATGACCTCCTGCTCCAGCGGATCGCGGGGAGTACATGGCTGGTCCGCTTCATGAACGACCCCGAAGGAGCGGTCGCCACCGCTCCCACCAATTCCGTGACCGGAATCTTCGAGCAGCGCAAACGATGGGGCTCCAAGACCGTGAACTACTCACCGCGCCGGGTGGCTTTCTTGAGCGGGGTCTTCCTGTACTACTGCGGTATCGCTGCAGCGCTTGTCACCGGGATCTTTGAGCCATCCTATCTGCTTCTATTCGCCGTAATGCTTGCAGCAAAAATCACCGGCGAGTACCTCCTCATGCTGCCCGGCACCGCGCTCTATAACCAGAAGCAGCTGCGCAAGTACATCCTGCCTGCGTCGCTCCTGCAATTGCCGACCGTGCTCGCGGCCGTGGTGTTAGGAGTATTCGGGAAGTTTTCGTGGAAAGGGGAGAGATTTAAGAGAGAAGTGGGGTGAAAAATGCAAAAAAAGATTCATCTTCCCCCTTAAATCATAACTTTCATAAAGGCTCAGCAAAAAACTAATTTTTCAAAGTCCCGCATACTCTGCGGGGCGTTCCTGAGGGAAGGATGCCTCTACCGAAGAACCTGACGGTTTTCCACCCTATTCATGGAGAAAGAATCATGACGCAACGTAAAATCAACCTTGACGACCGGCTTCTTGCCGATATCGTCAAACCGAACGAAATCGAAGCGTATATACCGGCCCTCGCCGCCGCTGAACAGATGCTCGCCAACCGGAACGGGCCCGGAAACGACTATCTCGGATGGCTCGACCTGCCCCGGAAAACCCCGGAATCGCTTGTCGCCTCTATCAATGAAAAAGCGTTGGAGCTGCGCGACAAGGCCGACGTACTTATCTGCATCGGTATCGGCGGGTCCTACCTCGGCGCGCGCGCGGCCATCGATTTTCTGTCGCCGTCCTTCGACGATCTGCGCACCCCGCGCGTGGTCTTTGCCGGACACACGATCAACTCCGATTATCTCGCCGATCTCCTGACCCTTGTCAAAGATAAAGAGGTTGCGGTCAACGTGATCTCCAAGAGCGGCACGACGACCGAACCCGGTGTCACTTTCCGCGTTGTCCGTCAGTGGATGGAGAAACGTTACGGCCGCAACGAGGCGGCGAAGCGCATAGTGGCCACGACCGATCCGAAGTCCGGCGCGCTTCGAAAACTCGCCGGCGAGGAGGGGTATGCGAGTTTCGAAATTCCCGGCGACGTGGGTGGGCGATTTTCGGTGCTCACGCCCGTGGGCCTTGTACCGATCGCCGTGGCCGGGATCGATATCCGGAAGTTGCTCGAGGGCGCGGTCCAGGCTGCCGATTTCTGCACGGGGGGAGACCCGGCAGTCACTATGTCGGGCCGCTACGCGGTGCTCCGCAACATTCTCTTCCGGCGCGGTTACGCTACCGAGGTCATGGCTTCGTTCCAGCCGCAGCTTCACTTTGTGGGAGAGTGGTGGAAGCAACTCGCTGGAGAGAGCGAAGGAAAGAACAACACGGGCATTTTCCCCGCTTCGCTCGATTATACCACCGATCTGCACTCCATGGGTCAGTGGATGCAGGAGGGAGTCCGGACGGTCTTCGAGACTTTCCTCCTTATCAAGCATACCCGCAGCACGCTGACCGTGCCCCAGTTCAGCGACGACAGCGACGAGTTGAACTACCTTGCCGGGAAGAGTTTCGAGGAGATCAATCGCCGGGCGTACGCGGGCACGCTTTTCGCCCACCTCGACGGCGGGGTGCCGGCTTCGACTATCGTGCTTGACGACCGCTCCGAAGAGACGCTCGGGCAATTATTTTACTTTTTTGAAAAGGCAATCGGGCTCTCCGGTTATCTCCTGCGTGTTAACCCTTTTGACCAGCCGGGCGTGGAAGCGTACAAAAAGAACATGTTCGCGCTCCTTGGCAAGAAAGGCTTTGAGAAGCAGCGGGAAGCGCTGGCTGAGAGGATGGGCGGCGCCGGAATGGCCTGAGCCGTTCCGGAGCGATTCGGGGACCCTCCCCGGCACTTGTTTCCTAAGGCACCCATGAAATCCTTTCGTAAAAAATCGACCTTTTCCACACCGGCGTCACGGGTACTCATGGAAATCATCGGAGAATAAAAAAGTGACTACACTACCTGCCATCGGCGTCATAGGATCGGGACGCACCATTTCCCCGGAACAGTCGGCGCTTGCCCATGAGATCGGAGCGCACATCGCACAGCGCAAAATGCTTCTCGTCTGCGGCGGCCTCGGCGGCATCATGGAAGCGGCGGCGAAAGGCGCGCACGAAAATGGCGGCCTCGTGGTCGGGATTCTTCCCACATCCGTCAAGGAGGATGCCAATCGCTACATCGATATTGTGATCCCGAGCGGCCTCGGCGAGTCGCGCAATGCCCTTATCGTGCACGCCTCCGACGTGCTCATTGCCTTTCCGGGTGCGTTCGGTACGTTGAGCGAGATGGCCATGGCGTTTGACCTTGGCAAGAGCGTCATCTGCCTCCCGGGAGTTTGGGAGCTGAAGAAGGCGGGCAGGATGGATGGGGCGCGGCTCATCGAGGCGTATGATGCCCGCCAGGCGGTGGGAATGGCGCTGGGAGAATTGGCAAAGAAAGGGCCATGAATTGCCGGATTAAAGAAATTCCCTGGATCATGAAAAATCAAAGGAAGAGGGGAGCATGAGTGATTCTGTTTTAGATTTCGAACCGATGCCCAAAAGCTCCCGTGATCTTCTAACCGAATGCGATATCCAGACCTTTAAAGCTGGCGGCAAGGGCGGACAGTACCAGAACAAGACCGAGAGCGCGGTGCGGCTCGTGCATCGGTCGACCGGCGTAACGGTCATTTGCCGCGATGAACGTAGCCAGTACCTCAACAAGTCGCGCTGCCTGGAGCGCCTCGAACAGAAACTCCGGAAGTTACGGGAGAAACCCAAGCCCCGCATCGCGACAAAGATTCCCCGGGCGGAAAAGACAAAGAGGAAATTAATTAAAAAACGCGTCGGCGTCAAAAAAAGTTTGAGAAAAAGACCGGGGATTGAAGAATAATGGAGGGATTCGCGCGATTGATTCGATTAAATGTGTGGCCTGACCCCTATCATTCTTATATCATCCTTATTTTGCTATATCAACTATAAATATCGTCTTCCATTTCTTCCCCGTCAAATAAAATTTCCCGGTTTTATTGTTGTAAGCTATTCCGTTTAGCACGAAATCGGACGATTGCGGATTTTCACGTTTTACCAGCTCAGAGCAGTCGATAATTCGAGTGACATGCCCATTCCCAGGGTTTATTTCGAGGATTGAATCGGAGAACCACACATTGGCGTAGAGCGTTCCTCTAACCAGTTCGAGTTCATTCAGATTTCTGACCGGTTTGCCCGCAAGCGTGACCGGGATCTTTCGTTCAAGCGTAAAGCTCGGGTTCCGGACGAAGATCGTATCGGAGCCGTCGCTCATGTAAAAATATTTTTCGTCGCTCGTCAATCCCCACCCCTGGCCGCTATAGATGCAGACGGGGCCGGGAGTGAGATCGGCAAGCGACCAGGAGAAGGCGGTTTCTTCGCGCCAGGAGATCTGAACAATGGCGTTGCCCATCTTTGCACACCCCTCGGCAAAAACGCGCGAATCCAGAGGTACCGCCTTGATGAGGGCCCCGTTCTGCGCGTCGAGAACGCAGATTCGGGAGTTTCCGTAAAGCCC
>JBEKOX010000098.1:0-5708 GCA_049521335.1 Chitinispirillaceae bacterium
GCTTACACCGTTATTGGCGGATAAAAAAACGCCGCCATCAGTTCCGGCAAAAACAGTGTTGCCGCTCACCGCAAGAGATTGGACATCAGTATTGGTGAGGCCGGAATCGACCGCAGTCCAGCTTGTTCCGTTATTGGTGGAAAGGAAAACGCCATTAGCAGTACTGGCAAAGATAGTGCTGCCGATCACCGCAAAAGACCTGACATAAATAGTCGTGAGGCCGGAATCGACCGCAGTCCAATTCGCACCGTTATCAGTGGATAAAAAAACGCCGCCATAAGTTCCGGCAAAGATAGCGCTGCCGTTTACTGCGAGAGACTGGACATAAGAAAGGCCGTTACCAATCGCAGTCCAGCTTGTTCCATTATTGGTGGAAAGGAAAACACCGCCGCCATCAGTTCCGGCAAAAACAGTGTTGCCGCTCACCGCAAAGCAGTTGACCTCGGTATTTGTAAGGCCTGAATTGACCCCAGTCCAGCTTGTTCCATTATTGGTGGAAAGGAAAATACCGCCATCATAAGTCCCGGCAAATATACTGCTGCCGCTCACCGCAAGGGCGCTAATGCCTCCGCCATCCGGTCCCATTGTCTGCACCCATTGAGCATATGCCTGATGCGTGAATAAAACCAGCAACCCTATATCAGCAATAGCCTGTACCAGAAGTTTTTTCATGTGATCCTACTTCCGTTTGTGAGGGCTAAAAAATAAAGATTTATCAATTTAGATTTCGAATTTCTGGAAAATAAGTTTTTTCGCTGAAGGAATCGACGGGTAACCCCTTGAAGCGACCTTTAATTGTTGGTTGAACGGTATTTAAAGGGGCATTATACAGGGGTTAAATAACCGTTGGTCACCAAGGTTATCCGCATATCTAAGAAAAATTACGCGACTATACCAAGATATATAATCGGCGAAACAGCGTACAAAAACGACTCATGCAGGTCGCAGACCGACCCTTTGGCAGTTCACCATGTGTCGATCAATGTGGTCTTCGGGGCGTGCAGAATCGAAGAACGTTAGGGCTTTTGAGGAGGAGATTACGGTTTGGAGAAGTAACGTATCATGCAGCGGGGAGCGATTGTTCGCCCCCCTTGCCTTAATAAATGCTGCAACTACAGCTTTGTGCTTGATAATAGATAATACACCTCGTTGGCGCGTAATTCTTTCTTGAATTCCGACAGAGAAGTGTTCTGATTAATGTGCAGAAATTCGATACCAGCCATCGCGGCAAAGTCTTCGAGATGCGCTGCGGTAATTGCCCGGCTGTAGCCGCTGTGGTGGGCTCCGCCTGCCAGTATCCATGCCGCGGCGGCTGTTTTAAGATTGGGTTTCGGAACCCATACCACGCGGGCAACGGGCAGTTTCACCAGCGGCGCCGAGGGCGGCACAACGTCGACGTCGTTCACGATCATGCGGAACCGGTTGCCAAGATCGATGAGCGAGGCGACCACGGCATGGCCGGCGCTGCCGTCGAAAACCAGTCGCGCCGGATCGGCCTTGCCGCCGATGCCGAGCGGGTGAACTTCGAGCGAAGGTTTCCCGCTCGCAATGGTGGGACAGACCTCAAGCATATGGGCGCCAAGCACCTTCTGATCGGCATCGCTGAAATCGTAGGTGTAGTCTTCCATGAATGAGGCGCCGCCGACGAGACCTTCACTCATCACTTTTAATGAGCGGACAAGAGCGGCGGTCTTCCAGTCGCCTTCGGCGCCGAACCCATAACCCTCGGCCATCAGGCGCTGCACCGCGAGACCCGGAAGTTGAACGAGGCCGTGAAGGTCTTCGAAGGTAGTGGTAAAGGCCTTGAACCCGCCGTTCTGGAGAAAATTGCGCATGCCGATTTCAATCCGGGCGGCTTCTCTGATCGACTTTTTTGTCGCATCATTGACTGCCGGAATAGCATAGAAGTCGTGATACTCTCTGATCAGCGCCTCGATTTCAGCATCTATTACCTTGTCGACATACTTTACCAGTTCTCCAATCCCATAGCCGTTCACCGAGTACCCGAGCCGAATCTGCGCCTCAACCTTATCGCCTTCGGTGACTGCCACCTCACGCATGTTATCCCCGAAGCGCGCAACCCGCATTCCTTGGGCGTCATCCCATGCGCTTGCCGCGCGAGCCCAGGCGCCGATTTGTTCGAGTACGTCCTCCTCCTGCCAGAACCCGACGATAACCTTTCGATTCAGACGCATCCTGCTTCCGATGAAGCCGAACTCACGATCGCCATGGGCCGCCTGGTTCAGGTTCATGAAGTCCATATCGATGGTGGCCCAGGGGAGCGCCCTGTTAAATTGCGTATGAAGGTGTGCAAAGGGCTTTCTGAGGAGTTGCAGACCCCAGATCCACATTTTCGCCGGGGAAAAGGTGTGCATCCAGGTGATAAGTCCGATGCAGGAGGCCGAAGAGTTTGCTTCCTTGCAAAGATGGTAAATGGCATCCGGCGTCGTCATTACCGGCTTAAAAATCACTTTCACCGTGATAGCCGTGGAATTCGAAAGGAAGTGAACAATTTGTTTTGAGTTTTCCGCGACCTGCCTCAGCGCTGCTTCGCCGTAGAGATGTTGGCTCCCTGTCACGAACCAGATTTCTCGCGCACCGCCGGTGATGCTCATCCAAGCGCCCCTTTTTAAAATGATGAGGTTCCTTTTGAGACGGAAAAACAAAGTATTTATCAGATGATATATATACTTCAGTGGTGGATCGTTCAGAATGTAGTAATTTAATAGCTGTGGGAAAAATAGTAATAATTTGAGGGCAAACGGGCATTTTAAAAGCGGGCCAGTCTTGCGTTTTGTTCGCGGGAGGCGTTGTTTTACTTTTGCATTTTCATGAAACGATGGTGCGTACCTGCACACGATCATTGTTGCACAACGTCATTGAAAGAGGTATTGCGATGAAAACTGCCGGCAAGGTTCGATGGTCAGAGTTATCAACCACGTTGTTTGTCTTCTTGAGTTTTTCGCTGTTTCCCGCGGGGGAATCGAGTGGACAGGTATATCCCGAGACGACCTGGGTCCGGGTGATTCTTTATGACTACCATAGCAGCGTAGGACCGTATACGACCGCCGCCCCGTATGGCGCGAATGCGATGGACACGGATTTCACGTTCGGGCCCGGTGAACAATGCGTATTTACTAATCCAAACGCTTCGAACAATATCGTTCCCGGAATGGTCCAGGATACCTTGTCCGGCGATCGCAAGATTATTCCCGCCGTAGGACCTATTCCCATTTTGGCAAGTCAACCTGATACCGATCAAACGTATTGTTCGAGGCCTGAGAGTTATCCTCCCTGCGCCTGCCATATGGTGGACTGGTACCGCGTCAGTTCTACCATGGATTACAGCACCGACGTCGGCTACGATCCCAACTGTATTTTTGTGTGCGATTCAGGCCAGCCTAACCCTTTCGGCGTAAACCCCTTGCGCGGAAACGGGGTCGATCCTGCAACCCCGAAGAACCAGATCTGGTACTGGACTCAGGTGAGCGGGGCCGCTCTTCCCAAATGGAAAAACCGCTTAGGAGAATACATCAGTCCGATGTACGATTCCACGAATCCTTATGCCAATGTTATCGTTTACGACTCCCTGCCGTTTATCCATCAACCTTCGCTCGGACCGGCGGTCTATCAATTTATCGCCAATGCATCGAGCACCGCACAGCCCACCAATCATTTCCCGTATAACAACGGCGGTTTTTTCCCGCTCGACGGACGCGGGTGGGGACGTAACTATGGCACGGACAGCATCTGGGATGAACCGGATTATTATGGGGCGACGGCGACCGATAAGCAAACCAACAACCACAATTTCGGCTATGCCATGGAGATGCACACCAAGGTCCTGTACCAGAAAGGTATAGGACTCAAGTTCGTCTTTGCCGGGGATGACGACCTCTGGTGTTTTATCAACGGGAAACTGGTCATGGATCTGGGCGGCGTAAAGGTCGTAGCGACGGATTCGGTGTTCCTTGACAGCATTGCGGGATTGGTCAGCGGCAACTATTATAACTTCGATCTCTTTTATAACGAGCGTAACCCCACCGGCGCGGACCTCGAAATCACCACGAATATCATCCTGGTGCAGCCGAAGGGGATATCCGTGGGCGTCCCGCAAAATGGCGTGCTGACGACGAGGGCGTATGATACGATGACGGCGGGGGACACTATCCCGCTTGTCGGCCACGTTCTGGATCAGAATGGCAACAATGTCCCGACAAAGAGCATTAATATCCGCTGGGCCCAGGATTCCACGGAGAGACCGGGCGACGAGCTTCTCACTCTTTCGGGGCAACCAATTCCGGCATCTTACCAGGATACCGCGGTACAATTCACGGCCACTCAAGCGCTCCGTACCGCGGACATCATTGCATCGTATGTCGATAGTTTCGCCTGCACCACCTTTGTTTATATCAAACCGAACATTCCGGTTCACATGGTGCTCGAAAAAACCTCCCACTATAATCCGACCACCCCTGATCCATGCGACACGCTTATCATTTCCTCAGATTCCACGACCGGAAGCGTCTATGCGATTTTGCGCGATCAATTCCAGAATTTCGCCGGCTACGATACGATTATAAAGTATGGCGCTCTCGATACCGCGGGCAACCCGAGTACGGCGGTCATCAGCGTGAGCCTGGGTCCCGCTCCGAATATCGGCCAGGTTACCGCGACCCGAAACACGTACGGCCAGGCGAAGCTTTACGCAACCGATGCGCATGGTTTCAGCGACACATGCCTGGTGTTGGTCTTGCCCTCTCTTCCGCAGCTTATGTCCGCCGTCACCCGGGACTATGTAGGCGGCGCGTTTGATTCGTCGGACGGTCTCATTGACGAGGTGGATTGCTATTTCAGCAAGCCGGTGAATATCGGAAGCGCCGCTTATGTCAATTTTTCGGTCGTGGAGGGATCGGATACCCTGAAGATCGACAGCATCAGCCAGATGAATGACAGCTCCTACGCCCTCCATATTCATGATTCTCTTACCTATCTGAGCATTCCGCAGACCTCATGGAGGCCGACCGTCTCGGTCGCGAACCTGCCGGGGATGATGAATGCCTCGGTCGAGGCCGCCGATGGGTGCGCTCCGGTGGTCTGGCGGGTTTTCAAGCATACCAACGGGCCGAACCATATAAACGATGTCGTCGAGGTGCAATTCAGCGAGAAGATTTTCGACCGGTCCGGCGGGCAATTCCCCCTTGCCAATCAACCGTACCAGACCTTTTCGGCATATACCCTTACCCCGTCCGGCTATGTTTTAATCGACACCATGTTCAGCAATATTCCAAGGTTCAACGGCAACCAGCCGGACAGCGTTCTGTTTTTCACCATGAGCAACGGACACAACTTGACCGACACGAATTATATGAATATCCTGACGCCCGATCCGCTGATTCAGGATCAATACGGCAATGTTCCCCCTCCCCGCAACCATCGCTGCCGTGTGACCCTGACCGGCGTTGCGATCAACCTGACCGTTTTTCCCAATCCCGCGCGCGGGACCTTCATGCATCGCACCCAGAGCGGGAACAACGGCGAAATCGATCTTTTCGACCAGCCCGCGGCCCAACAATGGGTTAAAAACGATAACGCGGGGTTTGTCCTGTATCTGCAGGGGGTTCAATGGCCGCCGGCCGGCGCAGGGTATGTCGGCGCCAAACTGGCGATTTACGATGCATTTGCCAACCTGGTTAATTTCGCGCAAA
>JBEKOX010000099.1:0-5579 GCA_049521335.1 Chitinispirillaceae bacterium
CGAAGCGAAATGGAGCGGGCACCCTTCCGCTGTTTCTCCCTCGCAGGCGCCCTCCCGCAGAATAGCGAGGGAATTCACGGACTTGAAGGGGTCGGCGGGTTCCACGACAATGAGCTGCGCTGGTACCGGGAATTCCGAGGCGACCAGCAGAATCGCAACTACTACGAGAAACTCTTGGGGCAAATGCCGGATGGTCAAGCCTACCTGATTTCCGAAAACCTGAAGATGGGCAACAACTTCCTGAACCTGGCGAATGTGAAATATTACCTCGTTCGGCAAGGGAATGACCTGCTCAGCATCAAAAATGAAGGCGCACTGGAACGGCTCTCCTTCGTAACAGAATATGTAGTCATCGACAGTTCACGAATCATCGATGCTTTGAAGAACAACCGGTACGATATCCGGACCACCGTAGCGCTTTTGCAGGAGCCCGATGAAAAACCCGGACAAACGTCAGGTCCATTAACTGGTTCATCGGCCGGGTTGGATTCTCTCGGCATACGAAATCCGCTTCTCTCGGTACAATGGGAAAAATATACACCCAACTACCGGATGGCAACCGTTGATGCGAAGGCTGACGGGTTCCTCCGTATCTCCGAAGTTTATTACCCAGGCTGGAAAGTCAATATCGACGGAAAACCGGTTAAAATTGATCGGGCCGATGGGGCATGGATGGCGGTCAATCTGCACCGGGGCAGGCATGAAGTGGAGATGATGCCGCATTCCCTTTATCTTGCAAAGGCGATGCAAGTGACGGTTGCGACCTTTATCTTTCTCTGTCTCTACGGTATCTTTTTGATTGGCATGCGGGTAAGAAGAAGAACTTACGTTACGGGGTCGATTGAATCTGCCAATTTCAAGCAGTAATCGGCTGGGCTCGGCAAACCCTGAATTTCTTCTATACTATAGGGAAAAGAGATACTAATGGATTACTCCCATGCAGCGCAGGTGGTTGATCGGTATAAAGATTACCGTGAACTTGGAATTACCGCAATGCGGCGTTTGAAAAAGATATCGGCAATGGTGCCGATAACAGGGAACCTCCTTGAAATCGGTGCGCTTGACGGCGCAACGGTGCGCTATTATAAGCAACATTTCAAGGGCAAAACTTTTGGTGTCGACATATCGATTGAAGTACTGAAGAATGCCGGAAACATTATTGATGAGGTAAAGACGTGCGATCTGAATGTCGATGCTCTGCCATGGGAAGACAATTTTTTCGATGTCGTAATTTGTTCGGAAATTATCGAGCATATCTTTGACACCGATCGACTACTGGAACAGATAAGGCGGATTTTGAAACCTTCGGGAACGCTCATAATCAGCACGCCGAATCTCGCTTCATTTTTCAACAGGCTTTTTATCCTTTTCGGATTGCAACCCGTCGGGACCGAAGTATCGTGCCGGAATACCCGGTATGGAAATTCCTTCCGCCAAAAGTTGCGACCGGCAGGACATATACGAAATTTTACCTATGCGGCATTTATCGACATTCTCCGGACGAACGGTTTTAAAATCGAGAGAACCACTTCCATTCCAATGAGCGAACACGGAGTCGCTGCGGTCATAGAAACTGTCACGAGCGGCATTTACACCGCATTCGGCAGTGTCATTATTGTGAAATGCAAAAGGGACGCATCTTATTGCGGAGATAGCGAGTAAACAGGGCAAATCATGGTGTTGGTATACGGACGGCTATTGCATAGTAAATTCATCGGATTCGTGAGCAGGTTTCTTTTTCTAAGCGTGCGAAGCGAGGTTTCGGTGGTGGTTTTTTTTTGCAAAAGAGAGGTAACACGCTTCTTGTGATTGTGCGATGTTTTTCCACATAAAATTTCGCGACCACGCATTGCCGCTTTTTCCGAGTCTCTCCCTCAAATCGCCGTTTGAGAGGAGCCGCATCATCGCCTCAGCAAGTGTCGTGCTGTCTCCCGGCGGAATGAGAAGGCCGGTTTCATTCTCGATAATGGACTCCGAGAGTCCCACGATTCTGGTCCCAATGGTTGCCTTTGAACTTGCCGCCGCCTCGATGGCGGCAATGCACCATCCTTCAAAGCGCGACGGCACGCAGATGAATGTCGCCCGGTGGAAGAGAGCTTTTTTTTCGGCATCGGAGACATCTTCCTGAAAGAAAATTCTCTCCCGCGCCGGCGATTTTTTCATCCTGTTTTTCAGCCATCCGACGTCTCGCAGCGACCCCCGCCCGGCTATTATGAGCCGGTAATCGAGAAAGGTCGCGGTGATCCGTTCGAAGGCATCGATGAGCAGGTCGATGCCTTTCATATGGATATCGATCCTCCCGAGATAGAGAAGGTAGCGGTCGTCGCCGGTATTCCCTAAAAGCAATGACGGGTCGAATCCTGTATAAACGGTAAAGATCTCCTTACTCCGGTAGTCGCGATTGATTTGCTCCGCCAGGCTCTTGTTGATACAGATGATCCGCTTGCTGAAAAGGAGAACGCACTTTTCGAACAGATAGGGAAAAGTCCCGAAGATGGAATATTTTTTGAACGGCTCATATTTTGCAAGATGAAAAAGCTCGACAATGCACCTGTCCTTTCGAAGCAAGAAGCCCATGACCGGAGAAAAAATGGAAAAACAGATAACAATGATATCGGCTTTTATGAAGAGGCTGTGAACAGTAGCGAAGAAAGAATAAGTGATTCTACTGATTAGATAGCTGTGCGACCACCCGAGGAAGGTGAATTGCAGTCCTTTCTCCGAGTAGTTTCGGCAGCCTTTGAATTTTCCGCAATAGAAATGAATCTCGTGCCGTCCCGCCATCTGCCGGTGGATGGTGAGATCCCGAAGCGCACCCCCGCCTCCGCAGTGCGGGTTTGCAACATGGTCGTAGGAGTAATAGGCGATTTTCATAGTCATGAATACATCAGTTCAGGGTTTGAACGTTACCGCTGGTTTATTATCCCAAAATATTCATTTAGAAAATAGATATTCATTGAGTGTTATTTTTGCTGATAAGACTTATGGAAAGTCACTAAAGTGTCGGGTGCCGCTGTTTGCCACTTCCATCTGCGCCTACATCGCGAAAAACCTGCCGAGAGCTTCCTGCATTGAAAAAGATAGGAATAAGCCCGACAAGACGAAGTACATTTACCAAAAGCGCAATAAATATATATATTCCTAATTGCTCATTGGTAAGACCGATATGCTTGAACATGAGCGCAAGAAGCGTTTCACGAATACCCATGCCGTTGGGCGTAAAAGGCACCGACATGCTCACTATCTCTATGAGCGGCATGAAGGCGAGACACTCCCATATGAATAACTTTCCTGAAATACCCATGATAAGAATCGATGTATTAAAAATCAAGATAGCTTGGAGCAAAAACGTAAGAACGAGGGTGAGGAGAATCTCCTTTTTTTTACCGCGATATTGGTAAACTCCTTCTCTAATGTTTTCGACGACGGAAAGCATTTTTGCCGGAATAATCGATGACGCAAGGCGTCGGACCGGTGCGGTGAGGCCTTTGGAAAACGATACAACACCGATGAGAATGATCAGAAGAAAAAAACCGGAGATTCCAAAGACTATCTCCCTGGGAAGCGAATCGTTCGACAGTGAGGCTAATCCGTAAACTGAAAAAAGCAGCGACAGCATGAGTGCGGTAATTTTGCAGACCCAGGCTGCTCCCCAGCCGACAGAAGTTCCCGCTTTCTTCAGCACGAAGAGCGTTCGCAATACCTCTTGGCCGGCGCTGGTGGGAAGCACCGTCGAGTAATAAATAGAAATAAAATGGTAGGAAAGAGCCCGTAAAAATGGAATTTCATCCGTAAACGCGCGAAGAAGAAGCCACCACCGTGTGCCTTGAATAACCATGGAAGTAAGTGTTCCGGCGAAGACGAGCGGAACCGTCCACCATGCTACTTTCGGCAGGATGGCAAGCATGGTGTGAAAATCGAGACGACGATAGATCCAAATAAAGGGGATTATGGCAAGGAAAATTCCCGCCCGCCTAATCCAAGGGTTCTTTAAATTGGGCATTATCCGCCATTGTATTGATTAAGTTGAGTATTCATCGGCTAAAATATACCTTATGAGCCTCTGTCTAGAAAATTTGAAAATCCGGTGAATTACCTCTTCGATGAATCAGCTCCCGCACCTTTATTATTTGATCATAGATCATTGTTCTTTCGAACATTCCGCTTGAATTGTACGGATCGCTCCGCCTCGGAGTTGGGGGTGCCACAAGGTTTATGGGCGTTGCGACTCATTATCATCTCCATTGCACGCCACAGGAGAAGCAAGATTTTGGGCGGGAAACATCGGCATACGATGAAAATCGGGTTCGCAGCCGCGCACATTGTTTATTTTCAATAATCCGGAATTTTTTGACTTGCTTTCCATTGTAATATTTATTCATATCTTCAAAGGAGCAGAAAAGTGGCAAAATTAGTTGGGAAAGCCGTCGTGGCGCAGGGTGGAGGACCCACCGCCGTTATCAATCAAAGCCTGGTAGGCGCGGTGCTCGAAGCGAGAAAGTACGATTGTATCGAAAATGTTTACGGTGCGCTTCATGGGGTAAACGGCATCGTAAAGGAGAACTTTCTGGATCTGGCCCAGGCTACGACCCGGAATCTCGAACTTGTTGCAAAAACGCCAAGTTCGGCCATGTTTTCCACACGCGACAAACCGGACGCCGAGTACTGCTCGAAGATTTTCACGGTTCTCAAAGCGCATAACGTCCGTTATTTTTATTATATGGGAGGTAACGATTCCGCCGACACCTGTAGAATCGTGAGCGAGAATGCGCAGACGGCCGGGTACGACATGCGGGTTGTTCACATTCCCAAGACCATCGACAATGATCTCCTGGTGACGGATCACTGCCCGGGCTTCGGCTCAGCCGGACTCTTTGTTGCCAACGCCTTTGCCGGCATCAACCTCGACAACCGGAGCCTTCCAGGTGTCTATATCGGCGTGGTGATGGGTCGTCATGCGGGATTCCTGACCGCAGCCAGCATCTTCGGTAAGAAGTATCCGGATGACGGACCGCACTTGGTCTATGTTCCGGAGAAGGCATTCGATATCGATAAGTTCCTGAGCGATGTCGACCGAATTTATAAACAGTACGGTCGCTGCGTGATTGCCGCATCGGAAGGTATCTGTAATGCCGGGGGTGAGGCGATTATCACGACCCTCACGAAATCCGACGAAAAAGATGCTCACGGAAACGTGCAGCTCTCCGGTACCGGCGCGCTCGGCGATGCGCTCGGGGATATTATCAAAAAGCAACTTAAAATCAAGCGGGTGCGCAGCGATACCTTTGGTTATCTCCAGCGTAGTTTTCTCGGAACCGTGTCCGGCGTCGATGCAAGCGAAGCCCGCGAGGCAGGCGAAAAAGCCGTACAGTTTTCGGTTCACGAATCGGTTGACGGTTCGGTGGCAATCCGCCGCATCGGCGACTATGCGGTCGACTATGTGCTCACCCCGCTTTCCACGGTGGCGCGTAATTCGAAGTCGATGCCCGATGATTTTATCGATGTAGATAATTCGACGGTCACGGACGCGTTTAGAAAATATGCCCGTCCGCTCATTGGCGACATGACTGAATATGGCC
>JBEKOX010000100.1:0-5431 GCA_049521335.1 Chitinispirillaceae bacterium
TAAGCTCTGCGGAAAGCGTCCGCTCCAGGATAGCCTTGGTGAGTTGCTTCAGTATCCCGTTCTCTCCAAGAATATCTTCTGGCTTCTTATAATCCTTGATTAACTCGTCTACAAGCTCATTACGAATCGTCATACCATGCTCCTGTGTAGGTGGTTATTTCATCATACCTCACTTACACAGAATTTCTTATAGGCTCGTATAAAGATAGCTTGTGTCTTTATTGCATCTTACTCAATTTTAAAATATCTTATCCGCCAATGGTTTATTTAAACTGAAAGATTTTTGATAAATTTCATTATCTATTTTTGATTATTGCTATCAAACTTTTCATGAAACATCTTCCATAAACTTTAACAAGAATGGTTTCCGTGATTTCCTTACTCTCAGTCTTCAGTAGGAAGTGTCAGGCGCGATATATTGCTTTCTGATAATATTGTTGCCAGTTGCTTTATCGGTGTTCGGCGCACCCAGTTCTCCCCATACCCTTCCGCAGGATAATCGAGGCAACTATTTCCGGCTAAATTTCAGGAAGTGGGAGGATAATTCCTAGTTAGAGCGCCGTTCCAATCGTGCATTACCGGCTGCAAACCCATCCGCAGGAGATCTTCCTTTACTTCGCCAACGCTGCGGCCATCGGCGATTTCGAATTGGGGCGTCGCGTCGCCGCCCGCGTGGCCGGGCACCGCCGTAGAGACGCCCGCGGACATCCTCGTTACGCCGAACCGCGCCGCGGCATCGCGAAACACGGCATTCTCACGCGTGGAGAGGGTGATGCCCGCCGACGGCAGGAAAAGACGCGAGGCGACAATGGTCTGTACCAGCCTGCGGTCGCTGACGTCGAATGCGGGAACAAACTCGGCGACGAGGGGGCGAAGTCGTGGTACGCAGACGGAAACCTCGACCAATGGAAAGGCGCGCTGAAGCCAGGCGGCGTGCAGCCCGGTGAAGAACGAATCGATGCGCGGATCGTGGAGCCCCAGGAGCGCGCCGACCGAAACGGTACGGATGCCCTGCCGGGCGGCTCGCTCCGGGGCATCGAGCCTGAACCGGTAGTTGTCTTTCGGACCGCCCTGATGGAGAGCGTGGTACCGCTCCTCATGATAGGTTTCCTGAAAGATGGTAAGTCCATCGACGCCGCGCTCAACCAGCCCCCGATACTCTTCCTCAGTCATTGGATAAATTTCCATGCCGATGGACGAAAAGCTGTCGCGCATCGCTTCAACGGCGGCGGCGCAATAGGCAGGAGCGGCTTTATTCCGGGATTCGCCGGTCAGGACAAGAATATGGCGGATCCCCTTTTCGGCTATCCGCTTCGCTTCGGTTCGCACTTCATCAATCGACAGGTGCCGGCGCTCAATCGACTGCTGACGACTGAACGAACAATAGGGGCATACTGAATCGCAATAATTCGATATATAAAAAGGCGTGAAGATAAACATGGCATTGCCGAAGTGGCGGCGCGTGAGAACGCCGGCCTTTTGCGCCATGAACTCGATCCGCGGCTGCGCGGCATCGGAGAGCAGCGCAAGGTACTCAAGTTCGGTCAGCCGGTCGCGTTCCAGAATCGTCGCAACGTTCCGCTCCGTAACCGAAGCCAAGTACGCGGCGAAGTCAAAGGATCGGTAACGCTCGATTGTTTGATAAAAGGACATGATAACCGAAGTTTTTATGGAATTTTCACCGGTTCTTTAGTCTAAGAAACCGGTGAGTGGCGACGACGGCCTGCCGGTCTTTGAGGTTGGTCCGAGACCGGCGAGATAAGCTTCTCTACCGGCTTCGATAGCCAGCCTGAAAGCATGGGCCATGGAAACGGGATCATTGGCGGTCGCAATGGCGGTATTGAGGAGAATCGCGTCGACGCCAAGTTCCATTGCCGCGGCCGCATGCGAAGGACGACCGATTCCCGCATCGATGATGACCGGTACCGAAATTTCGGACACTAGAATTTCGATGAGATCGATTGTTTGCAGGCCACGGTTTGAACCAATCGGCGCTCCAAAGGGCATGACCGCCGCCGCCCCTGCATCCACCATCCGCCGGGCGGCTGAAAGATCCGGGGTCATATAGGGCAACACGATAAAGCCCTCGTGAACCAGCACTTCGGTCGCTTTCAATGTTTCTATAGTATCTGGCAAAAGGTACTTCTGGTCGGCAATCACTTCGATTTTTATCCAATTCCCGCAGCCCATTGTCTTGGCCAGCCGTGCGATGCGAACGGCTTCCTCGGCCGTGCGTGCGCCGGAGGTATTGGGCAGAATTACCTTTCCGGCAGGGATGTGCCGCAGAACATTCTCCGCAGGCCGATCAAAATCGACCCTTCGCAGTGCAACGGTAACAATATCGCAACCGGCAGCCTCGAGAATTTCCGGAATTATTTTTTCATCCCGGTATTTTCCTGAACCGGTGATGATCCTCGATCGTACCGATGTTCCCGCGATGACAAGTTCGTCAATCATATGTTCCGCATGGGTGCGTATGCTCGCTCACCCGCCGCCGACAAAGCGAAGAATCTCCACCCTATCGCCTGCGTGAAGCACATGGCCGCCGAATGATTCTTTCCTGATAATGCATCGATTCACTTCGATCACTACCACGGCAGCATCGAGTCCCTGCTGTGAAAGCAGATCAAGAAGATTCGATCCCTCCCTGATTGAAACCGGTTTGCCATTGACGGCAAGCTCCACGATGTAATTCCTTGCTATAGAGTTAATTATTTGAGGTCGATCAAGCGTTGTGTATCGGGTTATACACATGCTGGCCCGGACCCACGGATTTGATGATCCAGGTGTTGCCGCCTATCACCGCACCCCGTCCGATCACGGTGGAACCGCCCAGAATTGTGGCGTTGGCATAAATAATCACATCGTCTTCTATATCCGGATGACGTTTTTCTCCCCTCCGCGGACGCCCTGCGTTATCGAACGGCGAAAGCGCGCCGAGCGTCACCCCTTGATACAGTTTTACATTTCGGCCGATTCGGGTGGTTTCGCCGATGACGACACCGGTGCCATGATCGATGAAAAATCGGGGTCCGATCTGCGCTCCCGGATGGATGTCGATGCCGGTGCGGGAGTGAGCGCGTTCCGCCATGATCCGTGGTATGATCGGCACGCCGATTTCATAGAGCAGGTGGGCGATCCGATGGGTGGCAATCGCATCCACGCACGGGTAGCTGAGAAGAATTTCATCCCGATCCTGGGCGGCCGGGTCTCCTGCGTACGCGGCATCGATATCGTCGATAATCGTCATCCGTATCGAAGGTAGTGATTCACTAAGCCGAATTACCGCCTCTTCCGCTCGTTTTTCGCAGACGCACTTGGTGGAATTCTCTTTTTTGCAGCGGTAATGGAATACCTCTCGGATATGTTTCCTCAGCTGGAACGAGATATGGCGAAGCGTGTCCGAAAGATAGAAATTCAAATTATCGCGAACGATAGGCTCTTTGCTGAAGCATCCGGGGAACAGGACGGAAAGAAGATCGTCAAGAATTTGGTAGATGGCGTGCCGACCCGAAAAATCGAGCCCTTCTTCGCCGGGGATATAGCCGTTCGTCTGTATGGCGGTCTGAAGTTCGTCGACGAGGTGGGGGAGCCGTTGGTTCATCCATTCCTTGAAAGTCTCCATCTGTTCCCTGCCGATCCGTGGATGCGATCAGTACGTGGTCGATTCGTGAACGAATTTTACCCATTGGGAAAAAAACTCGTTCCGGTGGGTTCGCCAGGAATTTACCGGTTTCACGAGATTAAAATTCAGAGGCTCCCGTACATCAGTGCGGCCCTTTTTCCGGTCCCGATCATACTCTTTAACAATTCTTTCCGGCTCATATTCCGGGTGGCCGAGATGGATAAGGAAGCGCTGATCGGCGCTTTCAAAAATGGTATACCCTGCGCCCTTGGCATATGCAAGAAGCCGCACGGTTCCTTTGGCGGCTTCCGCTTCGAGTATCTCATCCGGAATTCCCGCGTGGCGGCTCTGAGCGCACCAGAACAAGTCATCCATGTCACCCGTAATCCGGTGGCTCCGGTCAAGATTCGCCGTTTCATAGACGCCGAACATCTTTTCCGGATATTGCACCTTTTCTATTCCCAGAAATTTGGCAAGTGCAAGTCCGCCCCAGCAAATCCCCAGCGTCGACGAAATATTGGTATGTGCGTACTTGAGAATGCGGGTGAGTTCATCCCAATAGTGCACATTTTCAAAAGGGAGCTCTTCCACAGGCGCACCGGTCAATAACAGGCCGTCGAGCCGGCGGGGATTTATGGCCTCCTCGAAATGTACGTAAAAATCCTTCAGGTGTTTTGAACTGCTGGAGGAATAGGCATGGTTGTGGAGTTTAATCCAGATCGGCTCTATCTGCAATACCGATCGACCGAGCGGATGCAAAAGACTGAACTCATACGTTTCAGCAACCGGCATGACATTGAGAATGCCGATGCGGAGAGCGCGGATATCCTCCTTTAAAGCCAACTCATGCGAGACACACTGTACCCGGTTTTTCTCGAGTTCTTCTTTAATATGATAGTTTTTAGGCAAAACGATGGTCATACCGCTCACTCATTTCATCTCTTCCTTTAAAAAAATATGTCATTCCACTTCATGAGACCCATCAAGGGCAGAAAATGCATCGACGCCGCACCAATTAATATGAGTAACGTTTCCCCGCGTATTATGGGTCGTAATAAGCACGGTTGTTTGAAGGTTCAAGAGAAGCGGAAGATCTTTTTAACGTTCGGTCGCATTCTGCATCTTGAGCTTGAAATCGATCAAATCCGGTTTGCGAAAATGGACAATGGAGATTACTCCGACGAAAAGGAATCCCGATGCATAGAGCATGAGAAAAGGGCTGACCAGGAAATTGGTGTAGCCAAGGAAGATCTGAAAACTGGCGAGGCAGTATAAGCCGATGACAATTTCAATAATACAGGTAATATCCTTAACAGGACGATATCCTTGTGTCCCGCGAAGCTGACCTTTTTTGGGCGTCCGGTAAAACGGCGACTCCCGTTTTATTAAAGCTTCGATGACCGCCTTGCCGTTGTTTACCGCGAGTCCGGTTCCGATCAGCATCATTGCCGGGATTAAAACAAGCTGCTTCAGTATGCGGTTGCCGATGAAATGCTGTGCGACCATATACATGGTCGCAGGCCCGCTGGTGGCGAGTATCATGCAGCCGATAATACATGCAAACCAGGCTATCGGCAGATTGACTTTGACAAAATAAAGCACCGGCATGGTCAACATGGCGAGAATCAGCATGAGCGGATGCACCATATAGTGGGTGAGGTGTAACACGGCCTGCGCGAATTTGAATTTCGACATCTTCTTCTGCCGGAGCAGCGGAATGATTTTTATGGCGGTCTGGATCGATCCTTTTGCCCACCGAAACTGCTGATTCTTGAAAGCGTTGATGTCTTCGGGAATTTCAGCCGG
>JBEKOX010000101.1:0-4665 GCA_049521335.1 Chitinispirillaceae bacterium
CTTTCTGTTGCGCCTTACCGACATGCAATACCGCCGCAACGATATCGAACTCCGGCGCGGGACCTTCCGCGTGCGGGGCGACGTGTTCGAGATCCATCCGGCCTACGAGGAGGTCGCCCTCCGCATCGAAACGAGCGGCGACCGGATCGAAGCGATGCGCCGGGTAAACGCGGTGACAGGCAAGAGCATCGGCGAGATTGACGAAGTCACCATCTTCCCGGCCAAACATTACATGACCGTCGGCGTCACCATGGAGGAGGTTGTGCGGCAGATGGGGAAGGAGCTCGACGAGCAGCTCGGCCTCCTGCGGTCGCGCGACAAGCTCCTCGAAGCGCAGCGGCTCGAACAGCGCACCCGCTACGACATGGAGATGCTCAAGGAGATTGGCTACGTCAACGGCATCGAAAACTACTCGCGCATCATCGACGGCCGCGCTCCCGGCACCCGGCCCTATACGCTGATCGATTTTTTCAAGAAACCGTATCTGCTCATCATCGACGAGTCGCACGTTTCGATCCCGCAGGTGCAGGGAATGTTCAACGGCGACCGGGCGCGCAAGGAGACACTGGTCGAACACGGCTTCCGCCTCCCCTGCGCGCTCGACAACCGGCCGCTCCGGTACAACGAGTTCGAGGCGCTCCAGGACAACGTCGTCTACGTCTCGGCCACGCCGGGCGATTACGAACTGAAAAAGAGCGGCGGCGTCTTCGTCGAGCAGGTGATCCGCCCCACCTTTTTGGTCGATCCGCCCATCGAGATCCGGCCCGCGAAAAATCAGGTTGACGACCTCATCGAACAGCTTCGCGTCGTCGTGGAGAAGAAGGAGCGCGCGCTGGTGACCACGCTCACGAAAAAGATGTCGGAAAACCTGGCCGAATACCTGGAATCGCTCGACTTCCGGGTGCGCTATCTCCATTCGGAAATCGACACGCTCGAGCGAACCGACATCCTGCGCGAGCTGCGCAAGGGAGATTTCGACGTCCTTATCGGCATCAATCTGCTCCGCGAAGGGATCGACCTGCCCGAGGTGGCGTTCGTCGCGATCCTCGATGCCGACAAAGAAGGCTTCCTTCGGTCAACGAGGTCCATCGTCCAGATCGCGGGACGCGCGGCGCGCAACATCAACGGCCGGATCATTCTCTACGCCGACACGGTGACGGGCTCCATCAAAAAGGCGGTTGACGAAAGCGCACGGCGGCGCAACAAGCAACTCTCTTTCAACCGGGAGCACGGCGCCGAGCCAAAAAGCATCGCCCGCGAAATCCGGGAAGGGATCACCCTCTACGGGGAAGGGGCCGTGCCCGCCATTCCTCCGGTCGTCGAGGAGCCGAAATTTACGAAAAACCCCGCCGGCAAAAAAGAACGCGCGCGGGCCAGACGCTCGATCAGGGAGATCGAGAAGGAGATGGCACGGGCCGCGGCCGACCTCGAGTTTGAAAAAGCGGCGCGGTTACGCGATATGCTTCTGGAAATGCGCGACCATAAAACTAAGAAACAATGATGCGCGCGACACCCTCCGCGTGTCGCCGTTTGGGGGATTTGCCGACTCGATTCGGCTATGTAGCGGCTATTATTTTATTTCAATTCGTCGGGGCGGGCATTATTGCCCTACGCAAATAATTTGCAGTGTAACTTTTTCCGGAGGAGGAAACCGTGATCAAAATCGCAATCATCGTAGGAAGCACCCGTCCGGGCCGGAAAGCGGCTTCGGTAGCGCAGTGGGTAAACTCAATCGCGAGGAAGCGGACGGATGCTGAGTTTGAAATCGTCGATATCAATGATTTCAACCTTCCGCTGCTCGATGAGCCGATGCCGCCGTCACTCGGTCAATACGTGAACCCGCACACCCTGAAATGGGCGAAGAAGATCGACTCCTTCGACGCATTTGTCTTTGTAACGCCCGAGTACAATCACAGCACCAGCGGCGCGCTGAAGAATGCCATCGATTACCTGTACCGCGAGTGGAACAACAAGGCCGCCGGCTTCGTAAGCTACGGCGGCATGGGCGGGGCGCGGGCGGTGGAACAGCTACGGCTGATAATGGCGGAGGTACAGATCGCCGATGTCCGTGCTCAGGTTATGCTCTCGCTTTTCACCGACTTCGAAAATTTCACGACGTTCAAGCCCGCGCCGGCGCATGAACAATCCGTCGTGACCATGCTCGATCAGGTTATCGCATGGGGAGGCGCCCTGAAGATGCTGCGCGCGAAGTAGCGGTGGACTTATCACGAGTGATTGTATTCCAATAATCCGCCATAACCTCCGCTTGCTTGAGCAGTGTCTACCACCTTCTCCCGCTAATCAGGGTAAATTCCGGAAAGGCCGGGTAGGAAAATCCTCTCACTTGAATTCGTCAAGCGAGAGGATTTTGCGGGTTTCATTCGGGTTCAAATTAGCGATTTATCCGCATTAATCCTCAACCTCCAATGTAAGCAAAGTTTTCCACCTCAATCTTGTTTAAAAATCTCCAAGAACAGCTCCGAAACTTTTCTTTGTTGAATCAAAATGTATTTTCTGACCTTTATTGAACATTGATGCATTATTTATCCTGCGCTTAAACGAAAGGACTCTCATGTCAGGCAAAAACATCGTACTGTTCGGCCCTCCGGGAGCGGGAAAGGGAACCCAGGCCGTGAAGCTTCGCGACCTGCTCGCGGTGCCGCACATCTCAACCGGCGATATGTTCCGGTATCACATTAAAAACAACACCGCTCTCGGCATAACCGCAAAATCTTATTCCGATAAAGGACAGTTGGTGCCTGATGATGTCACGATTGCCATGGTACAGGAGCGCCTTGCCCGGGCCGATGTGAAAGACGGTTTTCTGCTCGACGGCTTTCCCCGCAGCCTTCCTCAGGCCGAAGCGCTCGACCGGATTCTTTCAGGCTTGGGAATCCGGCTCGATCATGTGATCAACATCGCGGTCGCCGATGACGAGACTACGAGACGCCTCCTCAAGCGGGCCGCCATCGAAGGGCGCGCCGACGATGCCGATCCGAATGTTATTCGGAACAGGATCAATACGTACAAATCGCAGAGCGCGCCATGTCTGTCGTTCTACCGCCCCAAAGGCATTGTTCGTGATATTGATGGAACCGGGGCTATCGACAAGGTGTTTGAAATGATTCGAAAGGTTTTTGAAAAATAATGCTAATGCCCCATCCGCAAATAAGAAAAGGATCCTGAACACGCAGGATCCTGTGGCATTCCGGATAGTTCCTGAGGATCAGGTCTTGGACATCGCCTTGAGGCACTTCATGCACACCTTGACGCGCTGGGAAGTGCCGTCGATCACGGTACGGATAGTCCGCAGATTGGGATAATAAATTCGAAGATTCACGTTATGGGCGTGAGAGATGGTCTTGCCGGATCGCGGGTGCTTGCCGCACACTTCGCAGGTTTTTGCCATGAATTCCCTCCAAAATCAGTATATTTTTGATACTCAAACTTCTTAAAATATCTTTTTGCCCCGTTCCCGGTCAATGCCGGAGTTTCAGCGAGTGCTTCAAATAAAAAAACGGAGAGTGTACCACACCTCTCCGCTTCATAATCGACCTCATTGCTTACCGGTCTGGTCTACTACTGGGCCTCGCGCTCAATCGTTAGTTTATCGACATTATCACGCAAGGCATCCTTGAAGGAACGATCAAGAGTGATCTTTTCGGCGTTCGGGTCATCGGCGTCAAGAATGTATACGGGCGTCGGATTATCAATATAGCCGAGCACGTCGGTATTTTCAAAGCTGAAAGTATTCTTCACTCCCATCGCTACCAGAAATTTTTTATCGACCCAACCGGTCACGCCGTCTACATTCGCCACTCTATCGTAGTCCCCCTCGGTTTTTACAAGGACCAAACGATCTTCGGTGCCTACGGTGTACAGCGGTTGATCGGTCGCGCCATGGGTCTTATCTTTATATATTCCCACATTGTTTTGAACCGGTTTGACGAACTTTTTTGCCGCTTCGGCGGCCCACAGTGCCGTGCTCGCCATCAGCACCAGAGCAAGAATTCGATATAGTTTCATGGTTAAACCCCCTTGGATTATATCTTTCTATCTAATACAAGTATAATAAATCGCGGATAGGAAATCAACCTCTGGAGCAGACATCCATCTCTTTTGCGGCTCTGGTTTCATCGAGCCGCCCCACGGGCGTGGTCCAGGGCATGGCGTGGAATTTTTCCGGGTCTTCCTGTGCGAGAAGGGCGATCCGCTTCATCGCGGCGATAAATGCGTCGAGCGTTCCTTTACTCTCGGTTTCAGTCGGTTCGATCATCAACGCCTCCTTGACGATGAGCGGGAAATAGACGGTCGGCGGATGGAACCCCTCGTCGATCAGGGCCTTGGCGATATCGATGGCATGGACGCCGTACGCCGCCTGTTTCTTCGCGCTCAGGACGCACTCGTGCATGCAGGTCTTCGGATACGGGACCTCGTAAACGCCTTTGAGGGCGTGCATAACGTAATTGGCGTTCAACACCGCATTTTCACTTACGTCAATTAGACCGCGCGCTCCCTGCATGAGGATATAGGCCCAGGCTCGCAGGCAGATGCCGAAATTCCCGTAAAAGGGCGCGATATAACCGATGGATTTCGGATAATCGTAATCGAGCGCATAGGTGTTGTCCGATCGCTTGGCGATGCGCGAAATCGGAAGATACGGTG
>JBEKOX010000102.1:0-4034 GCA_049521335.1 Chitinispirillaceae bacterium
CTCCTTGAGAATCCTAAATATCTGCTCCTCGGTGTATCGCTTCCCTTTCATGAGTCCTCCTCGTTAATGTGAATATAACTCGGAAAACTCCCTTCTCAATTGACCAAGTTTTCGGGGGTATAGCCAGTGGTTCATGGGTTCCTCATTTTGTTAAGTCCGGCCTTGTCGTGTGGCCCCGATCTTCGATCGGGGCGCGCAGCGTTTCCTTACGATTCCGGATAGATAAAATAAGAAATGGGAAAGCGGGAGGAAAGAATGTTTAAGAGTAGTAAAAACCAAACGCCGTATCCTTGACGGACAAAAGAGAGAAAGGGGATATGATACCTGGATCGCAGATCCAGGCCACACGAGAACATGATGTCACGTGATAAGGGCACCCGTGCGTTTCATTTTTGCTTACCTTTTTTCAAGTTGGCCAGCAAACCATCCCTTATTTCCTTCAGCACAACTCTGCTGGAGTCTAAAATTCCATATAAGCTATCAAGATTGTTTGTCTGGCGATGGGAAAAAGTTAGTGGCGTAAGATTTTTGTCGCCTTTTTCAGGAATATAGAAAAAACCCCGAGGATCACTCGGTGCAAAAATAAGTACCGGGTGATACCCTGCCGACTCGGGCCATATTTGGCGTATCTTTTCCCAACTTTTTCCAACAGAGCCATGGCCATATCCGAGCACTTGCCATTTCGGATCTCTAGGAGGCTTCGCTACAATCATCAGAACCTTCGTGATGTCATTATTAAGCAAGGGAATTACCCAGAGATCCAGAGGTTTTATAACCGAGCTTACTGGTGCCCCCTCACCAAGTTTTATTAATGAGTCCCCAACAAACCAGGAACAATGAATCGGTTCACCTTCAGTTATTGCAGAAAGATTGATGTAATTAGGTGGGGTAAAATAATTGCCTTTCCCACTCATAACACTATTAATCACCTGCTGTACTTCCGCCGGCGCCTGCTCCGCAAAAGCCGCACTTACCCCCAGCATCAACATTATCAGTGTTTTTTTCATCATTCACTCTGCCGGAAGGCTGCAAAACTAAAGGTGTCAAGTTAATTCTGCCTGCTTATCACAGCGGCAGCCCAGAAATCGGTCCTACCTCAAATTAATCACTTTTGAAATGAAGGACCCTCCATCGGTTTTTACAACTGCAAAGCAGGCGCCCCCGCCCAGCTTCCGGGCGTCCATGGTAAAAGACCCGGTAAAGGACGTCTTAAACAGCCGTCTTCCTTGGATGTTAACAATAAAAAGCTCCGCGCTTTTGCCGGGCGTCATTGACACGAAAATCTTTTCACCTCGTACCCCAACTTTTACAAAGGGGCTTTGAATCGGAGGCGGAACCGCCCGCTTGACGCTGATAGGCGCCTGGCCCGGTTCCGCACCCCATATCTGCACTTCGTTATCGTATATGGGCATGTTGATGCACGTATCCAGCGATGTCTGCCCCAGGGTCTGGTACGACCAGTCGTTTGACGGATTCCATACGGAGGCGTTTGAGTTCTGCGGAAGCGAGATGCCGAACTGCGCCTCCCGTGAATAGGTCTGCTGTGTGCCGGGAAAAAGAGAATCGTTGTAATATTTAATCTCGACGTAATAAATGCTATCCGATCCTTTATATGATGTAAGCGGGGATATCGTCGCGCTGCCCTGGAGATAATTCGCGGTCACGACAAGGTTATTCACGGGAATACCGGCGGCAATCACCTCGCTTAAATCAACAAAATATTTGTACGACAGGGTCCGGCCCACGCGCGCCGGGTCGTTGGTATTGTTGAAGATGTAGGCGTCGATGTCGGTAAAAATCGCGCCGGACGCGAGAACTTTGGCCATAAGGCAGAACTGCTCGGTCGGCGTATCCCGGGGCGGGAACTGCGTCGTGAGCGGCGCGCCGCCATACTCACTATACAATCGAGCGAGCGCGCCGATAAATCCCGCGTTGTAGTCGTCGGCCGGTTCGTTCTGGGTAAAATTGCTTCGCTGATCCGTGTAGTTGTCGCTTTGGTCCGGTCCTCCTATGAGCGCGCCGTACATCGTATGCACGCATGCCTGGGTATCTTGCGCCGACCCCGGATACATGCCATCCGCCGTGCGGTGGTGTTCGTGCCGCGGCGGATTGACGCCATATCCCACGACCAGCGACCGGTTGAGCGGATTGTTGCCGAGCATGTAATTGATCTGGTTTACCGCAAACCTATGGTACCGGGCTTTCAGCGCCGTGTCGGCTATAAAATCGCTGTAGACAAGCGCGCAGAACGCCGTAGTGGCCGCGTAGCGGCACGATCCCCATTGGGAGAGCCATGCAAGCCCGCCCGGCGTATAGGTGATCTGGCTTTGCTGGCCGTTCACGCTCGTGCCAACGGTCCAGAAATCGAGCCAGCGCTGGGCGTCGGCTTCGTATACCGGCGAGCCGGTCAGTTTGGACAGAAGCACGAAGCAGCCGTAACTTTTATCGTCCCAGCAGAGGGTCCATACATAGTTCTTTACCGTGTCCCCCAGCGCATCGGGAATACTGTCGTAGTAGGTTTCAGCTTTTGTAAGATAGGAACTGTCGCCGGTGGCCTTGAAGAGCCATAAAGCGCCCCATACGAGTTCGTCGTGGTACCCGGTTGAAGGGTAATACCCTGAGGCGCCGGTGATCGAGTTGCTGTAGATGCCGCGGTACTTGTCGGCAAATGAGTAGAGCTGCTGCGCGTGAGTAAGGCAGGTGTCGGCATATCCGGGATTCGTCGGCATGAAGACCATCGATGCCGCCGCGAGCGCGGCCGCCGCTTCGCCGGCAAGATCCGATCCCGGATTCGCGCTGTCAATTTTCGCGGAAGGACGTTGCGGCATCAATGACGCATCGGACTCGCAGGGCGCCCAATACGAATGGTCGACCCCGCCGTCTCCCACCTGGCCGTAAAATACGTTGGGCGCCGTATGGCAACGGATCAGGTAGTCGGTCTCCCACTTTATGTTGTTAAGTAGATACCCAAGCTGGCCGCTGTTGACATACGCGGCGCGGTTTTCCACGATACCCCAGCACAGCACGGTGACGGAATGCGCCCCGGGGAAATTGAATTTGACATGGTCGCCCGCATCGTGCCAGCCGCCGGTGAGGTTCAGGCCGACGTCCGCGCCGTCATTCTGGTCGCATGGCCCGCGCCATGGAACGCGGTTCCACGAGGGCGAAGGGCCGGATACCTGGCAATCATAAAAATAAATTGCCTTTTGCAACGCCTCGCCGTAATTGTACGTGGTCGTTGACGCCGCTTCCGATCCGATAACCATGATACCGGAGAGCAGCAGAAATGCCATTGGCCCGATTTTCATAATCACTCCTATCGTGGAAAAGCCCCCATTTGAACCATAACCCCTTTGCTACAATATAAATATCGATCAAGAACCGGGAAAGGATTTTTTCAGAAGCTTCCTGAAACCTGACAATTTTATGGCGAGCTTCTCGCAATCAAAATGAGTGGAGGTATTCAAGAGGAGGGGAGTGAGACCGTACGAACTTTTATGATGAGGATTGTATGAAACAAAAAATGACATTCAAGCCGCACGGCGGAAAATCCACACAAGGGATTGATTCTGCGATTCTTGAAAGGATCAATGCTAAAATTGCGAAGGCGCATCACGAAATCGAATCGCCCTATGTTTTCAAAAGAGCGAGGGAAAGCAGCGTGATGGGCATGACTTCAAAGACGCCGCATAACGTTGAGGGTTAAACGAGTGCGTAAATGTCCCTCTTTTTTCCGCACTCTCCCGGGCATTCGACGGTGCTAATGGATCAGTTTCTTTAAAAATTCGTTCGTGGTTTTTAGGATGTTGTTTCCCGCCGCGAGGGTTACCTTTGAAAGTTTTTTAACATCGTCATCCGCCAGGGTTTTAATCTTTTTTCCAAGGAGGCTCAACGTCGATTGAAGTTCTTTTGCACTTGCGGACAGTTCATCCATCTCTTTTTTCAGCGTGTCTCCCTTTTTTCCCGATGTTTTTTCAGTCATAACGATATCCTTTCCGTGGAAGTTTCCCGTTTTTCTAAATATAAATGTTGAA
>JBEKOX010000103.1:0-3884 GCA_049521335.1 Chitinispirillaceae bacterium
CCTTGAACTGCCGCAGATCGCCCTCTTTTGTGTCCAGCTCATTCTGGAATTTATTGACCTGCTCTTCAAGTTTGACAAGGAGCGCGGTGACTTCCTGGCCGTTAACTTCTTTTTCGTAGTCGATGTATGTTTGGCATAACTTATTCAGGACATCGCGCGCGAGCCTGGCGTTTGGATTCTGGTAATAAAGTTCAACAAGGTCGTTCGGCGCCCGGTTTGTCTGTCCCTGAGCAATCGAAAGATAGCGCTCGATCTGAGCCGGCCCTATCCGATTGCCGAAGCTGTCCGCAACCCTGGAAAGCACCGTATTTGACCTCAGCAGCTCAAGATGGGTGTTCAGGGCGATCTGCGGGTTCATGGAATTGTGAAAAGCTTCGTCACCGATGAGTTCCTTGTCGTCCGGTTTGAACCGCAGCTGCGCATGGGCCTTATAGAGTCGTTCGCTGTTGATATACGAGACAATGTAGAAGACCGTTATCAGAAACGTGACGATGGCGACCGCTCTCTTCCGCTGGAGAATAACCCCGAGATACCGGAAAATGTCGAATTCGAGATCTTCTCCGTCGTCTTCTCTGCCTGTGCGCGAGTGCGATGCGAGGTTCCTTGCCGGGCCGGCATGCTCATCCGTTTTTCCGTGTAAAGGCACGGCGTTTTTCCGGAAAGGGGACGGGGAGCTACCGTCGGCGGCGGGAAAGAGGCTCGCCTGTTCCTGCGTATCGCGCCGCGACGCAACCGGAGCATCGTTGGGGATTTCTGGGGCGGCTTTGGATCGTTTATCCGGCTCGGCATTGATTTTTCTCGCGATATCGCCGAAACTGAATTTCTTCGATTTCATCCGCCCTGAACTTTCATGTCATCGAGGATTACCTGGATGTCATCGCTTGAAATCGTGGGGAGGTCATGAGCGAAGCCGTGCTGCAAGGAAAGCTTGCAGAGGCGGTTGATCTCCCTTGGCACGCCGCCGGTAGCACGGAAAATCAATTCGTGGGTAGATTCGTTGAAAACGCTGTCTTTCGCTTTTCCAGCGACTTTGAGCCGATGATCGATATAGCCGACGGTATTATTGAAATCGAGATTATTAAGATGATATCGCAGAAATATGCGCTGATCAAGCTGACGAAGACGCTTTATTTTTTCGCGCAGCTCGGGTTGCCCGACAAAAAAGACGGTGAGAAAGTGTTCCTCGCGACTGGATAAATTCGTGAAATTCTTCACTTCGTCGAGCGCGGCATTATCCATCTGCTGCGCCTCATCGAAGAGAAGCACGAGGTGACGTTTCTCTTCATTGCACAGATGCTCGAGCTGGGCGCGGAAAAGACGCATAAGCGAAAATTTATCGCCGCGGCCGGGAAATTCCCTCTCTCCGTCCGGAGGAGCGTGCGGGTGCTCCGACGCAATACGGCTAACGACGTCGAACAGGAGATCCGCAAAAGGGTAATTGGAATTTTCAAAATCGATTATTTCGAACTGGCGCTGCGGAAGTGAATTGAAGAGCACGTTTCTGGTGAGCGTCTTGCCGGAACCGATTTCTCCGGTGAGAAGACCTATATTCATGTTGCGATCGTTGACAACATAAAGCATTCTGTCGAGCGCTTCGCGATGACCTTCGCTCTCGAAGAAAAATCGGGTGTCGCTTGCCTCTTCAAAGGGTTTTTCGCGTAATTCCCAATATTCGACATACCCCATAAGCTAACATCTCCGTGCCGCCGCATCCGTTGTTTTTTTGAGAAATGCACGGCTTTGTGCGCCTGCGGGAGAGGCCGATAAATCCATTGTTCTGACCCTTGATTGACCTGCCAGCGGGAAAAAAATCCTTCGCTTTGACGCATCGCTCCCGACGAAACGGTAGATTCTCCGTCTCAGTGTTCGTTTATGTAGATCGAATATAAGATAATCTGCAGTACAAGAGAAGTTGCGCCAAGGATCGTTGCAATTAAGCCCCAGTTGATGAGAAAAGTTTCTGGAATAAATATGGTATCGCCTGGATAGAGCAGGTATTTGTTGGTCTCCTGTTTCGACAGCTTCCCATTCCATAGGTCCTGCAGGTTGACCGTAACAATGGTGCCGTCGGCTCGAATGATTTTAGCGGTCCGTGCAGCGGCATTTTTCGTGCCGCCGCACATGGCAATCGCTTTGATCAGATCAATCGGTTCGTAGATTTCAAATTCGCCGGGTCGGTTTACATCGCCGATAATGAAAATTTTATTGGCAAAATAGGCCTCGATTGAAACTGAAACCACCGGATTATTTATGTAGGGAGACAATTTGCCTTCCATGGTTGTTACAAGCTGGGGACAGGTGAGGCCAGAGACGTCCAATTCACCAATAACGGGGTAGTTTATCCTGCCATCGGGCCGGATCTTATGGTGCCCGGAAAATTCCGGATGCTCAACGACATCAACAGAAATCACGTCTCCCGGCTTCAAGACGTACTCGTCGCCCCCCGCTGCGGCATTTGCGCTGAGCAGGAATACCATAGTGGCAACCATGGCGCAAATCACCGGAATCGATTTTCCACGATTATACGCTTTATGGCGTGTAAATATCATCATCATTTCCAATCCGGGCAATAAAGCGCCTTATGCATGTAGTGAAAAAAAATTATATCATCACTGTCACGGCCATGCAAGGATAATTTTATTGTTATATTGTATTGAATATCGAACACCCGGCGAATGTGACAATATCCCATTCCCCCCTCCTCCATCATAAAACATTACGCTGAAATATGAAATATAATATAATATGGCGAGATGCTTTGAAAAAAAGGTTTTACCTTATACTATGCCGGATTAGTTAACCCTTGCTTTTGATTATGGGGTTTTTCGCTCGTTCTCAAGCCTGAAATTTTATTGCTGGATACGCTTTAATACTATTTTATGGTTATGCCGCATCGTATTATTCACACTTTCCAGCATCACCCGATATCGATACTTCAGCAACCGGATTATATGATAGTGCATTCGTACCCGATAGGTGATAATTTTTTTAACTGAGCCTCGATTCAACCTCCTTTATGTTTATGGTGAGCTATGACCCGCAAAAGGAGTTTATTCATGGCTCTTATTTTGAGCAAAGGACTTCTTTCTCTACCTCACGCCCCATGAATACACGGGGCTATTAATGGTTAGAAATAATGGCTCAAACCGTATCTTTTTCAAATTCCGACAGGGAGTTCATGTCCCAGGCGATAGCGCTCGCATGGTCGGTCAAGGGCAAAACTTTTCCGAATCCGGCAGTGGGAGCGCTGGTCGTCCGTAAGCTTAACGTCGTGGGAAGGGGAACCACACAGGCCTGGGGCGGACTTCATGCCGAACGGGTCGCTCTACGCCAAGCCGGTGCGCTCTCCCGCGGCGCCACACTCTATGTCACTCTGGAACCATGTTGCCATTACGGTCGAACCCCTCCCTGCGTCGATGCGGTTATTGAAGCCGGGATACGGCGCGTTGTGGTTGCCGTCGGCGACCGAAATCCTCTTGTCAACGGCAGGGGGCTCGCGCGCCTATGTGCGGCGGGAATCAGGGTGGATTCCTTTTTGCAGCGCGAGGAGGCAGAAGCTGTCAACGAGGATTTTTTCTGGGCCATTACCCGGCGCAGGGCGTGGATCACCCTCAAGCTTGCCTGCACGCTCGACGGCCGCATTGCCGATGAGGAGGGCGCATCGAAGTGGATAACTGAAACACAAGCCCGCGTTTTTGCCCGGGAGTTGCGACGCCGCCATGCAGCCATTGCCGTGGGGAGAACGACGCTCGATCGCGATAATCCGCAGCTGACCGTACGCATGGGACGAGGGTTCACCCCGGCTCGTTGCATTTTTACATCCAATAAAAATATTCCCGCAACCGCCTGGTTCACGCGCCATGCCGGAGCGGCGAAGAGCATCG
>JBEKOX010000104.1:0-3595 GCA_049521335.1 Chitinispirillaceae bacterium
GACCGAAGAGCGGCAGTGACCGTGTACTGCGTGGGGGTTCGTGGTCCAACTATGGCGATGACGCCGATTTGTGCGCGGCGTTCCGTAACGGCTACGGCTATCCGGAGGAGGTGTGGTACAACTATGTTGGTTTCCGGATAGTTTGCGGTGCGCATTAATTTTTTCCCTCTTTTCGGTGTCCGTTTTAAAGCTGCGCAGGAGGCTTTGCGGAATAGTTTTCGCGGGCGTGCTGTCGTGTCTTTCGAACAGTCTCCACTTTTTTCAGCAAGGAATAAACGATGAAAATAAGTTTTCATGATTATGATCTCCCTGAAGGAAAACTCAGGTATGATGATCCTCGCATGACCCTGCTCGTGGCAAAATGCACCCCGAAAAAAGTTTCGCCTTACTACGTCGAATTCATGCGAGACGAGTTTGCTAAATCAGAGGCAGTGGTTATTTCCGGCAAATCCATCCTTGATCTTCTTCTCGAGGATATTGAAAAGTGCGAGCGGCAGCTTGAAAATGCGGAAAGTGACGGCCTGAAGGATTTCTTCAAGCGGTGCTTGGCGCATCTTGAAACTGAGATGCCGCTCTGCGACTTGCCGCTTTCCGAAGCGGAGAAGGAAACGCTTCGCAGCATGAGCGTGCTGAGTCTGAAACCAGTGATTATCCTTGAGGGAGAGAAACCAACGACCGAAATTATCGAACGATGCTTGGAAAAAGCCGGCATCGTCTTTTTCTACACGGTCGGACCCAAAGAGGTGCATGCCTGGCCGATTGGCCGGGATAGTGATATCGTGACATGCGCAGGACGCATTCATACCGATCTTGCGAAAGGTTTCATCAAGGGGGATGTCGCCGCCTTCGACGATTTCATGCCGTGCCATAACTGGAACGATTGTCAGCGCAAGGGGTTGGTCAAGGTTGTCGATCGCGATTATCGGATCCGGCCGGGGGATATCATCGAAATCAGGTTTGCGTTATAAAATTGGAGGCAGGTTTTGTTTCCGCCGCTCGTGAAGCGGGTCTGAGAGGGGAAGTGCAACTCCGGCATCGAAAAATCGTTGTATGGACAGCGCTTTTTACGGTATGCATCGCACCGTTCGCTCCTCTCTTGTCTTTTGGCCGGGAATCGCCCGGTCTCGACGTCGCGGAGGTCACGCCTTCCAAGGCCGCGTATGTTCCGGGCGATACGGTTCTCGTCGGACTGCATCTGAGAATTCCCGCCGGTTATCACCTGTACGGCAACCCCCTGGGGGCGGGAATCGGGCGGCCCCTTTCCATCCGGATCGAGGGAGCGGCCGGGGTCGAATGGGTTGACATAAAAAAGATTCCGCCGGGAAGGTTTACCCCCGCGTTCGGGCCGTGGGTATGGGCCTATGAAAAAGAAGCGGTTTTCTTCCTCCGGGGCGTGGCGCGGATGGTCGGCGATGTCAGGGGATCGATAATCATCGATGCGCTGATCTGTAACACCTCGTGCTATCCCCTCCACTACTCGATTCCTTTCACCGTCCGTATCGATTCCGCCGCCCCGCCACAGGAGGTTTTCGCCTCAAATCAAAAGATGCTGGCGTTTCTGTCGGATTCAAAAGAGACCATGATGCCGGGTGCGATCGCACCACCGGCAGCGGCAGTTGGAGCTGCCTCTTCACTTGCCGCGATTACGGGCATAGGGGCGCGACATGCAGAGGCCATTCCGGCCTGGCATTACCGACCCCGCGAGATGCGGACCGGTTTTCATCTTCTGACCGCGCTGCTGTTCGCGTTCCTTGCCGGGATCATCCTGAACGCCATGCCTTGCGTGCTGCCGGTGCTCGGAATCAAAATCCTGTCGTTGAGCCGTGGGAATGAAAACCGCGCTACCGTCCGGGTTCGCAGCCTCGCCTTTGCGTCCGGCGTGCTTGCGGTCTTTATGGTTCTTGCCGCCCTTACCGCTTTTGCAAACTACACATGGGGGAAACAGTTCCAAGATCCCCGGGCGCTTACCGCGATCATCGCGATCATCGTGGTTTTTGCTCTCGGCCTGTTCGATGTGTATACGCTTATCGTTCCTGCCGGATTGGCAAATTTGCCCCAGGGGAGGGAGGGACGGTTCGCCGGTCATTTCTTCCAGGGTATTTTCGCGACACTGCTTGCAACCCCGTGTAGCGGTCCCTTTCTCGGCGCGGTGCTTGCCTGGTCGGTCACGCAGGCGCCTCACGTTATTTTTCTGGTGTATGGGGCGCTCGGGCTCGGCATGTCGTTTCCGTACGTTCTCCTTGCGACCAACCGATCAGTGACGCGATGGATACCGAAACCGGGCCGATGGATGGAAGACGGTAAGCGAATCATGGGGTTCCTGCTTCTCGGTTTTGCCGCATATCTTCTTGCCGGCCTGCCCGCCGGCCGGATCGCGGGAACGGCGCTCTTCTGTATAGTCGTCGCCTTTGCCGTCGTTTTGTACGCGCGTCTTGCGCCGTGGAATGCCTCGTTTTCTCGCAGGCTGCTTGCGGTATTCGCGTCGCTTGTCATTACCGCAGGCGGCGGATATCTCTCATTTTTCGTATTTCATCCCGCCCAGGTAATGACGGGTTCCGCCGGTTCACCATCAGGAGGCGAAGCTTCCGCGATATGGAACGGTTTTTCGGCTGATTCGCTCATCCGGGCAAACGAAGAGGGCCGCTCGGCGATCGTCGATTTCACGGCGGCCTGGTGTCTCAACTGCCATTATAACTTTATAACCGCGCTGAATACGCCGGAGGTGATCACGCTCATCCGGCAAAAGAATATCCTGGCGCTCAAGGCGGATATGACCATGCCGAATCCAGTCCAAGATTCGCTTCTGCATAGTCTGGGCTCGCAGAGCCTGCCGTTTCTCGCCATCTTTCCCGGCGAAAATCCATATAAGCCGATCGTGATGCGGGATATTGTAAGGAAAAAAACGGTTATAAAGGCGTTAAGGGAATTGAAATAATACTGCGAGATTGGAGGTCGGTGAGTTAAAGGTAAACAAAATGATTGGAGCATGCGCGAAGGGCCATCCATATCCGCGAAGGACTATTGAAATGATTTATGACAATGCCTGCGCGAAAGCTGAAATTCAGAGAAGGGGAGGGATTCACTCTTTTCGGCGCAGCTTCGCCACGCACCTGCTGGAGCAGGGCGTTGACCTGAGGCAAATTCAGGTGGTCCTTGGACACTCAAGCATAAAGACCACCCAGATACACACGCATGTGAGTCGTGAAGAGATAGCGAAGATCCGTAGCCCATTAGCGTCGATCATGTCCCCCAAGAAAGCGGGGCATAGATAAGGAGCGATACATGCCACTAAAATGGCACATATCGCTAGGAAGATGATTGATGCCACCAACAGCCGTCTCTGCCAGGGGCATCAATCATGTAGTTAGTGCCAATGCTTACGCAACAGACAATACAACGTTTAGAAAAAAATATCGGATAGACAAACATCAAACATATACACTAATGATTATGGACAATTCAGCAGACGAAAAACTCATTCTACTGGCTATACCCCAATAACTTCTTCGGTTGAATTGGGAGTTTTTGCGTTAAAATGAATTCTAAATTCCTCCGGTGTTTTCCCTTTTAGCGAGCCATGCGGTCGTATTCTGTT
>JBEKOX010000105.1:0-3406 GCA_049521335.1 Chitinispirillaceae bacterium
TGTCGGGCAATGGGGCTGTATGATGCGGCCTCCGGCACCTTCGCCGAGCTTCTGAATCATCTGGGCGATTATTATGAGAAAAACGAGGCATTCCGGGATCGAATCATCCAGACGATAAAATATCCCGCCCTGATTACCATTGGGAGCCTGGGCATCATCCTGGCCATGCTGGTCTATTTTGTCCCTTTGATGCTGAACAAAGTATCCTCTGCGTCCTCCAACCTCCCGCCTGTTTCAAACGTGATCTTCCATACAGTAGCATGGATCGCCTCGCATCCACAGGTGGAAATCGGGCTGGTTGCGGCGCTCTTGCTGCCTGCAACCCTTGCCTGGTATTTAAACAGCATACTCAGGCCCATCGGCAACCTTCTTGCAGCGATCCCCCTTCTGAGCGATCTCGCACGGAGAGAGTGGCTGAGGCGTTTCTCCCTTGCTCTCGCGGCGCTGCTTTCCGGAGGGGTTGCTCTATCGAAAGCGCTCCCGGTCGCCGCTGAAACAATCATGGGTACTCCGCTTTACCGGACGATTCTGGCGATAGAGCCTTTTTTTCCGGATACGGTTGCAAAGCTTGCGGCGGAATTGCGAATATCGGCAAATTATTCGGGTCTTATGTCCGATTTTCTGAACGATGTCCAGTCCCGGCACAACGATGCCGACCTTTGTCGGAAAATAGCGGAGTTTTATCAGGAGGAGATAGAAACAAGCCTCACGGCAGCTTCGCTTATTATTGAACCGGTAATAATTATGACGGCGGGCTTGACCGGCGCGGCGATTCTCTTAGCGCTCCATCATCGTGGCGGTTGAATGGTTGAATGATTGAAAAATAGTGGGAGAGTATTCATGTTAAAGATTCCGATACACCTTCAGACGCTTGCTGCGGGAGCAGTGTTTGAGTCTTCGCAGCGCTTTTTCCTTGATCTGCCGCACTCGTTCACGGGTAAGATTGAAACGTTGCCCGATCTCTTCAAGCGTATGAGCCGTTTCCTCCCCTATTCCGAAGTAAAGTTTCACCACATCTTTTTCCCGCTCGGATAAGGTATCCAGCGTCTGCTCGATCTCCTGCTGCAGCGAGTTATCCATGACGCCGTCATCAGGACGCTCCAGGCTCTCGTCACGAAGAAGATCGATTAACTTGGAGTCCTCGCCCTGTTTGAGCGGTGCATCCAGCGACATATGCGTGTTGCCGATTTTGATCGTTTCGCGCACTTCGTTCTCATCGATACTCAGTTCGCGAGCGATCTCTTCAACATTAGGTTGCCTGCGGTACTTCTGTTCGAGCTTGCACTGGGTTTTGCCTATTTTATGGATGGTACCGACGCGATTGAGCGGCAATTTAATTATTCGCGACTGGTCCGCCAGCGCTTGCAGAATCGCTTGACGAATCCACCATACCGCATAGGAGATAAATTTGAAATTCTTTTTTTCGTCAAAGCGCTTGGCCGCCCGAATGAGTCCAAGATTGCCTTCATTAATGAGGTCGTTGAGCGGCAGGCCTTGATTCTGATAGTTCCGGCACACACTGACGACAAACCGTAAATTCGCCTTGACCAACCTTTCCAGCGACTTGCGTTCTCCGACACGGATCCCAGTCGCCAGATCCGCTTCTTCTTCAAGACTCAAGGTTTTATTCTTGCTGATCTCTTTCAAATAGAGCGCCAGACAGCTTTCCTCGGAAAGGAAGCGGCTGGTGATATCGGCGGAGATTGGAGCCATAGTACCCTATGGGGACGCTGATAAAGCACTATAATAAAATCGTGGTTACGCGATCCTGCGCAGTTATTAAATATACGAATTTTTCTAAAATATTCCAATTTTTTTTCACTAATAAAATATATTTTTCATGAATGTTTCCAACTCGTCATGAGATTCTCGCGGCGTTCCATAATCCGGAACTGACGCAGCATGCGATGCACCCTCCCGGTGTTCGCACGTTCGCCTGCCTTAATGATTGGAACAACCGCGCCGTTATTGAGTTGCCGAAATTGCATCTTGACATAAGCGGAATAGACTACCTCGAATATTCAACCCCGCCCGCCGAAATGCGCCGCCCGCCGCTGCAGCTTCACTTCCAGCAGGATTGTTTCCGCCTCTGGTTTCAAGTGGATGGAAGCGGCATTCTTCATAATCTTTCCAGGAATTCATTCGGAACCGCCCGTCCTGGACTTCTGGGCATCATGGAACGGAGTCAGCGCTACTCATATCTGCATCAGAAGGGAACACTCGAATGCTTTCAGGTTTTTTTTTCGCTCCTGCCGTCTCAAAACGCCCGGTGCTATTGGAATTCGTCCATTGAAGGGAAGTGCGTGCTTGAGGGGACGGAACGGGCTTATTTTGAAAACCTGGTGTTCGATCTCCTCTGCGTACGATCGAATCAGAAAGAGGTATGGGGGCTGTCCACCACCTCGCGACTGCTGGAGATATTCGTGGTACTTTTCAATAAAGGACTTCTGGTCATCGAAGAGGCGCAATTTCCGAAAAACAAGGCGAAGAGCCTGGTAGCCAAGGCAAAGATGTTCATGGAATTGCAGTACGCTCGCATGCGGCATCAGCGGGAACTGGAAAAAGAGTGCAGTGTCGATATCAATTATCTCAATATTATTTTCAAAAAGGAAACCGGGCAGACGCTCTACGACTATCTTACCAACATCCGGATGGAACAGGCGAAGCACCTGCTTGAAACCACCACCGATCCGGTCACGGACATTGCCTCGCGGGTCGGCTATCCCAGCGGCAACTCATTTACGCGCGCGTTTACGCGCCGGGAGAAGTGTCCGCCGTTGAATTACCGTCGGAAATTCCATGATAAGCGCGTTGCCTGACCTGCCATTCGAGGAAATGAATATGAGTTACATTGTGTGTAAATTTGGCGGTACATCGGTCGCCACCGCCGACAAACTGCAACGAATCGTTACTATTCTGAAATCGAACCCGCTGCGGCGTTGCGTGGTCTTATCCGCACCGGGGAAAGCGCCGCAGTTTCCCTTGAAAGTCACGGACGCTCTCATCGCCATTGTCGATAAGTCATTGTTGCGCCAGGATTGTTCCGCCGAGATCGCGGCGCTCAAGAAGCGCTACCGTGCTATTTATGCGCCGCTTGATGTCCCGGTGGAGCGCATTGCCGCAATAACCGCGGAGATAGACAAACTGCAGAAGTCGCCGCTCGATCACCCGGGCCGTTACCGCGATTGTCTGGTGGCGGCCGGCGAAGACCTCAATTGCCGGCTGTTCGCCGAATACTGCGCCGTTATCGGCATTGATGCAACCTATGTATCGCCCAAAGAAGCGGGTCTTCTCGTCACGTCGGTATGCGGCGATGCGCAGCCGCTTCCGGAAGCAACCGCCCGCCTCAGCGCCCTCAAAACCCTGGCGGAAACCAGCATCATCATCTTTCCCGGCTTTTTCGGCT
>JBEKOX010000106.1:0-2955 GCA_049521335.1 Chitinispirillaceae bacterium
GCGTTCGACGTGCCGACGATTGCGGGCGTTGCGGAGCATTCGCTAGAGATCAATGTGTACGACTTAAAGGGGAGCCTCGTGAAACAGCTTGCGACCGGGAAGTATCAGGCGGGTCACTATACGGTAGAATGGAACTGCAACGATGGCCGACAAACCTCGGCCGGGTCGAGCGTGTACATCGTTCGGATGAAGGCGCCCAACTTCGACAAGCGGCTTAAACTTGTCAGAGTTCAATAGTTGCGGTATTATAATTACGAAGAGACAGAAGCCCTGCTGGAAAAAATCCGCACGGCTTTTTTGTAGTCAAAATCGATAACCGATAATATCCGCTGAATTACCGATGAAAGGAATGGCAATCACAATATGGCAAACGTGGTTTATATATTCGGTTACGGATCATTGATTTATGCCGATGGAATCAATGGACGAGGGCTGACAAAAACCTATTCCGAGCAAGATCTGATCGTGACCCGGCTTAGAGGGTACCGTCGCGAATGGAATGCGCTCGATGCCGATGGCTGGACTTATCTCGGTCTGGTGGAAGACCCGGAATCAACGGTAAATGGTGTTTTGTTCCCGCTTGAAACAGACTTGACCGATATCAGAAATTTTGATACTTCCGAGGCCGTCCATACGTTGTATGAACTCGTCGATGTTGCCGATCTTGTTGAAGATTTTCCAGGATCGCTGGTATTGACTGATGTAATTAAGCGTCCAAGGTATGGCGGAAGAATCGATCCGGATTATCAGGCGACGATTTCCGCCGGACTCGCGATAAGAGGCCCTGTATTCAAAGATGAGTTTCAGAGAACGACCTTTTCCGACGGTCGGCCTCCTGATCATTGCTAAATCGTACTTCGTTGCAATCCTTCCTTCTCCGAAAAGTTGACGGCACCGCAAGGAGGAAAAAAGAAGCCGGCGCTCCCACGGTACATTGCCCGGGGAATTGATCGTGCACAAATGAGGCGCGCACGAAGCTTTGCCGGCGCATGGCTATAAAAAGGGCGGAAAGTTCGATCGGTAGGGAATGATGGCCATGCCCTCCAGCTCAACCAGCCACGCAGGCCTGCAAACCGCCGCTTCTACGAAAATCAGCGGCACTTCGGCGTGGATCTCGTCTTGAAGCACCCCCGCTACGACTTCACGATCGTGAAAGTTCCGGGCATACGCGATGAAATAGGCCATGTCCCTGAGATTCGCCTTCTGTGTCGCGAGAAGCGCACGGATATTTTCGAGAGTGCGACGCGTCTGGTTTGCGACATCGCCGAGAAACAGCACTTCTCCCTTGTTGTCGATACTCGCTGTCCCCGAGATATACACGTGCGATCGGTCGCCAAATCTGACGGCAAGGCCCCGCTCAAAAGTGACCCCATAGAGCAGGGTCGGCGACAGATGGCTCGGCGCTTCCACCCGGACAATCTGTTTTTCGATCAGTCCGCCCAGGGCAAGCGCATCCAGCGATATAAGGTGACCGAAATCGCACATGCGACCCTCTATGCCGGTACTGGCGAGGAAACGGGTTTTATCGGTCAATTTTTGCAGGTCAAAGAATTCCCGACGCGCCCGGACCATGTCGTCGTAATGACAATCGATGTCGCGCAGGTAAATCCAGGTACGCAGCACGTTATCCGGAAGCGTCATGCCCTCGCCGTCGATGCAGGAGGTAAATTTGTCAAAGAGCTGTACGGATTGCGCGTAGGGATCTTTTGATCGTTCTCCCATGAGGTTGGCGGTCACATACAGCGAGTAGTGCGCTCCGGTAATGCGGGCGTTGTTGCTCCAGCCATCGGCGGAGCTGCTCCTGAGTACCTTTCGCAGTTTCCCCTTTCCGCCACGGACAAGGTAGGAAAAAAGCGACAACGGGCCGCCGTTCAGCGGTTTCTGCTCGATAACCGACAGTGCGCCGTTTTTCAGCAGTCTGAAGACATGAGAGGCGCAAAGGGTTTCTTTTTGATTGGTGCCATCGCTCAGGAATAACCTGCTGAAGGCGACGGCTTCCGTATCCAGATGAAAATGATCGAGCGCGTTCTGATAGCGTTCGGCAATTTCGGCAAGCGCGCCGGAGAAAGAAACGCTCCGATTGGTTCGGATCGCGATGAAAAATTCATCAACGCCATCCGTAGTTGAAAAATGAGAACATCGGGTAAAACCACCGATTTTCATGGCACGTAACATGAGCAGATCAACCTTTGTTCTCGCCTTTGTTTTCAGCGTGAGGGAACACAATATTTTTCAGGATACCGGTCATTTCCCTCGAAGGTTTTTTCTCCCCAAGGCTTTCCCGAAGCGATACAAGGCGGCCGACCGTCCTGTCGTACAGCTCAGGCGATTCGATGAATCGCGCCAGATGGCGAGAAAGCCCCGCCGCATTTGCCTCGTCCTGGATGCATTCCGGCACGATCTTCTCCCCGGCAATGATGTTGGGAAGCCCGATATACGAAACCCGTATGAGGCGCTTCATTATTGAAAAGGTTACCGGCGACGTTCGATAGGTTATGACAAGCGGAATGCCGAGCAGTGCGGTTTCCAGCGTGGCGGTGCCGGAAGTGACAATCGCGCAATCGGATCGGTTGAGGAGCTCGGTAAGCGGCCCGTCGAACAGCTCGATTGGAGCATCCCCGATCAACCGACGATAGAGTTCCCCGGGAAGAGCGCGGTACTGCGAGACAACGGCATTAACATAGGGAAATCGTTTCCGGAGCAGAGCGAAGGCTTCGGTCATCACGGGAAGGAGATATTCTACTTCCTGACGCCGACTGCCGGGAATGATTGCCAGCCGGAATTGCGCGCGTCCCGGATGCTGCCGGGGCGCCTTCGTAAAGGCGCCCTTCAATTCCAATGCCTCGACCGTGGGGTTGCCGACAAAGGAAACTGGAGCGCGATACCGGGAAGAATAGGGAACCTCGAAGGGAAAAATGACGGCGATATGGGCGGCATGGGCGCCGAGCACTGCCG